>NZ_JBSHMI010000003.1:0-486440 GCF_053645235.1 Sphingobacterium sp. NPDC055346
GACATTGTTTGGTGGGTAGTTTGACTGGGGTGGTCGCCTCCAAAAAGGTAACGGAGGCTTTCAAAGGTAAGCTCAGTACGCTTGGTAACCGTACGTGGAGTGCAATGGCATAAGCTTGCTTGACTGTGAGACCTACAAGTCGACCAGGGTCGAAAGACGGACATAGTGATCCGGTGGTTCTGTATGGAAGGGCCATCGCTCAAAGGATAAAAGGTACTCTGGGGATAACAGGCTGATCTCCCCCAAGAGCTCATATCGACGGGGAGGTTTGGCACCTCGATGTCGGCTCGTCACATCCTGGGGCTGGAGAAGGTCCCAAGGGTTGGGCTGTTCGCCCATTAAAGTGGCACGCGAGCTGGGTTCAGAACGTCGCGAGACAGTTCGGTCCCTATCTGTTGTGGGCGCTGGAAGTTTGAGTGGATCTGACCTTAGTACGAGAGGACCGGGTTGGACGGACCGCTGGTGAACCTGTTATGCCGCCAGGTGTACGGCAGGGTAGCTACGTCCGGGATAGATAAGCGCTGAAAGCATCTAAGTGCGAAACTAGCCACGAGATGAGACTTCCTCACAAGGGTCGTCGGAGATTACGACGTCGATAGGCCACAGGTGTAAAGGTTGAGAGACCAAAGCCGAGTGGTACTAATAGCCCGAAGCTTTCCAATGCGGATAGACCTGTTGTCCTCTCTCTTTTTCTGATCTTTTCTTCCAATAACATGTCAATGTACCGTCCCCTAGATGGGGGCATGTACAAAAAGGTATTCAGGTGCCTATATCGGCGGTGTCCACCTCTTCCCATTCCGAACAGAGAAGTTAAGCCCGCCAGAGCCGATGGTATTGCCGTAACAGGTGGGAGAGTAGGTCGGTGCCTAATTTTATACGGGAGCCCGCTGTCAACAGACAGCGGGCTTTCTGTTTTTAGGGGCAATTGGTAATAAGGTATGCCGGTAGGGAGGCGGATCCGTTCCGTCGCCATATTATCCATCCTGCTCCTGGAATATCCTCCCATCCCATTAATCCTGGTCCGTTCCCAGTTCTTGGCCCATCCTCTCATCCTTTCCATCCTGGTTCAAAACCATCCTTTCCATCCTGGTTCAAACCCTATTTCCCACAACTCGCTTAAACTCAAATCATTTATTTCTTCCAAAATTCCTTATCTTTGCATTTCAATGGGTACACAATTAGACAATGGTATTAAGCCTTATAACCACTATGGGGCTTATCTGAAAGAAAAATACGACGGACAACGGGTGTTTAAGGTTATCGTAGATGGTAATTTTACCTGTCCGAACCGTGATGGTAGCAAGGGTTATGGTGGATGTACCTACTGCAATGTAGATTCTTTTACGCCTGATACGGCCCGTAAGATCCCATCGATCAGGGAGCAGGTAGAAAATGGTATCGAACGCGCGAGAAATAGCTATGGAGCTGAGAAGTTCATTATCTATTTCCAGCCAAATACCAATACCTATGCACCGACACATCTCCTGAAGATGATGTATGATGAGGCCTTGAGTATCTGTCCGGAGCATACCTTAGGTCTTTCGGTCGGTACGCGTCCGGATTGTTTGGATTTTGAGAAGATAGCATTATTGGAAAGTTATACCGATCGGTATGATGTGGACCTGGAAATGGGCATGGAATCGATCTATAATGATACCTTGGAACGCATCAACAGGGGATGTTCGCACGATGAGTTTATTTCAACGATGAAGATGTTGGAAAATACCTCCTTGGAACTCTGTGTTCATACGATCTTTGGCTTTCCTTGGGAAACGGAGGAAATGATGCTGAAGTATGCCGATGAAATCAATAAGCATCCCAAGATCAAGTTTGTGAAATTGCACCACCTACATATCGTGGAGGGTTCTATCATGGGTGTAAAATATAAGCGTGAACCATTCCATTTGTTCAGCATAGAAGAGTATACCGATTTCTTGGCCAAGTTTATTCCATTATTGAGACCTGATATCATTATCCAACGGATATTTGGTATTGCAGATAAGGAATTGCTGATTGCACCTAATTGGGGATTTCCTAAATCGGGTATTCAGACCAAGATTGATAAGGGATTGGAAGAAAGAGGAGTGAAACAAGGTTCGGCCTATAGAGAAGCTGACCTGACGATATAAAGAAAAAGGATGCCAATTGGCATCCTTTTTCTTTTAAGCTTATGTTTTATTATTGCTCAACGATGGTCTTTAGATCAGCTGGAGAGTAATAAATTGATTTTAAGGTCTTGTCATCGCCTTTTCTGAACACCAAGTATTTGCCATCGATTTCCTTATAATAAGATTCGACGCCTTTGGCTAGGTAATGTTCTTGGGTTTCTATGGCTTCCTGTTCCGTTTTGCAGGCTTTGCTCATGTTAGAGCGCTGAACTTCATTGAACAGGTCATTGAATTTATCCTTTAATCCAAATTCCAAGATGGCTCCAGAAAGTACATATTGAATATCACAAAGGGCATCGGCGATCTCTACTAGATCTTTGTCCTGAATAGCCTCTTCAAGTTCTTTCAATTCCTCCGCGATCAAGGATACTCTCAGTTTGCAACGAGTTTCTGAAGGGATTGTAGGTTGATCTAAAATCGGGTGCTGAAATGTTTTATGGAATTCAGCCACCGACGTTAAACATTTAGGGTCTGTCATATCAAATCTAATTTTGTTAAAAATACGAAAGTGGGCTCAAATAAAAAAGGCGCAATCCAATTGCGCCTTGTATGCTATTTCATTAAATGCTTTAATTGGATGATTTCCTTCTCTTCAAGGTATCTCCAACGTCCGCGAGGAAGATCTTTTTTGGTCAGGTTTGCATAAACCACACGGTCAAGTTTTTCAACTTCGTAACCTAGGGACTCAAATATGCGTCTTACGACCCTATTTTTACCGCTGTGGATCTGAATGCCAACTTCCTTTTTTGAGCCTCCTACAACGAAGCTAAGGTCGTCTGGTTTGATAAAGCCATCCTCCAGTTCAATACCGAATTCGATCTTGTTGAAATCTCCTTGGCTAAGGCTCCTGCTCAACTCCACATTGTAGATTTTGCTGATGTTATTTCTTGGATGTGATAATTTCTCAGCTAGGTTGCCATCGTTGGTCAACAGAAGAAGACCGGTGGTGTTTCTGTCCAAACGTCCTACTGGATAGATACGCTCTTTAGTCGCTTTAGAAACCAGTTGCATAACGGTTTTGCGCTCTTGAGGATCATCAGTGGTGGTGATATAATCTTTTGGTTTGTTCAAAAGTACATATACCATTTTCTCACGTTTCAGACGTTCGTCGTTATATCTGATTTCATCTTTGGCAGGATCAACCTTGGTTCCTAATTCAGTAACCACAACACCGTTTACTGAAATAACTCCAGCTTCGATCAGCTCATCAGCCTTTCTACGTGAACAGATACCTGAGTTAGAGATATAACGGTTCAAACGGATCAAACCATCATCCTCAGCGTTGAAGTTTTTCTCTTGCTTAGGTTTTCTGAAGTTGTCTTTGCGGAAGTCGCGATCTGATCTTTCATCATTGTCACGGGAAAAACGTTTGTTTCCAAAGTCCTTTCCTTTTCCATCAAACTTTTTATATGGACGGTCTGAGTTGAAAGGTTTTTCAAACTTACCATCTCTATTGAATTTTGAGTCCTTTCCGAATTTAGAACCTCTTTTAGGTGTAGCTTCATCGCCGTACCTTGATTTTCTTTCCGGTCTTTCCTCTCTATTGAATTTTGAATCTCTATCTGGTCTAGCATCTCTGTCAGGTCTAGCATCAGCTCCGAATTTGGAGCTTCTGTCAAATTTGGCGTCTCTTCCGAATTTGGAATCTCTGTCAGGTCTAGAATCTTTGTTGAATTTATTGTCTCTTCCGAACTTGGAGTCTCTGTCAGGTCTTCCGTCTTTATTGAATTTGGAGTCTCTGGCAAATTTAGAATCCTTGTTGAATTTGGAATCTCTTCCAAACTTGGAGTCTTTGTCAAATCTGCTTTTGTCAGAATTTGAGTCACGATTAAATTTGTCGGATTTGTAACTTCTCGATGAATCGAAGGATGATTTATCGTCCTTTTTGTTGTTTCTGAAGCCGTCTGAACTGCTTCTTGATTTTCTGGAGTTGTCGTCTCGACTGTTCCTTTTGCTATTGAATGGCATAATTCGAAAAAATGAGCCACAAAGATAGGCAATTTTTTCACTCATTCAGCATTTAAACACAATACTTTGTTAAATATTAGATTCCTTATACAATAACATTGCTTAAAACTCGCTTTAAGCTTCATGGAGGCCTAATAATCTAATTTATAGCGATTTAGGGATTGTAAGGAAAAACCTAGGGAAATTGCAGTTTCTTGGTTGCTAGGATTGTTTGTTTTTTCGGTTCAAAACCTCAATTTAGGTCAATATATGTTTGCATGAGCTTTTGAAGAATAAAAAATAGCCCAAAAATGTTACAATTTGAGGTTTTCTTGAAAAAGTAGTTTAAAGTGGTTTTAACGTAGGTTTTACTTGGTTTTAACTTTAATTAACTTTCTTTATTAATACTATTGTTTGTGCGTTAAAGTAATAAGCTGTACTTTTGGAGCTTGATTTTTCACCAAGCTACTTTTTGATCGGTTTAAACAAGTTCCGTGGATAGGGTGGCAGTAAGGGAATGAATGGTTAAAAAAAGAGTATTATGTAGTAGTGCGCTTTTGATGTTAATGTTAATGTCAAACTTGTACTCCAAACCCCAACCAGAGATGGCCGATCCTTTTAGAAAGGCATTGGACCACTCGATGAAAGCCAATATTTCGGAAACATTGGCTAAAAAAGAGGCAGAAAACGACCCCTATAGTCAGCTCTCTTTTGCAGAAACTGATATTCCATTGGAAGAAGTTACTGTACAGAAAAAACTAGACAAGTACCTGAGTAGGTTTGCTTATCTAAAAAAGCCCTCACATCACATTCACAAAAAAGCGGATCAATTACTTCCCCGCATTGCAAAAATCCTGAAAAGTTATGGTGTTCCTGAAGACTTCAAGTACATTGCTGTAGTTGAAAGTAGCCTGAACCCGAAAACAACTTCTCATAAAGGAGCTGGTGGCTATTGGCAATTTATGCCGGCAACTGCCCGTTTATATGGATTGAAAGTGAATGGTAGTGTGGATGAGCGCTTAGACTTGATTAAGTCTACACATGCGGCAGCAAAATATCTGAAATCATTGCACAAAGAGTTCGGTGATTGGACATTAGCGGCAGCAGCTTATAACGTTGGTGGCGGAAGTTTGAGAGCTTCCCTAAGAAGACAAAAGAAAGACAACTATTATGACTTGAAATTGAATTCGGAAACTGCAGCCTACGTCTATAAGATCATTTCCATGAAAGCAATCTTGGAAACGACATAAAGCGCGAAAGCCTAATTTTATGAACAATACCAAATCAGGAAACCCAGAGGTTTCCTTTTTTTGTGCCTTATTTAATAGGTATATTATCACTAAACAAATACTTGAAAATTAATATGCCTAATCATCCTATGTTTAGTAGAATTTACCTAAATTTAAAATAATGAAATCCCTTTCGGGGATTTTTTGTTGACCTAATGAAAAGCGTATTGAGTGGATTGGAGGAAAACTAAAGAGAAGCTATTTGCCGTATCCCAATTTTTCGAAATGATCAGAAATTGAACCTGGTCCTCAATAAGATTATGAAGACCTAAAGTACCTATTACACCTTCTTTTTGGTTATCCGTTTTTGCGATTGCCACTTTCCCAAATAAAAAAGTGATTGAAATCACATTTTCTTGCTTCTCATTATCATTAGAATGTCATGGGCAGACTGGTAATTTTGAATCGTTAACTTAATATATAAGAATAATGCAGGTAGAGCAATTTAATTATGACAACAAGATTGTCAGAGATTTTGGAATCGCAACTGTAATCTGGGGGATCGTCGGGATGACTGTCGGGCTAATCGCAGCCTTGCAGTTGGTATGGCCAGAGGTAAACTTTGGACTTCAATATTCCACATTCGGACGTATTCGACCTTTACACACCAACGCAGTAATCTTTGCCTTTGTAGGAAACGCCATTTTTATGGGGGCTTATTATTCCATGCAGCGGGTTTTAAAGGCCAGGATGTTTAGCGATTTACTTAGTAAGATCCACTTTTGGGGTTGGCAATTGATCATTGTAGCCTCAGCAATTACCCTTCCGTTAGGCTTGACCAGTTCGCATGAATATGCAGAAATGGAATGGCCAATTGACCTTGCCATTACCATTATCTGGGTAGTGTTTGGTATCAACATGTTCGGAACGATCATCAGACGTAGAGAAAGACATATGTATGTGGCCGTTTGGTTCTACATTGCGACTTTCGTTACGGTTGCCGTTCTTCACATCGTGAACTCCATTCAGATGCCAGTGGGTATGTGGAAAAGTTATTACGTTTATTCAGGTGTTCAAGATGCATTGGTACAATGGTGGTACGGGCATAATGCGGTAGCATTCTTCCTTACGACTCCTTTCTTAGGACTGATGTACTACTTCTTGCCTAAGATGGCTAACCGCCCTGTATATTCCTATAAATTAAGTATTCTACACTTCTGGTCCTTGATCTTTATCTATATCTGGGCCGGACCGCACCACTTATTGTATACCTCTTTACCAAGCTGGGTACAGTCTTTAGGTGTTGTATTCTCCATTATGTTGATCGCTCCAAGTTGGGGTGGTATGATCAACGGTCTATTGACCTTACGTGGTGCATGGGATAAAGTTAGGACTGAGCCTATCTTGAAATTCATGGTTGTAGCACTGACCTGTTATGGTATGGCAACCTTTGAAGGACCTATGTTATCCTTGAAACAAGTTAACGCTATTGCACACTTTACGGACTGGATCGTTGCACACGTGCATATCGGTGCCCTAGGATGGAACGGTTTCATGACCTTCGCTATCCTATATTGGTTGATCCCTAGGATCTATAAAACGCAACTGTACTCTAAGAAATTGGCGAATGCCCACTTCTGGATCGGTACATTAGGTATTTTGTTCTATGCTATTCCTTTATATTGGGCAGCAGTAGTACAAGGTTTGATGTGGAAAGACTTTACGCCAGAAGGTGTATTGAAATACCCTAACTTCTTGGCTACTACCTTGGAAATCCTTCCAATGCACATGATGCGTGCTGTAGGTGGTATTCTTTACCTTACAGGGGTAATCATGATGACCTATAACTTGGTTAAGACCATCAAAACAGGTTCTTTGGTTGCCAATGAGCCAGCAGAAGCACCGGCATTGGAGCCTATACAAAAAACAGAAAAATCTGCTCACCGTCGTTTAGAGCGTAAGCCTATCCTGTTTATGGTGTTGTCATTGATCGCTATCCTTATCGGGGGTATCGTGGAGATGATCCCAACCTTTACAGTGGCCAACAACGTTCCTAAAATTGCTTCGGTGAAACCGTATACCGCTTTGGAATTGACCGGACGTGACCTCTATATCCGTGAGGGATGTGTGAACTGTCACTCGCAGACCATTCGTCCATTCCGTTCGGAAACTGCACGATATGGTGAGTACAGTAAGGCTGGAGAGTTCGTTTATGACCATCCATTCCTATGGGGTTCGAAACGTACCGGACCAGATCTTCACCGTATCGGTGGTAAATATCCGCACAAATGGCACTATGACCATATGTTGGATCCAACCATCACCTCGCCAGGAAGTATCATGCCTCCATATCCATGGTTGATCGAACAAGATATCAACTACAAATACCTAACCGGTAAGATGAAGGTGATGAAGAAACTAGGGGTGCCTTATTCGGATGATGAAATCAACAATGCTGTTGAACATGCAGAAAAGCAAGCACAAGCCATCGTGAAAGATTTAGCTGCAAACGATGTTCAGGTTGAACCAAATAAAGAGATCGTTGCGATGATCGCCTATCTACAACGCTTGGGTACAGACATCAAGGCTGAGCCTAAGAAAGCAGATGACGCGAATAAAGTAGCAGAAAACAATTAATGTAACACAAAAAAGAAAGAGCTATGTGGAGACAAATCACAAACTTACATGGAGATGAGATTTACTTGATCATCTCGCTGTTAATCTTCTTGACTTTTTTTATCCTGGTAGCCATTATGCTGTTTACCATGAAGAAAAGCTTTGTGGATTACATGAAAGGATTACCATTTGATGAATCCGATAAACAGAATGATAACTTACCTGAATCTGAACGTATATGAATCTAATATTAATACTGAGCAGTGTATCAGGAACGCTGATTGCGATTGGTACAGGCAACTTATATAACGATATTTTCTATCTAGCCGTATTCTTCGTATTGATCGCTGTATTGGCTGCTGCCATTACCATCAACAAGGCCTTGAGGTCTATGTTGAAGGTGACTATGCCAGAAGTTGTCAAAGAAGAAGAACGCCAAAAAGCGGAAAGGAAACTGTCCAGAAAGAATTACTGGAAGAGCACATGGAACTATATCATGGGCTTGAAACCTCTGGAGGAAGAAAAAGACATGGTGATCAAAAACCATGAATACGATGGAATTGAGGAATTGAACAATCCTATTCCGGTATGGTTCAACGCCTTGTTCTATTCTTCTGTAGTCTTTGCGGTGGTATACCTATTGATTTACCAGGTATTCGGTTGGGGATTGAACCAAGACCAAGAATACGAACGCGAGATGGCAAAAGCAGAGATTGAAAAACAAGAGTTCTTGGCACAGTCTGCAAATTCCTTTGATGAAAACACCATCGAGGTGGATGAAACTGGAACGCTGGCAGCAAATGGTAAGGCATTGTTCACAACGAACTGTGCTGCCTGTCACGGTGCAAATGGGGAAGGTACCATTGGTCCTAACTTGACCGATAGGTTCTGGTTGCACGGTGGCGAGATCAAGGACATCTTTAAAACCGTAAAATATGGTGTTCCGGAAAAAGGAATGGTGCCTTGGGAACAAACCTTGACACCAGCGCAAATTGCAGAGGTAAGTAACTTTATCCTCACTTTGAGAGATACCAAACCTGCAAATCCAAAAGGTGCAGAAGGCGTTGAAGTCACTGCATACGAAAGTGAAGGAGGTGCTGCTCCTGCTGCTGAAGGCGAAGCTCCAGCAGATAGTACAGCAACAAAATAATAAATATTAAAAAATCATGGGAACAGTAGTAAATGAATCCAATCAACAAAACCAAATAGATAAATCGAAAAGAAAATGGATATACGCTAAGAAACCTAGCGGGCAATTCTTTAACTATCGACAGGTTGTTGGCTACGGATTACTACTGTTCTTCTTTTTAGGTCCCATCCTAAAAATAAACGGAAACCCTTTCTTGATGTTCAACATCATTGAAAGGAAGTTCTCCATCTTTGGTAACATCTTTTACCCACAAGACTTTCATATCTTCCTGTTTGGGATGCTGATCGTATTGGTCTGTATCGTCCTGTTTACTGCTGTCTATGGCCGTGTATGGTGTGGTTGGACTTGTCCGCAGACCATATTTATGGAGCTCATATTCCGAAGGATCGAATACCTGATCGAAGGTGACTGGACCCAACAGAAAAAATTGAATGAAGGTCCTGATACCGATGTCAAGGCTTGGAAGAAGTTTCTGAAGCACACTGTTTTTCTGCTGATATCCTTTATCATTTCCAATCTGTTCCTTTCCTATATTATTGGGGTGGATGCACTTTACAAGATCGTCACAGATCCTGTTGAAAACCATATTGTAGGTTTCCTATCTATTATTGTTTTCACCTTGGTGTTCTATTTCGTGTTCGCATTTGTCAGAGAGATCGTTTGTACACGTATCTGTCCATATGGTAGATTGCAAGGGGTGCTTTTGGACGACAACTCCGTTACAGTTGCCTATAATGTGAAAAGGGGAGAGCCAAGAGGAAAAATCAGAAAAGATTCTTCTGAAGAGAAAGGCGATTGTATCGACTGTAACCTCTGTGTGAATGTATGTCCTACTGGGATTGATATCCGTAAGGGGCCTCAATTGGAATGTGTTTCCTGTACAGCCTGTATCGATGCTTGTGATGCCGTTATGGATAAGATTGACAAGCCAAGACGTCTGATCGGATTCTATACTTTGGCAGAAGCAGAAGGCACGGAAACGGAGGATGCAGGTAAGAGGAAGAATACCAGAGCGGTCATATATACCGGAATTCTGGTGGTATTGATGGGGATCTTTGGTTTTATGATCTTCAGTCGTTCTGATGTGGATGGTCGTCTATTGCGTGCAAAAGGGAGTACCTACCAAAAACGTGACGATGGAACGGTGACCAATTTGTACACCTTGGAAGTGATCAATAAGACGAGTAAGGACCTAGACTTCGACTTGGTTAGTGCCACAGAAGGGGTCAAAATTCAGGTGGTGAATCCTATTTCCCATTTGAACCGTGAAGGAAGTGCGAAATTAAGCTTATTTTTGATAGCAGACCAGCAGTCCATCAAACAATATAAAACTGACGTGAAGGTGGATATCAAGGTTGGTGATAAAGTTTTAGAAACCATGGAGACGACATTTATTGCGCCTCCAGCAAAAAAATAAAATGAACTGGGGATATAAGATAGTATTTGGTTTAGGGGCATTTATGCTATTTATTGTTGGGGCAGGGATCTATATGGTCAGTCATGATTCAGATACCTTGGTCGAGTCAGACTACTACGAAAAAGGGCTGAACTATGATGAAACTTTCCATAAGAAAGAAAACCTGCTCGCAGATCATGCTAAACCAAGACTTCAATTGCTCAAAGACAGCTTACTGATTGAGTTTTCATCTGCTGGAAATAAAGGAACCCTGAAGTTTACCCGCTTGGATGACAAAAACCTCGATCAAGTATTACCTTTCAATACAGCAAACAATCAGTTTAAACTGCCTGTAGGTAGTTTCAAGAAAGGGAATTGGAAATTAGAAATTGACTGGCTGCATTCGGATAAATCTTACATTTCCGATCACGCCGTGTTTATTCAATAAAATGACTTATCATTATCTGGCGTTTTTTATGGGCCTTTTGGGCAGTATCCACTGTGCGGTCATGTGCGGTCCGCTGCTGCTTGCCGTTCAGGCAGGGCAGAAGATCTCCTGGAAAACGACTTTTAATAAATTACTCTATCAATCTGGCCGCATCCTGACCTATGGATTATTAGGCCTGCTGTTAGGTGTACTTGGAAATGCAGCCACTATCCAAGGTTGGCAGCAGGGTTTTAGCCTGGTTACCGGTATTATCCTTTTTGCCATTGGCCTTTTCTATATGTTTGGCAAGAGTTCATCGAAACTCGCATCCATTCAGACCAAAGCCATCCAACCTTTTGCAAAGTTTATGAGCAAATGGCTATATAGGCCTGGAGGAAGTTTTATAGCCGGTATACTGAATGGTATCCTGCCTTGTGGAATGGTCTATATGGCCTTGGCATCTGCCGTAAATGCAGACTCCTTGACCAATAGCTTTCTTTTTATGTTACTGTTCGGCCTAGGTACCCTACCTTTATTGCTGGTGTTTTCTTTTGCCGGCAACTTCCCGAAACGTATCTTTAAGACCAGTTTTTCTACGGTATTGCCTATTTTGTTCCTGATTATGGGTGCTTGGTTCATCTTGAGGGGAGCTAACCTAGATATCCCATATTTGAGCCCCTTATTGCACATGGATGGTGCAATGAATTGTGCATAATTGATTTTCTTTCCTATCTTGTATGGAAGCCTAGTTTTTTGTCTCAAAACAAATACGGGCTAAGTTGGTTATTAGAGATAATTTCTATCTATGCAGGAGCACTTAAAGACCGTTTTACATTTTCTGGAAATATGGGGCTGGATCCCATTAACGATAATGTATGTTGGAGTAATCATAACCATCTTAATTGAAAACCGAAATCCTACCAAAACCATTTCTTGGGTACTAGTCATCGTTTTTATCCCTTTTGTGGGGCTAATCCTATATTATCTTTTTGGACAGAAGTTTTCAAAGGTCAAGAAAATGAAACGGATCAACCAGGAACAGACCCTGCGGTTGAAAAAGGAATTTCAGCGGTTGGAGCCATTGATGCAATGGTCCATTCGGAATATACAGAGCAAGATCGGCGATCTATCCCGAGTGTATTCTTATCTCAAGAATGAAAAACTCTCCACACCGACCTTAAATAATGAAGTAACGCTCCTGGTCAATGGTGAACAGATGTTTCCTGCACTTTTGGAATCCCTGGCAGCAGCCAAGCATTCCATCCATATGGAGTTCTATATCTTTGATTTGGACAATATTGGTACCCAAGTCCTGGACTTACTGGAAAAGAAAGCCAATGAAGGGATAATTGTCCGGCTGATCGTGGACAGCTTCGGCTCGCCAAAGGTCGTTCGGTACATGCGGAAAAAGAAAGATAGCAAAATAGAATTCCAGGCTTTCTTACCTGTGACCTTTACCTCGTTGGCAAACTCCAACTTCCGTAATCACCGGAAAATTGCGGTGATCGATGGCTTTGTATGCTATACTGGGGGTATCAATATTTCAGATCGCTATGCCAACCCGAATGAATTTGGTCTGTATTGGCGAGATACCTCGGTGAAGATCGTTGGGAATGTGGGGTCTATGTTCCAGATCAGCTTCTGGAACCAATGGAACCAGACCGACGGCAAACCCTTTAAGTTGGATGATGGATATCTTCGTGAAACTCCTGTAGTAACCGATCAGTTGAGTGCAGTGGCATTGTCTTCCAGTGACCCTGGTTCTATCGGTCCATTTAATATGGAAGCATTGCTCATCAGTATAGGAGAGGCTAGTGAAAGCATTAAATTATGTACCCCATACTTTATTCCTTCAGAAGAATTATCTACCGCACTTAAAACGGCAGCAGCAGCCGGCGTAGATGTCGAATTGATGATCCCTGCTGAAGGTGATTCCTGGTTTGTTCAACATGCAACCTTTTCCTACCTCAAACCACTTCTGGAAAGAGGAGTAAAGGTCTACCAATATGAAAAAGGTTTCTTACATGCGAAAACCTCGATTATTGATGGCAAAATTGCCTATGTAGGAACTGTCAACCTTGATTTCCGAAGTTTTTATATCAATTATGAAGTTGCTGCTGTTATCTCCAATCGAGATTTCTGTAGAGAAATGGAAAAGCAGTATGATATTGACCGTGAAA
The DNA here is from genome assembly GCF_053645235.1 of Sphingobacterium sp. NPDC055346. NCBI lineage: Bacteria > Pseudomonadati > Bacteroidota > Sphingobacteriia > Sphingobacteriales > Sphingobacteriaceae > Sphingobacterium > Sphingobacterium sp. NPDC055346. Next base: position 13,114 of record NZ_JBSHMI010000003.1, read on the forward strand.
ATTGTGTGCTGATTACCATTAAGGATTGGAAAAAAAGAAAAGCTTGGAAGAGAGGAGTGGATTCCCTTTGCCGATTGCTTGCGCCATTGCTGTAGGTATCTGTTAAATTTCCTTAAGGCTTCCCTCGTTCCCTAAAAATTCAATATATTTAGCTTTTTCAAAATTAAATATTGATGAAGTTAACTAATCGTTTACTTTTAGCAGTCGTAATTTTTACCTTATTATTTACCACAGCTAAGGGCCAAGAAAAACCTGCAATTCCAATCAATACTGCAGTAGAAAATGTTCAAAAATATTTCTCGGTTTACCCAGTAGAAAAAGTGCATTTACACTTTGATAAGCCATATTATGCCGTGGGAGATACATTGTGGTTCAAAACCTATCTAAATACGAATCTATTTAATTACGACCCGAGCAAGATCGTTTATGTCGATGTCATCAACAGCAGGGACTCTCTGATGCAGACCCTAAGGATCCCCATGCAGGAAGGTGCGGGAAAGGGACATTTGGTCCTTGATCCTCAGTTTTGGTCTCAGGACAACTATAGGTTCAGGGCATATAGCAAGTGGATGATGAACTTTGATATGGGCTACTTTTTCAATAAGGTAGTTCCAATTGGTGATGCAATCAATAAAAAGATGGGTGCCAATATCACCTATCAACAGGAAGGAAACCGAACCAAAGCCACCATTCAATTCAGAGGTCCAGATGGACAGGCATTAGGTCGTAAAAAATTGAATTGGGAAGCCAATGATGGTTGGGATGCCTTTGATAAAGGAAAGGCTGAAACGGATGACCTCGGTCGGATCACGATCAACCTATCCCATAAGGAAAAAGATAAATTCAAGACTGGCCGATTGGTTGTTCAATTGGATGAAGGACAGACAGGTCAATATTCTTTGGCGAATGCCTATCAAGATGTAGATATTCAGTTTTTCCCAGAAGGAGGGGACCTTATCTCTGGAGTTTCCAAAAAGGTTGCCTTTAAGGCCATGGAATCGGGTGGCTCATCCGTTCCGGTTAAAGGGAAAATCATCGATAGCAAAAAGAAAGAGATTGCCAGCTTTGAAGATCTAGGCATGGGTATGGGGTCATTTACCATGATTCCTGTTTCCGGAGAAACCTACAAAGCTGTCGTGACCTTAGGTAATGGAATCGAGAAAACTGTGGACCTTCCGGCCGTTGTAGACGATAAGATCAACGTCGTGGCTGTTTCTCAGGATAATGAATTTATCAACCTAGGACTCGTTACCAATGATCAATATTTCAGCTCCATCCAAAACAAACCTTACTATGTTTTTGGTCAACTGAATGGACATTTGATCTATGCTGCCCAAGCTTCCATTAAAAGTCCGGCAGTATCGGTTAGAATTCCTTTAAAGGAATTACCAAACGGTGTCGTACAGATTACATTGATGACCCCTGATGGACAACCTGTATCCGAGCGATTGGTGTTTATCCAACCGCAGGAACTGATCGGAATCCAAGTGTCTACTGATAAAACGGACTATGCAAGAAAGGATCTGGTGAAAATGAAACTGAACCTGGATACCAAAGTGGATAGCCTGCCTGGTAACTTCTCTGTTGCTGTCATCGATGAAAGCAAGGTACCTTACAATGATGATAATGATAAAGGTATTGTCAGCAATATGTTGGTTGCCTCGGATTTAAAGGGTTATATCGAAAAGCCAAACTATTACTTCAATCCTAAAAACGAAAACAGATTGGAAGCCTTGGATGCCTTAATGTTGACCCAAGGGTTTAGAAGGTTTGAATATAAGGATCTGGTGAGCGGAAGACTACCGCAAGTGAAGTTCATGCCTGAACAAGGAATTACGATCACTGGGGTCCTTCGCCAAAATACCGGACGTGTCCAGCCTAATGGTGGTTTATTGTTGAATATCCCAGGAGCTGCTATTAAAAAAGATGCTTATACTGATAATTCAGGTAGATATACATTCGAAAACCTAGTCTTTTCGGATTCCCTGAAAGCTACCTTGAATGCTCGAGGTAATGACAACTTCAGAAGTCTGGTAATCACCTTGGATCCAACGCTATTCCCAGAGATTGATCAAGCTAATCCTAATAAGGCCGCAAACATCCAGAATATCGATGAGAACCTAAAAGCATACCTTGACAATAGCAAAAAGGAATTCAGGACGCATAACCTGATCGAGGAAGTCGTGGTAACAGCAACCCAAGAGAAAAAGCAGACCAGTAAGGACTTCTCGGCATTGACGGGCCTATCCATGCCTGAACACCGTATAGAAGGAAGCCGTTTCAATGGCTGTAATGTCTTGAGCATGTGTTTAAATACGATGTTGACAGGGATTACCTATGATGTCAATACCCAGAAATATTATATCACCAGAAATTTCAACCAAGGCAGCCGTGTACCCGTACAGTTCTTCCTGAATGGTATGCCAATAGACGAGCCTTCCATCAACTCGATTCAGGTAGCTGATATCGAGGCTATCGAGATCTTTATGCGTGATGACCTGGGTACCGTAAGAAACCTGTACAACAATGATGGTGTAGTTTCGATCATCACCAAGAAAGAGAAAAAACAACCTCGTATGACCATGGCGCAGATTGAAGCCATGTTGCCTAAATCAAACGTAATCGACTTCTATCCGCTAGGATATGTGAAGGAACGTAAATTCTACGAGCCGAAGTATACAACAGCAGAGTCAAAAAATACCAATGACTACAGAACAACAGTTTATTGGAACCCAGATGTACGTGTAGATTCGAAAGGTGAAGTTAACCTGGAATTCTTCAATGCTGATGGAACCGGTAAATACAAGGTAGTCGTGGAAGGTAATGACCTTCAGGGAAATGTCGGTAGACAGATTTACTATTACAATGTGAAATAACGAATTTCCTTATAAACAGAAAGGGCAGCAATTAAGATTGCTGCCCTTTCTGTTGTTATACAAAAGTTATTTGCTAGTCTTTACCCGCATGTTGAACAGAATGGCCAGGATAATCAACCCAATTCCCAATAGGGAATATAAACTGTATGTTTCTTCGAAAAAGAAGAATCCAATGCCCAGTGCGTAAACCACACCTAGGTAAGTTAAACTCGATACCTTTGAAAGATTAGCGGTCTGATACGAAAGCGTCATATAATATTGGGCCAATTGGGTTAAGATACCCACCAATAACAGATAAAACCAATCAATGCCCTGTGGTGTTTTCCAATCGAAAATACTATAGATTCCGACAAATGGAATCGTGATCAATGGAAAGTAAAAAATGATAACCAAGGGATGCTCACTGGTTTTGATCTTCGCAATGATATTATAGGCAATGGCTGCAAACAATGCAGACATCAAGCCCACCGCCAAATCAAAATTGGATATCCTGGAATCAAAACCCTTCATCATCAAAACACCTGCGATCGCCATTCCAAAGAACAGAAACTGAATAGGCTTCACATACTGTTTGACCATGAAGATCCCCAGAATGGTCGTAAATAGAGGAGCTGTATAATTGATGGTCACTGCAGAGGCCAATGGGATATTCTGCAAGGTATAAAAAGAACCTACCAACCCTAAACAGCCGGCAATTCCCCTTGCAATCAGCAATTTCTTATTATTTCCAAAAACAGGAATGTTTTGTTTTCTCAGGATGGCATAGGAAGCCAGCAGACTGATGACTGAACGGAAAAGTACCACTTCCATGGTAGGAAGATGCGAAACCAACTTGACACTAATATTCATTAGGGCGAAGAAAAAGCCCGCCAATAACATGTATTGGATGCTTTTTTGATCTTCCACTACTGAACTGGGTCGCTATGTTTCTTTACTACTTCCCTAATTCCAGTTTCAGGGTCAATTTCCAATTCCGTCTGTTTTACCAACACAGCAAATGAAGCTGGTTGAATTCCTTTGCCATATTTGATGGCGTATTCTTTCGTAAACTCGGCTCCAAAGTACAGAATGGCAGCAGAGTAATAAACCCAGGCCAATAAGATAATAATGGATCCTGCGGCTCCATACGAGCTGGCAGTGATGTTCTGTGAAAGGTATAAGGAGATCAGGAACTTACCGAACATAAATAACAATGCGGTAAAAAGGGCTCCGCCCAATATATCCTTAAATCGAACCTTCGCATCTGGAAGGAAGGCGTAGATAATTCCAAATAAAGACGAGATCACCAAAAAGGTAATGGCCGTATTCACCCAATCGATCAAACTGATATCCCAATTCTCCATAAACTGATTGAAATAGCTCGTCATCACGCCAATCAAACTGGAGATAATCAACGATGCCAATAGAAGGAAAACCAGGCCTAGGATCATGGAGAATGAAATCAACCTGTTGATGATCAATTTCAACCAACCTTTCTTGGGTTTAGGCTTTACTTTCCAGATGGAATTGATTGAATTTTGGATATCCACAAAAATAGTGGTCGAAGTGAACATCAAGGTGCCTGCACCGACGATGATTCCAATATTGGAGCGGCTAGAAAGGGATAGATTATGTACGGTAGATTCCAGCAAGGTGGCTATTTCTTTTCCAAACAATTGATTCAACTCATCAATGACCTGCTCACGCGCACCTTCGCTACCATCTAGGGCACTGCCATAGAAAAATCCCAGTGTCCATGTTAAAATCAACAGAAGTGGACCAATCGAGAATACGGTGTAATAGGCAAGTGAAGCGGCTAGCTTCATGCAGTTGTCATCAGCAAATGCATTACCTGCATTCAATAGTAGTTGCCAGAATTCCTTTATCTTGGTCCAAATTGTTTTTAGCATAGATTATCCCTGTTCAGAATAGATTGATTTTATTACCTCTTCATTCTTTTGCAGGATAACTTTACGTTTAAGGCTTAACTTCGGAGTCAACTCACCAGCGTCGATGGTCCACTCTTTCGGCAACAACTTAAACTTCTTCACCTGCTCCCAATGCCCAAAGTTAGCCATTGCCTGTGATATAACCTGTTCGTATTTAGATAAAATGTCGGTATTCTTGATCAAGTCCTCTTTAGAACTGAAGCTGATACCCTTGTGATTGGCATATTTTTCAAGCTCTTCATATGCCGGAACGATCAATGCCGCAGGGAAACGTTGGTTCTCACCAATGACCATCACCTGGGCAATCAGGGTAGATTCCATCAATTTGTTTTCTAAAACTTGAGGGGCAACATATTTACCTCCCGCGGTTTTGAACATCTCTTTTTTACGATCGGTGATTCTCAAGAAACCATCTGGAGTCAGTTCACCAATATCGCCGGTATGCAAATATCCATCTTCGGTAAAGGCTTCTTTGGTCGCTTCATCGTTATGGTAGTAGCCACTGGTCACACTTGGTCCTTTTACCAGGATCTCTCCATCCTGAGCGATCTTAACATCCAGGTTGTCCAATACGCGTCCAACTGTTCCAAACTTCACATCTTCTTCCTTCCAGGAGTTCACGGCAATTACCGGGGAGGTTTCGGTCAATCCGTAACCTTCCAAAACCTTGATGCCTGCCGCCCAGAACACCCTTGCCAAACGCTCCTGCAAAGCTGCACCACCAGAAATAATCAATTTGATGTTTCCACCTAATGCGTCCTTCCATTTTGAAAAGATCAATTTCCTGGCAATGCCCAATTGGAAGTTGTAGAATCCGGAGTTCTTTTTAGGTTCTTGATAACGTAAGCCCAAGTTCAATGCCCAGAAGAACAGTGATTTCTTGATGCCTGTAAGGTTCTTGCCTTTCTCAACGACCTTGTCATATACTTTTTCCAATACACGTGGTACCGTCGTAAATAGATCTGGTTTTACATCATTGATGTCGACCACGATATTATCCAGGTTTTCCGCATAATAGATCTGTACCCCTTTGGAAAGGTACAGGTACACTACCATTCGCTCAAAGATGTGGCATAATGGCAAGAAGCTCAATGCTTTCTTGTATTCATCGGTTACCAAATGGTTACATGCCTCTACATTGGAAATGATATTGTTATGGGATAGGAAAACGCCTTTGGGTTTACCCGTTGTGCCTGAAGTATAGATCAAGGTCAATAGATCCTCAGGTTGAACTGCATCTCTATGGGCTTGCAGGTCCTGGTCGTTTTGTTTACCAAGTCCCAGAACCTCAAGATAGTTCTTGCGGTCTTGGATATCATCAAACGTAAAAACCTCTAACTCTTGGTTGTTTTCCTTTAATGCTAGGTCAGCTTTCTTCGCAAGTTCTTCATTGCTTACAAACAAAAGCTTTGCGCCAGCATCATTCAGGATATAGATCAGGTCCTGATTGGAAAGGGTAGGGTATAAGGGCACTGTCGCCACACCCAATTGGTTACAGGCAAAGTCAATGAAATTCCATTCCGGTCTATTACCGGACATCAAGGCAATACGATCGCCTTTTTGAATCCCTTTTGCCAATAATCCCTTGCTGATATTATCGATGATTTCTACAAACTCTTGGGTGGAATAGGTCTTCCAACCATTCTTTGAGCGGCCAGCAACCATGATCTCTTTGGAAAATTCCTTCTGATAGTTACTGATTAAATCAAATAATCTTTTATTATTGCTCATAATGTTTATCTCCCCTTAAAAATACAAAATTGGTTATACATATCTAGGTAATGACTAATATATAATTTTTTAAAGAAAAACTATGCTTGCAGAATAATTTTTGACTTTACTTATACCGAAAATCGGTTTTAAGCGTTTAAAAAATTAATAGTACTTTTGAGGAATAGAAATTTGTTTTCAATGAAAAAAATCTTACAACTAACACTAGTTTTTATCGCTTTTATTGCATCAACTAACCTTGCCAACGCGCAGCTGCAATCTCAACATGCCATCGGTGCCAGATTTGGTTCGGCTACTGGATTAACATATCGTTATACAATGAATCCTAACAAGGCTTTGGAAGGAATTCTGAGTATTCAGGGCAACTCGGAATACAGCAGGTTCCGCTTGGTAGGTCTCTATGAAAACCACTTGCCATTATACAATGATTTCTCCTGGTTCTGGGGATTCGGTGGTTCGGTAGGTTCATATACCAGTAAAGCATTTACCAACAAAGAAGGGCAACGTTTTGACAAACATTCCGAAATGGCCCTGAGTGTTGATGGTATCGTAGGGGTGGAATACAAAATTCCGCAAGCTCCACTAGCATTGTCACTAGATATCAAACCTTATTTCGACTTCCTTCAAGAAAGCGGATTCAGGATTTGGGATGGAGTGGGATTCTCCATAAGATACACGTTTTAACAACGAACAAGGCCTTGCTTCAAAAAGCAAGGCCTTGTTCGTTGTTACAGTATTTAGTAATAAGTATTTAGTATTTAGACCTAGGGCTCCGTCATCGTTACTTTGTACTCCATAATATCATTCAGCAATTCTGAAAATGATATTGTTTTCCATTTAGTAAGGGTAAATAGGAAGCTATACAGTCTAACTATTAACTACTAAATACTTATTACTAAAGTATTTAGTGATAAGTATTTAGTAGTTAGACCTAGGGCTCCGTCATCGTTTCTTTGTACTCCTTAATATCATTCAGCAATTCTGAAAATGATATTGTTTTCCATTTAGTAAGGGTAAATAGCAAGCTATACAGTCTAAATACTAAATACTAACTACTAAATTCTAAAGTGCCTTCTCCGTATCCACCGCATTATGCTCCCGGTACACTTTTTCGCCAATGACGCCTTCGTCCCCGAGTGCTCTGCCTTTGATCAGCCAGGATATCCCGAACATCCAAAGGGCTAAGGCTTCAAAAACGAGGGTAGAATAGGGGAACAGCTTTAGAGGGACCATAACTACGCAAAGTATTATGCCATAGCCACAGAATCTGTAGATGCGGTTTTCATTGAACATACTGACCGGAATATCGGAGTTTTTCTGTTGCCCGATGGTAAAGACATTGATGGATAATAGGGCAAATATGGAAAACAACACTGCCGCAAAGGCATAGTGTAACCAAGTTAAGCTAAAGTTGATCAAGGTACATTTCAGGCAGGAGTCCGAAATAGGATCTGTTGGGATAAAAGCAACCCCGAAAGCCATGATCCCGGCAACATTCGTAAGTAAATTGTCATTCTTGAGAATTGACCTGTTCCCATTTCCTTTATAGCAGATCAAAAACAAGCCTACAGCACATAATGTACCCGTAAAGATTTCCCGAAGGTTGGTATAGTAATAATGGCTGATGGAGGGCTGTATTTTGGTCGCAAAGAATTTGATTAAAGATAGCAGGACTAAAATGGTTGGGAGAAAAATCCCTAGATAACCAATTGCCCTTCGGAGACGCCGATAGGCATATAGGTTGTGGTTTTGAATGGGTTTTATTTGCATGGCCGTAATTGGTTAAACGGTACGGAACCTGAAATTGGTCTTAGGTTCGATTCTGTTAATTGTGTGCCATTAAAAATAAAGAAAAAATTCAAATAAATTATTGATAATGAGTGGTTAATTGCTTTGGATGAGCGAAAACAAAATACCCAGCAACGAAAGGGATTCGATTGCTGGGTATTTCTACTTTTCAAGATTATAAAGAAAGCCAGATATTACCTAACCTTCTTTGTTCTTCTGTGCTGTCTTCTTTTCTTTCAATAACGTAGGAAACTTTTTCACTAGCTTTCAACTGGATCATGATTTCACGCATCAGGCCATCTCTAGCGACTAGGATCTGCAAAGGATCACCAATCTTGCTGTTGATCACGGCCTGGTCCAGTTCTCTACCCATCGGATCCAAGCGATTTCCGTTGACTGCCACGATTTCATCATCTACATTCAATCCATCCAGCCAAGCAGCGGAATTGCGGTCAACATTCTTGATGATGGTACGTCCATCCTGATGCGAAACCTTGATCCCTATGCTAGGTGTCTGGTTTTCCTTATTGATGTCAATGAATTGATAACCTATCGCGTTGAAATAAGCATTATAGTCAATTTCTTCTGTGGTATAGACCGCGTCAAAAATCTCCTTCAGGGAGATTCCGGAAACCTCTTCTGCCAAGTCTTGGAATTCCTTTTCGCTGATTCCCCTGTTCTCAATCAGGTAATATTTTTCATAGGCCGCTTTCAGGACATTGTCCAAACGTTTGCTGCCATTGGTCTTCGCAATGATGCTGATGTCAATCATCGTGGCCAACATAGCTCCTTTGTTGTAATAGGAGATGCTGACATTGGATGAGTTTTCATCGGGGCGGTATTGTTTGATCCAGGTATCAAAACTGGAAAGACCCACCGATTGAACCTTGTGTCCAGGGCGGTTCAATACCAGATTGAATTCCGAAACCAATTCATTTAGATACTCCTGTTCATTCCTAAATCCGCATCTACGAGTAATTAGGTTGTCGTAATAGGCGGTAAAACCTTCAAAGATCCATAATAATGGGGTGTAGTTTTCCTCATCATAGTTGAATGGACCCAAGTTCGCGGGTCTCAAACGCTTGACATTCCATAAGTGGAAATACTCATGGGCTACCAAGCTCAAGAAATTATTATAGGTGATGTTATTGGAATAAGCGGACCTGGATGCTGCCAAGACCGTCGAGTTCAAGTGTTCCAAACCACCGTGTGAACTTTGATAATTATGGGTAATAAATACATATCGGTCATTCGGATTCGATCCCCAGATCGCCGTTTCAACTTCCACAATCTTTGTGATATCTTCTGACAAGCGATCTTTATCGTAATTGGCCGTTCCCACCATCGCAAATTCATGGGGAATACCCGCAGCATTGAACGTCCAGCTATCCTGATTACCGATCTCCAGCGGAGAATCAAAAAGGATATCGAAATTCTCTGCAAAGAAGAGATTGAGTTTGCCCTCTACCAATTCCAAACCTGTAGATATCTTTTTCCAGAAACTTGGCAGATCAACCTGAACCGTTGAAGCATGGTCCAAATAGCCGTCCACGAACAGGAAAGTCCCTGCTGGGCTGATAAAGGCATGTTGGTCATCCACAAAATTGGTACGCACGGAGCGTTCAAAGCTATAAACACGATAGGATACCTTTACCTGCGAACCCTTGGAATGAACTCTCCAGGTATTCTTGTTGATCTTGTCAAATTCAAGGAGGTTACCATTCGTATCTTCCATCTTCATCTGCTCCACGTTTTTTGCAAATTCACGGATGAGGTAGGAACCAGGTGTCCAGACCGGCATTTTGAGGTCAAGGTAATCTTGGTCAAATCCTTCAAGGATCATTCGGACCTCCACATAATGTGCCTGAGGCTCAATAAAAGATAATTGGAACTGTATACTGCTTTTACTCATAATTCTTTAACGTAAAAAGGGAAACCTTGTTTGGCATCCCTTATTTTCTTTTATAAACTTGAAAAGTATAGTCGAACTTATGCTTTTCATCCTTCTGATGGGCATCTTGACTGACCAACTCCCATTCATTCCCTGGCAGTTCCGGAAAATAGGCGTCCGCATCTGGAATATTGGTGTGCACCCTGGTCAATAGGACTTCATCTGCAATGGGCAAGGATTGCTTGTAGATCTCTGCTCCGCCGATGATAAATATTTCCTGTTCATCCCTGCAATAATTAATTACCGCTTGGATGCTGTTTGCGACATCAACTTCCTCTGCCCTAAATTGAGGCTGTCTGCTGATGACGATATTCCTTCTGCCTGGCAAGGCTTTACCAATGGACTCAAAGGTCTTCCGGCCCATGACAATGGAATGATCCATGGTCTTGGCCTTGAAGTATTTGAAATCATTGGGTAAATGCCAAGGCATTTGGTTACCTTTTCCAATTGCATTATTCTCGGCTGCCGCCACAATAAATGTAACTTTAGGATAACTCATTTAAATGTTTTAGTTTTTATTATACAGCTACTGGAGCTTTGATATGCGGGTGATGTTCGTAATTCACCAATTCAAAATCCTCAAACTTGAAATCAAAGATGTCTTTCACATCAGGGTTGATCTTCATTTGCGGAAGTGGTTTCGGATCGCGTGACAATTGCAGTTCGGTCTGCTCAAAATGGTTGCTGTAGATATGCGCATCACCAAGGGTATGGACAAAATCTGCCGCTTCCATATCGCATACCTGCGCCACCATCATGGTCAATAGGGCATAGGAAGCAATGTTGAACGGTACGCCCAAGAAAATATCTGCACTGCGTTGGTATAATTGGCAGGATAGCTGCGGTTTTAAGATCCCTTTCTCAGGTTGCGCCGGCGCTACATAGAACTGAAAAAAGGCATGACATGGAGGCAAAGCCATATTTTCGATTTCCGCTACGTTCCATGCCGAAACAATGATCCTACGGGAGTCCGGTGATTTTTTCAACTGATTGATCACTTGGCTAATCTGGTCGATATGACGGCCATCAGGAGTAGGCCATGAACGCCATTGTGAACCATAAACTGGACCTAAATTGCCGTTCTCATCCGCCCATTCGTCCCAAATGCTTACACCGTTTTCCTTGAGATATTGGATGTTGGTCTCACCTTTCAGGAACCAGATCAACTCATGGATAATGGAGCGTAAATGTAACTTTTTGGTCGTTACAAGGGGGAATCCTTCTTTTAGATTGAAACGCATTTGATACCCAAATACACTTTTTGTTCCTGTTCCAGTTCTGTCCGTCTTTTCAACACCAGTCGTGTATACGTGTTCAAGTAAGTCTAAATATTGTTTCATTGATTTCCCTTGATTTTTTTCTCCTACGAAGATACCCTTTTTTTTGAAATTGCATTTTGCTTTTTGGGGCCTTTGCGGAAGTTTCCCGTTTTTTTACAATCCCAGGTTAATCATTAAAATATCACAATTCATCAATACTTAACATTTTGCATCATTTTGTGTATTTTTGCAAAATATTATGGGAAAAAAAGTTGCTTTCTATACGTTGGGTTGTAAGCTGAATTTTTCAGAAACCTCCTCTATAGGTCGTATCTTTAAGGATGCGGGTTATGAAACTACGCCTTTCAACAGCGCGGCAGATGTTTATGTGATCAATACATGTTCGGTGACCGATCATGCTGACCGCAAGTGCCGAAAGGTCGTAAAGGAAGCCCTGAAGCATTCCCCAAATGCCTATATTACCATTGTTGGCTGCTACGCACAGCTCAAACCTAAGGAGATTTCTGAAATCCCGGGTGTGGACATGGTTTTAGGTGCTGCCGAAAAATTCAACATCATTGAACATATCGATGACCTGACCAAGAACGAAAAAGCAGTGGTCCATAATGCCCCTATCGACGAAACCAATCAGTTTGTTTCTGCATTCTCCATCGGCGACCGTACCAGGACCTTTTTGAAAGTTCAGGATGGTTGTGATTATTCCTGTACCTTCTGTACGATTCCTTTGGCACGTGGTGCCAGCCGTTCGGGCAAGATTGAGGACATCGTGCGTCAGGCTGAAGAGATTGCCGCTTCCGGCGTCAAAGAAATCGTGCTGACTGGCGTGAATATCGGTGACTACGGCATCCGTGACGGCAAGCGCCAAGATCGCTTCGTGGATCTGGTGAAAGCATTGGATGAGGTGGAAGGAATCGATAGGATCCGTATTTCCAGCATTGAACCGAACCTATTGACCAATGAAATCATCGAATTTGTAGCACAGTCCAAAAGATTTGTGCCACATTTCCACATGCCTCTACAGTCAGGTAACAATAAGGTCCTAGCACAAATGAGACGCCGATACAAACGTGAACTGTATAGCGAACGCGTTGCTAAGATCAAATCTCTGATGCCTAACTGCTGTATCGGGGTGGATGTTATCGTCGGTTTCCCAGGGGAGACCCGTGAGGATTTTATAGATACATACAACTTCTTGAATGAGATGGATACCTCTTACCTGCATGTATTCACCTATTCAGAACGTGAAAATACCATTGCCGCTCAAATGGAAGGTGCCGTACCGGGTGCCCAGCGAAGCGATAGAAGCAAGATGTTGCATATCCTTTCAGAAAAGAAACGTAGAGCCTTCTACGAATCACAGTTAGGCTCTATCGATGAGGTTCTGTTTGAAGGTGATATCAAAGATGGTTATATGCATGGCTTCTCCAAGAACTATGTGAAAGTGCGTACGCCTTATGATCCTTTGTTGGTAAACGAGGTTGTTCCCGTTAAGTTCATTTCCATTTCTGAAAATGGGGATGTGGATATCGAGGAATTGCCAGAGGTATTAGCGCATTAATCGGATAGTATACCCCAATTTTTTTTAGATTTTATTCTGACTTGGTTCGAGTCTCATTCGAGACATATTCGGAAACGTTCGGATTGGATAGAATTATTTCTAACCATTTCCCGAATGTGTCTCGAAGCAATCTCGAATAAGGTCAAGATTTAGACCATTCCTTTTGGTCTAAATCCTGCCTTTTCTTTAGCTGTTTTTGGGTCCTTTTTTATGGGGATTAATTTCTTGCCTGAGTTGAATTAGAGCTGCTAAGCATTTCTTCTTCTGAAGCTGTCAAACTCTTTGTGAAGTCGCATCAACTTGAAGGTTGAACTGATCAGCTCATTGGTTTCGAGAAGAATGGAGAAATACAGTCTACTGTTCTTAGGACTGTTTTCAGAAGTCCTGATACGGTCTATCTGTTTGTCCAATAGATTGTTGATGTATTCTTGGATATCTTCTCTTTCTTTAATGATCTCATCAATCTTACTGAAATCCAGTCGTTTATAGGTCATGTTGATTTTTGAGAACCATTCAGCGATTCTTTCCACCACATATTTTAAGTCTTTTGCCTGGCTGATCTTCAGCGGTTTGTGGTTATTGTCCACATGCGACATGGCATTGGAGTTGATGACCGCTACGTTTTCTACCATATCCTGTTGATAACCTAAGGATATGATATAATAACGGCTTCCCTTCACGGAATTATCATCCAAACTACGGATATAATCATACATCGCGTTGTTGGTTGAATTCAGGTCGTTCTGCAGTTTCTTGATCAACTTTTTATTGCTTGTCAGGGCATCCAGGTCTTCCTTGATCAGGGAGTCTATGGCTTCCTTGAAGAATAGGTTGGTCTTGGAGAACGTTTCACTGATCTGTTGGGCAGAGGTTTCAATTACCTGCTGTAGACCGATGATATCGCCTTTTTCCAGGTTCAGTTCCTGTAATGCCTTTGCCTTGATCTTGCGGTCATGGCTCTTTGCATTTCTATAAAGCAATAGGGCAAGTACGATCAGGGAGATCACAAAAGTGACGATTCCGCCAATCTTTAGGAAGAACGCGAAGATTACCGCTCCCGCGAATGCACAACCCGCAGTCACAAACCAGCCGCCGATAACGTGGAATACTCCCGAAACCCTATAAACTGCACTCTCACGGCCCCATGCACGGTCTGCAAAGGCAGTACCCATGGCCACCATAAAGGTTACATAGGTGGTCGAAAGGGGAAGTTTCATGGATGTACCTAGGGCGATCAGGCTGGAAGCAACCATCAGGTTGACCGAAGCGCGGATCATATCAAACATTGGTTCATCTTTTGACTTCTTTTTCTTTCTATGGGCAGTTAACAGTGGGTTTTCAAATTTTTTGTCCAAGCTTGCCTGCAAGGTCCTCGGCATCAGGTAAGTCAAACCTGAACCAAGTTTGATAAATCCTCTTACAATGCTACGGGATAGCATATTGGATTTAAATTTCTCGTTACCATCACCTTGATTGGAAAGGCTCATTTCCGTCTCAATAACGGTTTTGGCCTTTTTGGAGGTCCATAAGGTAATGACCATTACGATACCTGCAGTTAATAAGATCCAGGTAGGGGCAACTATATCACTGGATGCCAGTGCATCCATCATATAGTTGTCCGGGTCGGCTCCAGGGATCGATTGGAAGAACTCTACCGATTGAGCTGCGGCTACTGGTACACCGATAAAGTTTACCAAGTCGTTCCCCGCGAATGAAAGCGCTAACGCAAAGGTTCCAATTCCAATGATCACCTTCAGGATATTATATCCCAACAGGTTAATGATATAGCTTAGGATGGTGAAGACTACAAATGATCCACCCAATAGGAGCAATTCATGCGTCTGAACCCAGTCTTTGACATCTGAACCAATGAACGATACACCTTTCATCCCTTTGATCAGGATAAAATAAGAGATAGAAGCCATGGCGATTCCCCCAAAGAAAACCCCAATGGTCTTTAGTTTCTTTTCAAACTGGAAAGTGAACAGGACCCTGGAAATATACTGTACAGCCATACCGACCGTAAAGGAAATGACGACGGAGAGTAAGATACTGTAGACAATCTCAGAGGCTTTTTCTGTATTGATATAGGTAGAAAGGGTAGACCAATCTCCGTTCTTAATAGCGATATTATAGATAGCCAAACAGATCGCAGCACCTAAGAGTTCAAACACGATGGATACCGTGGTTGAAGTTGGCAGGCCGAAATAGTTAAAGACATCCAATAGAATGATATCCGTAATCATGACGGCGAGGAATATGGTTATTACATCATCAAAAGAGAATTTACTGGGGACATAGATCCCGCTCCTGGCGATTTCCATCATACCGCTCGAAAAGACCGATCCAAAAAGGATCCCCAAACTGGCAATGATCATGATGCTTTTGAAAGGGATGGCTTTTGATCCAATGGCTGAATTCAGGAAGTTTACAGCATCGTTACTAACACCGACCATCAGGTCTATGATTGCCAGGACAGCAAGCGTGATGAGTACGAGATAAAGGTAGTTCTCCATAATGTATATGTTTTCAATCTAGATTGTTATGGGTGATCAGACTAAAACTGAAATATAATTTCTAAAACTGCAAGTATAGGGTAAAAACCTTAAAATTTAGCTATTTGTTTTCAAATTATTCTTCCAGAATATCGTTAAAAGAATAAAAATAACGCCTATCCATTTGACCCAGCTGACCGACTCTTGCAGGACCAGGTAAGACATACAGACGGCTACCGGGAGCTCTACGGCACTTAGTACGGCGCCAAGGGAATACCCCACTTTAGGCATGCCGTAAGCAAAGAGCAACGGTGGAATGACCGTTCCGAAGATGGACAGCAACATGCCATAAGGTAAAATTCCCATGAACGTTTCGCTGCCGAACAAACTGAAGGGTTGTAAGGTGACCAAAATCAAGAATAAGGCACCACTGATCATCATGGCGCTTTTATGGATCGGATGGTAATCATTGCCCACACGGCCGTTGACAATCATAAAGACAGAGTAGGCGGTTGCAGCAAGCATGCCATACCCAATCCCCAGTAAAGAAAAGGATTCCAAAGGTTCCTCGATCATTCCTGTAGCGAAGACCGTACCGGCAAGGATGGCTATGATAACGATGATTTGGCTAAGCTGAGGTTTTACCTTGAAGAAAACCAGTTCGATAATCTGTCCGATCCAGATGTATTGCATCAGGAGGACGATGGCCAAGGAAGCTGGGACCAGTTCTACACATTTATAGTACAATATGCTGACCATGCCCGTACTTACCCCACTCAGGTAGATTTTCCATTTAGGGCTTAATGGGGTCTGGGATTTCTTTTGTTGTTGGGAGTTTTTTATGAGGAGCCAAGCTAGCCAAAGAAAGACAACCCCTAATAGTGCTTGAATCCCTGTGACTTCGCCAAGGTTATAACCTTGTGCATAGGCTTTTTTAACAAAGGTGGATAGAATTCCGAAGCTCGCGGCTCCAAGGAATACGGCTATTGCGCCTTTTGTTTTATTCATGGCGCAAAAGTAAATTAAATAAGTACTATGCGCTAAGGATAAAAACAGTTGATGACACAGAAAAGACAAATCCATTCGTACAGGTAAAAATTAGCGCGCATAAAATTTGGTTGTCGTGACAAATAATTTCCGTTCAAATCCTGTTTTTAAGGATTAATAACCTATATTGTATGGCTTTGGCAATAAAGTAAGTCACATTTGTGGAAAAAAACAGGTGGGCTTTGATGGAATAGCTTGATATTTTTGGTTTGGAGGTTTTGGATGAAGATTAATTACAGCTTATTACTTTTTCTTTTGGCGGCGGTCTTGTTGAGTTCCTGTGGGGCGAAGCGAAAAACTGCCGGAGGAGGTTCTTATGGAAATGTAAAGCCCAAGAAGGGAGCTCCGATTTCGGATGCCAGTGATGCCCGAGGGGTGGAGTATTCTGGGAACAAGCTGGAAAACTATGCCGAGTTGTTGGGCGTGAAGACCAAGGATCTCGATAACAAGATCCTATACCTAATGATCGATGAATGGATGGGCACGCCGCATCGAATGGGGGGTATGGATAAACGCGGGGTGGACTGTTCGGGTTTTGTGACCCTGATGTACGATAGGATCTATGGCAAGGAGCTGCCAAGAACTTCAAGGGACATGGCTGACAATGTGAAGCGGAAGTATGAGAAGCAATTGAAGGAGGGGGATCTGGTGTTCTTTTCCTTTGGCGGTCGGAATATCGACCATGTGGGTATTTACCTGCACAATGGCAAGTTTGTGCATGTATCCACGCGCAAAGGTGTTATCATCTCCAACCTGAACGATAGTTGGTATTATAAATATTTCAAGCGCAGCGGAACGCCAAAGAGTTAGTGGCTGCTGTTTTATGACAGTATTATGTCCGATATTCGGCTTTATTCTCAAATTAGCCTGTTAAAATCTGTACAAATCCCTATTTTTGTGCACATTTTATAGCATATCATGTCAGAAAAAACTAAAAAGATTTTCTTAGGGCTATGTGTAGTAGTTCCATTCTTAATTTACTGTGTTTATTACTATTCGGCGATGGTGAAAAACGCACCATACCGTTATTCTGATTTCGATCATATCGAAATTACCTATGGATTTCCAGATTCCATGCTGAACCATTTCAATTCCAAGACACAGGAATATGATTACCTTACAAAAGACAACAAGTTGGTAAAGGATAGCTTGAAACTTCGTGACAATGACCTGTTGTATCTGCACAGGAAAGCACAGGAGTTGGGCTTCTGGAATTTACCGGACGATATGACGGTGGACCTCAGCAAGAGACCGGCTGGCGAGCGCAAGCCAAGGTACAAGCTGACCTTCGCCTATAAAGAAAAAACGAAGACTGTAACCTTTGATCCGGATTATCCGGGGCCAGACAAAATGGTTGAAGCGGGCCGTACCACGATCGATGAGGTGGTAAGGATGTTGGCGACGGCAAAGGCGAGATAAAAGGAAATTTATTATTTAATTTTCTCTTAACAGTAACTTTAACCAATAGCCCTACTTTTGAGTCAAGTAATTTGTTTCAATAAATTGTTTGGTGATTTAAAGGTTATTAGGTAAAACAATTAAGAAAAAGGGTCGATGTGATATCGGTCCTTTTTTTTATTTATTGAATCTCGATTAATCCCCTGTAAACTAAAAAGATGCTCTGTTCCCTTTTGGAAAAAAAGGATGACTTCCATTTTTGTGGCGATAATTCTACCATTATTTTATGAGGTAATTATTGATATTAATTGTTAATTTGTGTCCAAATAATAAATTATGGAAACAAAAACATTATCTAAATTCATTGCTGAACTGATTGGAACATTCGGTTTGGTATTGTTTGGCTGTGGTGCTGCAGCTGTTGCCGGAGGTGATACGCTAGCGCATACATCTGGCCTAGGGTTATTGGGGATTTCCTTGGCTTTCGGTTTATCCGTGGTAGTTTTCGCCTATGCAATTGGCGGCGTATCGGGTTGTCATATCAATCCGGCGGTTACCTTGGGTGTCCTGGTCTCGGGAAGGATGTCTGGAAAGGATGCTATAGTTTATATTGCTGCCCAGGTATTGGGTGGTATCTTAGGAGCCTTTGTGTTGAAGACCATTTTGTCGGGTCAGATTGCTGGTTTCAGCGCTGGCGAATGGGCGTATGGGTCGAATGGCTGGGGCGCAGGTTATCAGAATGAGTATGGAATGATGGCAGCATTTATTACCGAAACGGTATTGACAGCCCTGTTCCTGTTCGTTATTCTGGGAACCACATCAAAACTTGGAAATGGAACGATGGCTGGTTTGGCTATCGGTTTTTCCTTGGTTTTGATCCACATGGTTGCTATTCCTATCACAGGGACTTCAGTGAATCCTGCTAGAAGCCTTGGCCCTGCGATCTTTGCAGGTGGAAATGCAATTTCTCAAGTTTGGTTGTTCTTGGTCGCTCCGTTTGTTGGTGCCGTAATCGGTGCCGTACTGTGGAGATTGGTGCAGAACGAACCGAAAAGTGCGTAATTGAAAATATTATTTTGATTAATTTAAATGAAAGAGTTGCTCCATTGGGCAACTCTTTTTTGTGGGTAGGGGAATGGGTAGGGGATTTGAACCAGGATGAAAGGGATTCGAGGATGGGCCATGATCGTAACTCAAGGCTCCTTGGAGGTTAAGGGAAATGTTTTTTTTGTTTTTGATTCTGAACGATCAGTGAGGAATCTGTGCGGTTTTCCTTCAACATGTCCTGTCATCCTGGAACGAAGGTGCAGGAACTATTCGGCAATACAAGCTTTTTTGGATTTGATCACCTTCATTGTAAAATCCTCCACCTATGTTGTACAGCAATACAAGCTTTTATGGGTTTACTCTCCTTTCGTTGTACAATCCCCCTTTATCGCTGTTCGCTCTTCATTCGCTCATCAAGAGAAATGTTTCCAAAACGGTTTTTGCTTGTGCCAAACTTTGAAAATGATTATCTTCGTGCATGGATAATTTCATTGTCTCTGCGCGGAAATATAGGCCGGTCACATTTGACTCGGTGGTAGGGCAGCAACACATTACCGGAACACTTAAGAATGCAATACATAACAACCAGTTAGCTCAGGCATTTCTGTTCTGTGGACCTCGTGGTGTTGGTAAAACTACCTGTGCCCGTATTTTGGCAAAGACAATTAACTGTGAGCATATCACGGAATCGAATGAAGCCTGTGGGCAATGTGATAGCTGTAAGTCTTTCCAGAATGGGAATTCCTTCAGTATCCATGAGCTGGATGCGGCATCCAACAACTCGGTTGACGATATCCGTTCCTTGATCGATCAGGTGAGGATCCCACCTCAAACAGGTAAATACAAGATCTATATCATTGATGAGGTTCACATGCTTTCGCAACAGGCTTTCAATGCTTTTTTGAAAACCTTGGAAGAGCCACCTTCCTATGCGATCTTTATCTTAGCTACCACGGAAAAACATAAAATCCTTCCTACCATTCTTTCCCGTTGTCAAATCTTTGATTTCAACAGGATCAAAGTGGAGGATATGGCGAACCATCTTGCTGGCATTGCGGAAAAAGAAGCGGTGACCTATGAGATGGATGGCTTGCATGTCATTGCGCAGAAAGCTGATGGCGGTCTACGTGATGCACTTTCGATGTTTGACCAGATCGTTAGTTTTTCCAATAAGAACCTGACCTACCAAGCGGTAATCAACAACCTAAATATCTTGGATTATGATTACTACTTCCAATTGATGGATGCCATCGCCAGACAGGATGCTGCCAATACTTTGTTGATTTTTGATAAGGTGTTGAACAACGGTTTTGATGGTGGTCATTTTATCGCAGGTTTATCTTCGCACATCCGTAATCTATTGGTGAGCAAGGAGCCAAGTACCTTGAAGTTATTGGAAGTCAGTGAAAACGTGAAGAAAAGATATCTGGAACAATCACAATCCCTTTCCAGCGGTCTGTTGTTATCTGCCTTGAACATCGCAAACCAATGTGAGGTCAATTATCGCAGCAGTAAGAACCAAAGATTGCAGGTGGAGCTGTCCTTGCTGAAAATGTGCCATATTGCGAGTGCAATTCAACTAGGAGCAGAAGGTCTACCAGCATTAGCTGAATTAAAAAAAAAACTCCCTAACCCAGGTTTAAGCCCTGCTGTTGCAAATGGCTCTGGGCCAGCTGCAACGGAGAAAACTGCTTCTCAGGCTGCTCAAACCGCCGCTCAACCTGCGGCAATGCCAAAGCCTGCGCCAAGTACTCCGGTATCCAAGCCGGCAGCTGCAAGTTCAAATCCTGTTCCGGTAACTGATACTCCTAAACCTGCCGCTAAAGGCTGGGGCAATATCAAGACTTCTATTTCCGTACCTAACCTGAATACGATCTTTGACGATAAAAAGGCAGAAGGTGACGATGAAAATGAATTGGTAGAAGGTAATGAATTCTATGAAGTTACCCAGAACGGATTTTTGAGCAAGTGGAATGAGTTTGCTGAAATCCTTCGTAACGAGAGCAAGATTACCCTGTACACCATTATGACTTCGAATGCGCCAGTCCTGGAAGGGACGACCATCAAGGTGGAAGTTGAGAACATGGTGCAGATGGAAGAGCTTAAGTTAGGAAAGATCGACATGCTGAATTACCTAAGGGTGCAATTGCGAAACTTCTCCCTGGATATTGACGGGGTGATGGTAGAGAAGTCCAAAGAGCGCAAACCTTATACTTCACAGGAAAAATATCAGGCCATGGTTGCCAAAAACCCGATGCTTGATGAGTTGAGAAAAACATTTGATTTGGGTTTAAGCTAATCATTTTCTTTTCTACCTTTGTACGAATTATTTTTCAGGCTGTTAAGGCCTTTATCCATAATAAAAACACATGCAAAATTTTCAACGTAGGGACAGGTCCGAAAAGCGTGAGACAAATCAGATGGTATTTGGGATCCGTGCTGTCATGGAAGCCATTGATAGTGGAAAAGAAATAGAATCCTTATTTGTTCAACGTGGTCTGTCGGGACCTTTGTTTGCTGAATTCAAAGCTTTAGTAAAAGAGCAGAATGTTGCATTCCAACAGGTACCTATTGAAAAATTAAATAGAATTACGCGCAAGAACCATCAAGGTGTCATCGCCGTGATCTCTCCGATTACGTATCAGGACATTGAAGACCTATTGCCAACGATCTATGAAAAAGGGGAGACTCCTCTGTTGTTGATGTTGGATGGGGTTACCGATGTCAGGAATATGGGAGCGATAGCACGTACAGCGGAATGTGCTGGTGTGCATGCGATCATTGTTCCTAAAAAGGGTTCTGCGGAAATCAACCCTGATGCGATCAAAACTTCAGCCGGTGCTCTTTATAAGATTCCGGTGTGTAGACAGGATTCGCTAGGCCGTGTTGCAAAATTCTTGATTGATTCAGGAGTTCAATTGGTCGTGAGTACAGAAAAAACCAAGGAATCGATCTACGATGTGGATTATACTACGCCAAGCTGTATCATCATGGGTGCAGAGGATGTTGGTGTATCGGATGATTTGATCCGTATATCGGATAAATTAGCTAAGATCCCAATGTTCGGCGAGATTGAATCCCTGAATGTTTCGGTTTCAGCTGCCGTTGTAATTTATGAAGCGGTTAGACAGCGCAATATCTCCTAACCTTGGTGGATAGACTTAAAAAATCTGTAGCTAGGCATTTTA
The DNA here is from genome assembly GCF_053645235.1 of Sphingobacterium sp. NPDC055346. Lineage (NCBI taxonomy): Bacteria > Pseudomonadati > Bacteroidota > Sphingobacteriia > Sphingobacteriales > Sphingobacteriaceae > Sphingobacterium > Sphingobacterium sp. NPDC055346. Next base: position 35,401 of record NZ_JBSHMI010000003.1, read on the forward strand.
GGGTATATCGGTATGTGATGTACCGTGAGACCTTGGTGGATTTCAGGGAACATTTCTGGTCCTTTCTGGGTGCCTTTATTGGCATCGGGCTGATTGCTTTTATACAGTCGCTTCACTTTCCTCCTTTAGAAAATGTATTCTTAATAGGCTCCTTTGGAGCCTCTGCTGTTTTAGTTTATGGCGCTATCCAGAGTCCCTTGGCGCAGCCTAGGAACTTGGTTGGTGGACATGTGGTTTCGGCCATCGTTGGGGTGACCATAGCAAAGGTACTGCCGGATGTGATCTGGTTGACAGCTCCTTTAGCTGTAGCTAGCTCTATTGTTGCGATGCAGTTCAGCAGGACCTTGCACCCGCCCGGTGGAGCAACGGCATTGATTGCAGTTAGTGGGGGAGCCAAAATCACGGAATTAGGCTATCTCTATGTCTTAGCGCCAGTCCTGTTGGGGACATTGATCTTGCTGTTGGTGGCATTGATATTTAACAATATCACCAAGAAAAGACATTATCCAGTCCGATATTCCCGATTGAGGAGATCAAGACGAAAGCAATTGAAGCAACGATTTGAAAGATTTAAGGCCAATATTTGAATATTGGTCTTTTTTATTTGCGATAATTGCATGTTTATGCGTTTTTTATTTTGAATATCAGAATAAACGAATAACTTTACGGCAATCTACCGAATGTCCAATGAAACACCTAACTATCCTAAATGGCCTGGCCATTTTTGCGCTTTCGCTTGGCAGTACATGTTATGTGCAGGCACAAAGCCCTTTAAAGATCGAGGAAGCCATCTTAAAGGATCAGAAAAACTTTTACTATGTTGATTTCAAGAAATATCCTAAGTCGTTGAACAATCTTCCGATCGGTGTTTTTGATTCCGGTACGGGTGGTTTGACCGTGTTGGATGCACTCGTAAATTTCGATGAACACAACAATCGCTCGAGATCGAAGGAAAAGGATGGCGTGCTTGATTTCAAGCAGGAGAATTTTATCTATTTGGCGGACCAGGCGAATATGCCTTATGGAAATTACCATTCCGCTGAAAAGGATGATCTTCTGGTTGAACATATCATCAAGGATTTTCAGTTCTTGCTTTCGAACAAATATTATCCTAACTATCAGGCTTCAAAATTCAACAGTGATAAGGAAAAGGTGAAGGCAATAGTGATTGCCTGCAATACAGCAACAGCATATGGGTATAAGGATGCTGAAGCCTTTATGAAAAAGACCAATCTTGATATTCCTGTGATCGGTGTCATCAATGCAGCTGCACGAGGAACGTTGGCACTGTTTGATAAAGATGAGTCGGGCTCTATAGCGGTATTTGCTACCGTGGGGACCATTGCATCTGGCGGATATGAACGAACGCTAAAAGAGCAGATCGCTCTTGCTGGCCATACTGGGGACTTGCAGATCTTTAATCAAGGTGGGCATGGCGTAGCTGAGGCCGTGGATGAAGAACCGGATTTCATAAAGACCAGTGCCAATGCACCGCGGGCCGATTATAGAGGACCTTCCTTAGATAACAAGGACTATAAGATCGACCGTACGCTCATGGATATCTATAATTTTAATTTTGATAAAAACCAGATGCTCTGTGATAGCAAGGATACAGAAGATTGCACGATGATGCAGATCAATTCTTCGGAAAACTATATCCGTTATCATTTGGTGAGTTTGCTGGAACAGATGCGTAAGACGGAAGGTGCTAAGCCATTGAAAGCGATGGTTTTAGGTTGTACGCATTATCCTTATCTGGTCAAGGAAATTAATCAGGTGTTAGGCGAGTTGAAGGAATATAAAGGGAATGATGGAGCGTATAAATACAAGGCTTTGATCGATAATGAAGTCCATATCATTGACCCATCTGTTTTTGTTGCCCGTGAATTATATGATGCCTTGGAAGAGCAGGAGCTGTTTAATTCCAAGGGGGATATGTTGAATAATTCGGAGTTTTATATCTCCGTTCCAAACCAAGATAATAAATCGGTTCAATTGGAGGGGGGAGAAGCTAGGTTTACCTACGACTATAAATATGGGAGGAAGGAAAATGAGATTCAGGAGTATGTGAAGGTTGTGCCTTTTGATCGAGGAAATATATCGGACATGACCTTGGAGAGGTTTAGGAACGTTATACCAAATACCTATGAGTTGATGCGTAACTTTTCAGAGGGCAATAGCAAGATGAAAGGACATGCTCAAGAGATCAGGATCAAGTAATAAAAAAATAAGCTCCAAATTTGGAGCTTATTTTTTATTTTCTAATATCTGTTTCTAGACTCTCTGTCTTTTCGTTTTCCGGAGAAATCACGGAAACCACCACCAGATCCGCCTCTATCGCCTCTGTCTCTTCGACCAGAACCACCTCCGCGATATCCGCCTCTGTCTCCACCTCTATCACCTCTGTCTCTACGGTCACCACCGCCGAAACCACCAGAACGACGTCTTCCGCCTCTGTCTGATGAAGGTCTGTCGCCAGAAACTTCGATTCTAACGTCTCTACCGTTAAAGTCTACACCCTTGAATCCTTGGAATACACTGTCTACGTCAGCATCAAGTACTTCAAAGAAAGTGAATACACCTTTAAGGTCTATTTTACCAACTGATTTACCTGAGATCTTACCTTTGTTACAGATGTAAGAAAGCATGTCTCCACGGCTGAACTCATCCACCGATCCCAAGTTGATAAACAAACGGGTATAACCTTTGGATCCAGTACGACGCTCACCTCTTTCACCACGTTCGCCTCTTGCTTCGCGGGCTTCCATGTTCAAGTCAGGAGCATCTTGGTAGTAGTTCAAGAATCTGTTGAATTCCAAAGAAGCGAATTTTTTGATTACTTCTTCTTTAGAAAGATCTTGCAAACTTTCCATGATCTGAGGTAAGAAAGCAGTGATCTGATCTTCATGTACTTCTACGTTGTGTACTTTGTCAACTAGAGAGAGCAATTGTTTTTCACATACTTCAGTACCCTGAGGAACTTGTTTGCGGATAAATTCTTTTCCGATAATCTTTTCGATATGACGGATTTTGCTCATTTCTTTCACATTGATCAATGAGATCGAAATACCAGTTTTACCGGCACGAGCGGTACGACCAGAACGGTGCGTATAGTTTTCAGTTTCGTCTGGTAATGAATAGTTGATTACGTGTGTTACGTCGTTCACGTCGATACCACGAGCTGCAACGTCAGTAGCAATCAATAATTGCAAGTTGCGTTCGCGATAGCGTTTCATTACTTTATCACGTTGCTGTTGCGAAAGATCACCGTGCAGGGAGTCGGCGTTGTAGCCGTCTTTGATCAATGCTTCAGCGATTTCTTGCGTTTCAATTTTAGTACGGCAGAATACGATACCAAAGATTTCAGGGTAATAGTCGACGATACGTTTAAAAGCAGCGTATTTGTCTTTCGCCTTGATCATGAAGTATTGGTGCTCGATATTCTCGTTACCCGTATTCTTGGTTCCTACAGTCAACTCTTTCGGGTCGTTCATGTAGTTTTGGGCGATACGGCGCACTTCTTTAGGCATGGTTGCTGAGAACAACCAAGTTTTTTTGTCGTCAGGAGTTTCAGAAAGGATATTGTTAATGTCCTCTTGGAATCCCATGTTCAACATTTCGTCAGCTTCGTCGAGAACTACATAGCGAACATTGGAGAAGTCAATGGCATTACGGCCAATGATATCCAACATCCTACCTGGAGTGGCAACAACGATTTGAACACCACGACGAATCTGGCGTAATTGATCACCGATATTGGCACCGCCATAAACGGCAACCACATGTACGTTATCGATGTACTTGGCAAATTTTTCTAGGTCTCTTGCGATTTGCAAACATAGCTCACGCGTTGGACATAGAACCAATGCTTGAGGTTGTTTTGATGAAAAGTCTAGTTGTTCTAAAAGTGGAAGACCAAATGCCGCTGTCTTCCCTGTACCTGTTTGGGCTAATCCGACAAAATCGTCGTTACCAGTCAGTAATACAGGAATGGCTTTTTCCTGGATGGGAGAAGGTTTCTCGAAACCTAACTCAGTGATGGCATTAACAATCTCTTCACGGATTCCCAGTTCTAAAAATGGGTTCATGAAATAAAATATACAATAGGCACTATTGCCTAAGGCGGTGCAAAGGTAATTACAATAATTGATAAATCCTAATTTTCAATACTTTGTGGATTAAAAAATGTTTTATTTCCGATTTTCGGAATAGGTCCACAAATAGAATTGCTGTAATTTCTTTATCTACCTATTAAACAATGGTTTTTTATTAAGGTTTTGGTTTAATTATCGATACTTATAAAAGAAATTTGAGGATTTTGCTGGATGTAGCAAAAAAGTGATAAATGTATTGGGTTTAATTATTCTGTATTGATTGAATCCTGCCAATAATTATTCTGACAATTCTTGTCTGGAACGAATGATTGCAAAGAAATAAGGTTAAATCATTGTAGTTTTTAATTTATTAGCGTCCTTGCTAATGAATTGTTAATGAATTGTAATCTATTTTAATTTTTTTGTAGGTTTGATTCTTTAATTATTCATCTAAATTTATGTGGTATAAAAAATCTATTACAAAATTAATTTCTGAAGCTGAACAGAGCGGCGAAGGTACCCTGAAACGGACCTTGTCCAGTTCTGGCCTGATTGCTTTGGGGATTGGAGCCATTATCGGTGCGGGACTATTCTCATTGACAGGGATTGCTGCTGCTGACCATGCTGGTCCGGCAGTAATGATATCTTTTATTATTGCTGCGGTAGGTTGTGCATTTGCTGGGCTATGTTATGCGGAGTTTGCTTCCATGATTCCTGTTGCAGGAAGTGCCTACACCTATTCCTATGCAACCATGGGCGAGTTTATGGCATGGATCATCGGTTGGGACCTTGTGCTTGAATATGCTTTGGCTGCTGCTACCGTAGCGGTGAGCTGGTCGCAATATGTCAATGAGCTGTTCTTATTGGTAGGCGTCCATCTCCCCCAGGAAGTGCTAGCAGGACCATTTGAAGGCGGGGTAATCAACTTGCCTGCCATTATCATCGTTTGTCTCTTGTCGCTGCTGCTGATGCGCGGAACGCAGGAGTCTTCCTTTGTCAATAACATCTTGGTTGTTTTGAAGGTGGCTGTTGTGATCTTGTTTATCGTATTGGGCTGGCAATTTATCGATCCTGCAAACCATACGCCATTGATCCCTACAAACGAAGGTGAGGAAATGGTGAAGACTGGGCAAATGGGATTCTGGGAGTTCTGGAATAGTGATTATCGGGGACACTATGGCTGGACAGGGATTCTTCAGGCTGCAGGGGTTGTGTTCTTTGCATTTATTGGTTTTGATGCGGTAAGTACTGCTGCGCAGGAAGCGAAAGATCCTAAGAAAGGCATGCCTATCGGGATTATCGGTTCATTGATCGTTTGTACTATATTATATGTGCTGTTTGCTTATGTTATGACAGGTTTGGCACCTTACACTGTGTTCAGTGGTGATGCAAAACCCGTAGCGACGGCATTTGAAAAAACTGGCTATCATTTCTTGAATACGGCGATGATCGTGACGATCATTGCTGGATATACATCGGTGATCCTGGTGATGTTGTTGGGTCAGAGCCGCGTATTCTATTCGATGAGTAAGGATGGTCTGTTGCCTAAATTGTTCTCGGACCTTTCTAAACGTCAGACGCCTTGGAAAACAAACTTGATCTTTATGATCTTCGTAAGTTTGTTTGCTGGATTTGTGCCGGTTTCAGATCTAGGGCACATGGTAAGTATCGGAACATTATTTGCCTTTACATTAGTGTGTATCGGAGTGTTGGTGTTGCGTAAAACCAATCCGAAGCTTGAGCGTCCATTTAGGACACCTTTGGTGCCTTTGGTGCCAATATTAGGTATCTTGGTGTGTGTGCTGATGATGGCGGGTCTTCCGATCGAGAGCTGGGAGCGTTTAGGAATCTGGATGGCAATCGGTGTTGCATTCTATTTCTTGTACGGACATAAACATTCCAAGATCAGGAAAGAGAAAGAAGCAGAAGCTTCTGGAACTTCTGAATAAGGATAATCATATTTAATCATTGGGGTAGGGCACAGGCTTTCTACCCCTTTTTATTTTAACCATACATTAACTTATGGACACGATAAATAATGGGGATTTTTGCCAAATAATTGCTGGGACCCATAAAGGGAAATCGGGTAGGGTGAATGATCTGCATGTAAGCAAGACCGGACATCAAACCCTTACGGTGGAACAGGATTCGGGAGTACGCTTTAAGACACTTTTGAAAAATGTAGTCAAAGTGTTGGAAGGCTAATTCTCCTGTAGGAAAGAAAAGGCCTAGATAGGGCTAAAAATAAGAAGGACCTGCATCTGCAGGTCCTTCTTGGTTGTATGTTGTTTAGCTTAATGCAAGTTGTTCCTAGAATAAGGTAAATTCAACACGTCTGTTCAACTGACGTCCTTCTGGCGTACTGTTGGTAGCGATAGGTTGGTTAGGACCATAACCTGTAGCTTCGATACGTGATGCATTGGCACCTTTAGATACTAAGTAAGCTTTAACTGATTCTGCACGTTCTTTTGACAAACGTAAGTTCAATTGAAGTGAACCTGTGTTATCGGTGTGACCGGCAAGTTTTAAGCTGAAGTTTTTCTCGATCAATAAAGCTGCAACTCTATTCAATGATTCGTAAGATGAAGGGCGGATAGTAGCTTTGCTCAAGTCAAATTCCAAGTTTTTGATAGCTTCATCAACAACTTTTCTATCTTCTTCAGTCACTACGATTTTCTCAACCACTTTGGTCTCGTGTTTAGCTTCTGGAAGTGGACATCCTGAACCGTCAACTTTAGTTCCTGCAGGAGTATCTGGACATTTGTCAAATTTGTTAGCAACACCGTCGCCATCACTATCTTCTAAGCCAGCATTGATTTCATCCATGTTGGACTGTAATTTTTCATTTGCAGCAACCAAAGCATCACGCTCTGCTTTTAACTCATCATATCTTGCAGCCATTGTTGCCACAGGGTTTGAGTTTCCAAGGTAAGGTTTGCTTCCGTCACCCAATGCAACCTCTAGACCAGCATGTGCATAGGAGAACAGGTCGTTTTTGTATTGATCACCACGAACTCCATCAAAGTTTTGGTTTGCCCAGTTCAACTGGTAACCCAAGTCGATGTTGATTCCTTTCGCCACTGCGAATTTGAAACCAGCGTCAACTGGAACGAAAAGTTTTGTTTGAGATTCTGCAGTAGTTGAAGTTTCACCGATTTTCGTAGTGGTTTCGAAACTCATTGCACCTACACCGACAGCGAAGTAAGGTTTGATGATACTGTTGAAGAACCTCCAGTTTGTATTTGCCATAGTGAATTCACCAGATAGGGCTGCTGACCAAGGCATTTTAGTTTCAAACTCGGAAATTGCTGCGCCAGCAGTTTCATTGACACCGCCAACTTTACCGCCCATGTATTGAGCTTTAATTCCGAAAGATGGGGAGATTTGGTTCTTAACATACGCAGAGTAACCTACGTTGTGGTTTAATTTATCGAATCCAGCTCTGTTGAAGCCGAAAATGTTTGATTGATTAAGGACCCCTGCATTTACTCCGATGGACCAAGTTCTGTACTGGGTAGTTGGACCTAAAGTAGTCGTGCCTTCAACGGTAGCTGTGTTGGTTTGAGCGAAAGTAGCAGAAGAGATTAAAACAGCAGCAGCTAATGCGCTAACTTTTTTAAAGTAAAGTGTTTTCATAATATTATATGCTTTTATGCCAAAGGCATGGCAAATTTGTTGCCAAAACAACTTGTTTTGGCAACTCAGCCTAAAATATCATGATTTTGTAGTGAAAAACCTATAATTATGCCTTCAAAACCCTTGCAAAGAACGTTGGGATCTGGATGTTAAAAGCCATTTTCTTGATGACATTGGACTCCGTCAATTGCCTGAACACACTTTTCTTGCTTTTTGTCAAGATCAGGATGTCTGCCTGTTCATCCAATAGGACGGAAGTGATTGCCTGTGCAACAGTTTCCTTCTGGCGCATGAACAAGGTCTGCGGTTTGATGATATAGGAGATGTCAGAAATGCCTAGTTCGGTTTCGATTCTGTCGATCCAAACCTTAAAATCTGCATCGATATCTTTAATAGGCCTGTCGTTGGTGTTCACGTGGATCAATATCAGTCTGTAATCAGCTTTGAACAAAGGAGCTGCCTGTTGTAAAGCAGTAAGTTCAGCTTCCTTGAAATTACAAAGCAAGGCAATACTGTCCTTTTTAAAGACGGTAGAGGTTTCTGGAACCGCCAATACCGGTGTAGTGGTGTTTAATATGGTATCATAGGTGTTGCTGCCGATAAATACCGCATCTAACCCAGAAGCACCTTGAGTTCCCATGACAACGGCATCATAGGCAGTAGCGTTAGTTACGGCTTTGATTTCATCGTAAAGATTTCCATCCTTAAATATGCTATTCAGCTTCACATTAGGGAATTCTTGCTGATACTTGGCAAGGGTATCTACCATGTTTTGTTCAGCCTCAGGAACCCTAGGGTCGTTCAATGGAGTTTCTCCTTTCACATTGGCATAGGTGTTAGAATGTGAAGAGAACACGTGGATCAGATCAATTTCTTGTCCACCTTGTTGAGCGACTTGACAAGCGTAATGGATGGCATTGTCAGAATTCTCTGAGAAGTCAATAGGTATAAGTAGTTTGCTCATGCTGTATAGTTTTATTTATATTTTGTCGAAAAAAGCTGGTTTATCAAGTTCCAAAGCTAAGGCTTTAGAAACAGAACTTTTAAATAACCTTTCAAAGAATGTTTTTCTACTAGGTGTGATCAATATTATCTGTGGATTTACCTCGGCAATCACTTTGCTGACTACCTCAGGTACTGAATCCAATTCAATATCATCTTTATTGATAGGTTCAGCAATGGTATTTACTTGTTGAATGGAACCCATCTCGCGGATATTGAAGGCCCAGGAGTCTAGGTCGTCCTTGATGTTTTCGGGTTTTTGGCTTTCCTTGAACACATGGATCAAGGTCAAGTCTTGAGGTACCCCGATAATATCCTGGAATTCCTTTAGAGTATCCAATTCAGCAGCTTTAAAGTTAGTCAATAAGGAAACATGATTTATTCCGAATTGGAATGCTTGGTTCGGGATAACAACCACAGGGACCTCTGATTTTGAAGCCACAGCCACAGTTGTACTTCCGTAGTAAATGGATTTCAACTGGCTTTCGCCTGATGCACCCATCACGATCATGGCATATTTTCCAGATTGAGATAGCTCAGTCAGTTTGTCTATGATCAAACCTCTGGAGCATTCAATGCTAATATGCAATGAAGGATATTTCCTGAGCAGCTTTGTCTGCAATTCTTGTATCTTCTCATCCGCCAAAAGACCTGTGCCATTGGTTTCTTCAGAAGCATTTTCTCCTACTGAGCTAGACGTGTAGCAATGTAATAGGTGGATGTTGTGTTCTTTTTCCTGTGCAAGTTGGCAGGCATAATCTGCCGCAAAGCCAGCATTTTCAGAAAAATCAGTAGGGACAATAATTGTCATCTTCATGAATTATTTTGTTGTGTGTTTTTACAGAGATAAATTTAGGAAAAATATGCGTCATATTAATAAAAATTGGCTTGAATGGCGAGTTTACTCGTCAAATTTGAGTAAGTTTGCAGCTAAAATTAGACACGAATTAAATGACTAGTAGAGATATACGTCAAGCCTTTTTAGATTTTTTCAAGAGTAAAGGACATCAAATTGTTCCTTCGGCACCAGTTGTAGTGAAGAACGACCCTACATTGATGTTTACCAATGCGGGGATGAACCAATTCAAAGAATTGTTTTTAGGAGAAGCTGTCGCCAAATTCCCAAGAGTGGCCGATACCCAGCGTTGTCTACGTGTTTCCGGAAAACATAATGACCTTGAAGAGGTAGGGATTGATACCTATCACCATACCCTTTTTGAGATGCTTGGTAACTGGTCTTTTGGTGATTACTTTAAAAAAGAAGCAATCGAATGGGCTTGGGAGCTATTGACTGAGGTGTTGAAATTAGACAAGGATCGTCTTTACGTGACGATTTTTGAGGGTGATGTTACTGAAGGCTTGCAACAGGATGAAGAAGCCTTTAACCTATGGAAGGCATTGATTCCGGAAGATCGTATCCTATTGGGTAACAAGAAGGATAATTTCTGGGAAATGGGTGATACAGGTCCTTGTGGTCCTTGTTCTGAAATCCATTACGATATGCGTTCGGATGAAGAGCGTGCTCAGGTGAAGGGTCAGGACTTGGTCAACATGGATGATCCACAGGTTATCGAGATCTGGAACCTGGTATTTATGCAGTTCAACAGGTTAAAAGATGGAAGCTTGGTTTCCCTGCCGGCAAAACATGTCGATACAGGGATGGGCTTTGAACGTTTGGTGCGTGCCATTCAAGGTAAATCATCCAACTATGATACGGATGTATTCCAGCCATTGATTCAATTTATCGCAAATAAATCGGGTATTGCCTACGGAGCCGATGAGAAGACGGATATCGCCATGCGCGTGCTGTCTGATCATATCAGGGCTGTAAGTTTTGCCATCGCTGATGGGCAGTTGCCGTCAAATAATAAAGCGGGTTATGTGATCCGCAGGATTTTGAGACGTGCTGTCCGTTATGCCTATACTTTCTTGCATTTCAAGACTCCTTTTATCCATGAGCTTGTTCCTGTATTGGCTGAGCAGTTCAAAGGAGTGTTCGATGAACTGTACCAACAGCAGGATTTTGTAGAAAAGGTGATCTTGGAGGAAGAAGTTTCCTTCTTGAGGACCCTGACCCAAGGGATCCAACGCTTTGAAACCTATTCAGCAGACCATGAGGCCATAGACGGAGAATTCGCATTCGAACTGTTCGATACCTTCGGCTTCCCAATTGACCTGACCGAACTATTGGCTAGGGAAAAGGGCATGACCGTGGATATGCACGGGTTTCAACAGGCATTATTGGCCCAAAAGGAAAGATCTAGAGCTGCAACGGCTGTGGATACTGGAGATTGGGTCCTTGTAAATGATGAAGCGGAGAGTGAATTTGTGGGTTATGATAACTTAACGGCAACCACAGAGATCCTGAAATATAGAAAGGTTTCTAGCAAGGGTAAAGATCGATTTCAATTGGTGCTTGCTGAAACGCCATTCTATGCAGAAGGTGGTGGTCAGGTCGGTGATAAAGGCTATTTACGTTCTTTGGATAACAATGAAAAGGTTAGCATCCTAGATACGAAGAAAGAGAATGGACTTTTCATACACTTCGTCAACCAACTTCCAGCTGTCCTGAGCGGAGAGTTTGAAGCGGTTGTGGATGTGAAGAAAAGAAAGGATACCGAAGCTAATCACTCTGCTACGCACTTGTTGCATGCTGCTTTGAAGCAGGTATTGGGTGAGCATGTGAACCAAAAAGGTTCGTTGGTATCTCCAGATGTGCTACGTTTTGACTTCTCGCACTTCGCGAAGTTGACTTACGAGGAGATCAAACAGATTGAGGACATCGTGAATGCGAAGATCCGCCAAGATGTACCTTTGAAGGAAGAGCGTAATGTTCCTTTCCAAAAAGCTATCGATTCGGGTGTTACAGCCCTATTCGGAGAGAAGTATGGAGACCATGTACGTGTGATCACCTTTGATGATTCCTATTCTAAGGAGCTGTGTGGTGGTACGCACGTTGCGGCAACTGGACAGATCGGTTTCTTCAAGATCCTTTCGGAATCTGCGGTTGCGGCAGGAGTGAGAAGGATTGAAGCCATTACCGGTACCCGTTCGGAGCAAGTGATCCGTGAGCACTTTGAATTGCTTGATAACCTTAAGGAGCTATTGAACAACCCTAAGGACTTTGTTTCTGCTCTTTCAAAAACATTGGATGAGAACAATGCCTTGAAAAAGGAGATTGAGAACTACGTGAAAGAGAAGTCCCAAGGACTGAAAAATGATATCGAGAAGAAATTGGAAAAAGTTGGCGATATCAACTATGTCGCAACCATCGTAGACCTTCCAAGTGTGGATGCGGTGAAGACTTTGGCTTATACCCTGAAGGGAGCAATCAATAACCTTTATGCCGTATTGGGTGCCGTGATTGATGGAAAACCAAGCATCACGGTGATGATCTCTGATGACTTGGCAAAAGAAAAGGGATTGCATGCAGGTAACATCGTTCGCGATTTAGCTAAGGAAATCCAAGGTGGTGGCGGTGGCCAGCCTTTCTTTGCGACAGCAGGGGGTAAGGATGCTTCTGGATTGGAGAGAGCGATTTCAAAATCAAGAGAGTTTATTAAATAAGAAAAATGAAAAAGTTTGCAGTTTATATTGGATTGGTGGGGATGTTATCCGCTGGTTTGTCTTCATGTTCAAATTCTGATACCATTCAGGTTGGCGGTGTGATCGAGAATCCAGGGAATGTGAAAGTGGTCAGCTTCTATGAAGGTGAACAGAAATTAGATTCAACATTTATTGCGGATGGCAACCGTTTCAAGTTTGAAAGACCGGCTACTCAAGAGAGGTTATTGACCATGGCCGTGGGCAATAATAGGTATCCAATTATCCTGGAACCTGGTAAGGCAGTGGAATTCAATGTCAATTTGCAGAATCCTGACCAGTACGAAGTGAAGGGTTCGGAGCTTTCTCAGAAGTTGAAAGACTTTGCCGTGCAGAAGTCTAGGATTGATTTCGTTCGGGACTCCTTGCAACAGGCCTTTTCAAGTGCTACCAATGATTTAGATGCCAATGGTATCCAAAATCTACGTTCGGAGATGTTGATGAAGTTCGAACCTTTCTTTAAGAACTACATCGCTGAGGCGGTTTCATTTGCCCAAAAGAACAATGACTTGGCAGGTTTTTATGTGATGAGCACATTGGATCCCGAGATGGCCGAACCAGAATTGATTGCCTATGCTGATCAAATCAAAGCAGAGTTCCCAAACAATCGTTATGTGAATGAGTTCAAGACTGAGGTTGATAAACTTAGGAAGCTGGCTGTAGGTCAAGCCGCTCCCGAAATCTTGGCTTATACACCGGATAATAAAACCGTAAAGCTTTCAGACTATAAAGGCAAATATGTTTTGGTAGACTTCTGGGCGTCATGGTGCATGCCTTGCCGTGAGGAGAACCCTAACATCGTCAAACAATACAATAACTTCAAAGACCATAATTTTACTGTTTTAGGCGTGTCCTTGGATAACAATCCAGGCTCTTGGATGCGTGCTATACAGGACGATAAGTTAGAATGGACGAATATCTCAGACCTTCAGGCATGGAGCTCTCCATTGATTATTGATTATTCCATCAAAGGTATCCCAGCATCTTATCTCTTAGATGAACAGGGCGTTATCATTGCTAAGAATTTGAGGGGAAAGCAATTAGAAGATTTTTTAACGAAAACCTTAAAAAAATAAGAATCAATTGTTAAGTCTATTTTAAGGCTTAACAATTTCATAACTTTTGGGTAACTTTATTTTATAATTAAGTATATACCTTAGCAAAAAAACAGCTTATATGGCCAATAATCAAAAGATTCTTGTGGTTGATGATGAGTCCGACATTGTTGAACTCATTTCATACAATTTAACTAAGGAAGGTTACCAAGTATATACCGCTTCTAATGGGAAAGAAGCTATTAAAGTTGCCAAAGAGGTTTTTCCAGACCTTATTATCCTTGATGTCATGATGCCGGAGATGGATGGTATTGAAGCCTGTCGTTTGATGCGTTCGATGCCTGAGTTCAAACAGATCTTCATGGTATTCTTGACAGCTAGGAGTGAGGAGTATTCCGAAATCGCAGGTTTCCATGTAGGAGCTGACGATTATATTGCCAAGCCAATTAAGCCAAGGGCTTTAATGAGCCGTATCAATGCAATCTTAAGAAGAAATACTACAGAGGTTATTGATGATCAGGTAACTGATAAACTTGAGATCTCTGACCTCGTAATTGATAGGGATTCTTTCTTGGTATTCCGTGGGGATGAGAAATTTGTACTGGCGAAAAAAGAATTTGAACTGTTATACCTGTTAGCTTCAAAACCCAACAAAGTATTCACAAGGGAGCAGATCCTGAAAGCGATCTGGGAGGATTCCGTAGTCGTGACCAATAGGACGATCGACGTGCATATCCGAAAACTCCGAGAAAAGATTGGAGACAGCTATGTCACTACAGTCAAGGGGGTTGGCTACAAGTTTGAACTAGAATAAAGAAATTTTAATTACAAACCGGACCAGATTGGTTCGGTTTTTGTTTTTAAGAGCACGCAATCGTTTGCACTAATAAATTTTATATATTTACTCAATATTTTAAAACTTAAATTAAAACGAGAAAAACATATGTGTGGAATTGTCGGTTATACCGGAACGCGCCAAGCTTATCCCATTGTGATAGACGGCTTAAAGAAATTAGAATACAGAGGATACGATAGTGCTGGTATAGCACTTCAACAAGGAGATTCCTTAAAGGTTTACAAGAAAGCAGGTAAAGTTGCAGCGTTAGAAGAATTTGTTGGAGACCAATCCACAGCTGGCACTACAGGAATTGGTCATACCCGTTGGGCTACCCACGGGGAACCCTCAGACCGAAATGCTCACCCCCATGTTTCCAAATCTGGAAAACTTGCCATGATCCATAACGGAATCATCGAGAACTATGCCCAACTAAAAAACGAACTTACTAAAGAAGGATACGAATTTAAATCCGATACGGATTCCGAGGTCCTACTAAACTTCATTGAAGACATACAAGAAAAGAATGAATGTGGTCTTGAGGAGGCAATCCGCATTGCCCTAAAAAGGGTGACCGGTGCATATGTGATCTTGTTGATCGCTGCTGACCAACCTGATACCATCATTGCTGCCCGTAAGGGAAGCCCATTGGTAATCGGTATAGGGAAGAATGAACATTTCTTGGGTTCTGATGCATCACCTATGTTGGCTTATACCAAAGAGGTGGTCTATATCAATGATTATGAGTTGGCCATCGTAAAGCCTGATGAACTGATCTTGAAAAACCTTGGTAATGAAATCATCACTCCATTTGTTCAGAAGCTGGATCTTGAATTGGCGGCTATTGAAAAAGGTGGTTATGATCACTTCATGTTAAAAGAGATTTTTGAACAACCTACTACCATTGCTGATTCATTAAGAGGTCGATTGATCTTGAACGAACATAGGATTATCCTGAGTGGGGTAGATGCCATCCAAGATAAGTTGGCGAATGCCCGCAGGATCATTATTGTGGCCTGTGGTACCAGCTGGCATGCCGGTCTGGTTGCAGAGTATGTAATCGAGGAATTATGCCGTGTGAACGTGGAGGTGGAATACGCTTCGGAATTTAGATACCGTAACCCGGTGATCAATTCAGATGATGTGATCATCGCAATCTCGCAAAGTGGTGAAACGGCTGATACCTTGGTAGCCCTAGAACGTGCTAAAGAACAAGGAGCAACCATCTTCGGTATTGTTAACGTTGTTGGTTCTTCCATTGCTCGAATTTCCCATGCAGGTTGTTATACCCATGCAGGGCCAGAGATCGGTGTAGCCAGTACAAAGGCCTATACAGCACAGCTTGCCGTGTTGATGTTGTTTGCATTGAAATTGGCAAAAGCTAGGGGAACTATCTCAGACGAGCGTTTTGATGAGCTTTGTCAAGAATTGCACGATGTTCCAGAGAAAGTTCAATGGGTATTGGAAAATGAGGTTGACAATATCAAAGCTATCGCTTACAAATACAAAGATGCTCGCGATGTACTTTATTTAGGACGTGGATATAATTTCCCAACGGCTCTAGAAGGTGCATTAAAGTTGAAGGAGATTTCCTATATCCACGCAGAAGGTTATCCAGCTGCGGAGATGAAACATGGTCCAATTGCCTTGGTTGATGAGGAATTACCAGTAGTTTTCATTGCAAGTAAGGATGCTTACCATGAGAAGATCGTAAGTAATATACAAGAAATTAAAGCTAGAAAAGGGATGGTGATCTCCGTAATGACGGAAGGAGATGAAGTTACTCCGACCATTTCAAATGATGTCATGGTTGTTCCAGAGGCTGATGAAGTTATTGCTCCTTTATTGACGGTGGTTCCATTGCAACTATTGTCGTACTATATCGGAGTGTACCGTGGTTTAGATGTTGATAAACCAAGGAACTTAGCTAAATCAGTAACTGTGGAATAATATCATGGGATACATAATAAAGATACCATTAAATCGGATTGGGTATGATTTCATACCCGCCGATTATCTACCAAAGGGAAAAGACGAGTACTACCTTCGTTTTGAACAAAACAAATCCAACAAGCAATATAGAAATCTGACCGAGGAAGAGATCCACATCCTCGAGCTCAATCATAATGAATCAACTGATTGGAATGATGTGCTCGTTACGGATAAATTTCTTCCGAAACAGATCAAAAGATCCAAGTTCTTTGGTTTGGTCAGGATCGGCGATATGGAAGAGGTCTACCTTGAATATCGCGATATACGCTTGCCGGTCGGGATCTATAATTCCCAGATCATTTCATGTGATCTAGGGGACTGTGTGGCCCTGCATCAGGTCCGTTATATTGCCCATTTCATCGTTGGGAACGAGGTCATCTTGCTCAATGTAAATGAAATGGAGACCAGCTCGAATGCAAAATTCGGGAATGGAATCTTAAAGGTCGGTGATCCGGACAAAAGCAGGATCTTTTTGGAGCTTTGCAATGAGAATGGTGGCCGTTCAGTTCTTCCATTTGATGGCATGCAAGCAGCCGATGTCTATCTATGGACACGCAACAGACAAGATAAAGAGTTACAGCAACGCTTCTTTGATATCACCAATGAAAAATTCAATGATATCAGAGGTTATTACAGTGAGATCGGTGATCGTACCGTAATCAAGAATTCCCATACCTTCAAAAACGTTAAGATCGGTTCAGATGCCTATATCAAGGGTATCTCTAAACTGAAAAACGTAACGATCAATTCCACCGCTGAGGCCTATACCCAGATTGGTGAGGGTTGTGAGCTGGTCAACGGGATCATTGGCTATGGCTGTAGGGTATTCTATGGGGTGAAGGCAGTTCGTTTTATCCTATCATCCTATTCGCAGCTGAAATATGGCGCCAGATTGATCAACTCTTTCTTGGGCGATAATTCTACCATTTCCTGCTGTGAGGTCCTAAATTCGCTTATTTTCCCTGCGCATGAGCAGCACCATAACAATTCGTTCTTGTGTGCAGCCTTGATCAAAGGACAGAGTAACATGGCGGCGGGTGCTACGGTTGGTTCCAACCATAACTCAAGAGGTGCGGATGGTGAGATTATCGCAGGTCGGGGCTTTTGGCCTGGGCTGTGTGTGAGCTTAAAGCACAATTCCAGGTTTGCATCCTATACCCTGATCGTAAAAGGCGATTTCTTGCATGAACTGGATATCAAATTCCCGTTTTCTTTAGTGAGCAATGATGTTACCCATGACCGCTTGATCATCGTTCCGGGCTATTGGTTTATGTACAATATGTATGCATTGATGCGTAACACCAATAAATTCATCAGTCGGGATAAACGTTCCTTCAAGAACCAATATTTCGAATATGATATCTTGGCGCCAGATACGGTGAATGAGATATTTACAGGAATCAAGGAAATTGAACAAGCTGTCAGTAAATCCTTGAATACCGATAATCCTGCAGCATGGTTGAACAATAATGAAAAGGCTGTCGATGAAATCTTCTTAGGCAATGCGGAATTCTCTAAGCGCAAGGTTGTGTTGCTGAAACCAAAGGAAGCCTATCAATTATTCAAGAAATTAGCTCGTTATTATGCGGTCTGCCAGGTTTTGGAGCATGTTGACCCGATGGATTTCAACAAAACTATCCAGGCCTTGGTCAATACAGGGTTGAAAAGAGAGGAATTTGAGAACGTCGGTAGCCAATTGGTTCCAGTAAGTAAATTGGACCAGCTGCTACAGGACTTAAAAGACAAGAAAATCAACTCTTGGGATGAAATGCATAAAAACTACCATCACTTGAGTGATGCTTATATCCAAGATAAATTAAAGCATAGTTTAGCTTCCTTACAGGAGGTTACCGAAACAGATACTGCTGAATGGAACGCTGATTTCTGGAACAAACTTTTTGATGAGGCATTGGAAACCAAGAAATGGATCTGTGATGAAATCTATAATTCCAGAAGCAAGGATTACCACAATCCTTTCCGTTTAATGGTTTATGAGAACGAGGAAGAGATGAATGAGGTGGTCGGTCGATTGGAAGACAATAGTTTTATCAATCAGCAAAGTGCCGAATTCGAGGGTTTCCAAAACAAAGTCCAAGAATTTAAAGCGCAATTCTAGCGTAAAGCATAAAAAGGGAAAGGACCGAATGCATTTCGGTCCTTTCCCTTTTCTATATTATTTTCTATAATTCTTTAATCTTGATGCTCCTGAATGCTACGGCGTCCCCATGGTCTTGCAAAAGGATATGGCCTTGTTCCGCCTCGCCAAATTTTTCCCAGTCCTTGTACTTACTTCCAGCCACCAGTTTCCTGAAATCTTCTGAGCCTCTCACAAAATCCAACATCTTGAAGCCATTTAGGTAATAGGTGACATGATTATCCGGCGTAACCACGATTCTGCCGCGGTTCCATTCCCCAATTGGTTTTCTAGGCCTTGGATTGCGATCTGAAGTGATAAGGTCATATAAGGAAGCCAAGGTACGATTGCCATCTTTTCCCAATTTTGCATCGGGATGCAATTCATCATCCAAGATCTGATATTCCGGACCGATAGCAGATCCAGCTGTCTTTTCATCTAGGGTCACAAAGTATTTCACACCCGAGTTGGCTCCAGGACTCAGTTTAAAATCAAAGGAAAGGTCAAAAGCCTTGTACTGTTTGTCCGTTACGATATCGCCGCCATTGGTCGATTCCGCGCCATCCGATTTCTGTACTTCAATCAAGCCATTTTCGATCTTCCAACCTTTTTCTGGAAAATGATCGCCACGAGCACTATGCCAGCCTTGGCTGTCCTTGCCATTAAAGAGCAAGCTATATCCGGCTGCCTTTTCGGCTTCCGAAAGATCATTGGCACGGGTGTTAACCACATAAACATCCTTAGGGAATTCTTGGGGCTTCAGGTCTTTGGTCTGAATACGGATATTCTTAAAATAAACCTTCTTACCATCCAATGAATCTGGGATCGCATGGACCTGCAGTGCTATAAATCCAGCATCATCCAAGCTATCTACCACAAAAGCTGCTGGCAAACCGTTCACCCATGTCCTGGTCTCATTGCCGATGGCCTCGATCCTGTAATGGTTGAATTCATTAGGTTTATATGCCGTTTTCGCATTCGGGTTTAGGTCCAATGGGTAAAGCCATTCCCTCCGGCCTTCATCATAGATTCCTCCGGTCCAAGCTCTGTCGGTAGGGTCGATGTCCATCTGGCGGCCATAGACTTTCCCAGTACCATTATTGGCTGTTGAATCAAAATGACTCCGGGTCTGCACACCCGAGTTGGTTGTGCTGCCTTCCAGTTTAACCTCCAACTCCAATATAAAATCGCCATATTCCTTATCCGTTACCAAAAAGGAATTTGGCAAACCCTTCGTCATTACTCCAACGATCGCATCATCTTCAACATGATAATCTGCCTTTCCAGCCAAAGGTTTCCAGCCAGTCAGGTCCTTACCATTGAACAGATTTTCCCAGCCATCCGCATTTTTGCTCGCTTGTTGGCAGGAAATAGTCAATGAACCCAATAGAAGAAGTCCGAATGTGCCTTTAAAAACAGATTTCAAATAGGTATTTCTCATCATAATATGTCTTTATTGTAACAGGTTTATGGATTAATGTCCAATAAGGTGACTGAAATTAGGAATTTTTTTTAATTTTAAGCTAATCATACATGTAACATTCGTAAACCTAAACATATTACAGATGAATCATTATTTTTCGAGAAGAAGTTTTTTAAAGAAATCCATTATAGCAGGGGGAGCCTTGACGATGGCTAGCAGTCCATTGGGAAATATCTTGATGGCCAAGCCAAATGAAAGGGTCAACCTAGCGGCGATTGGGATTGGGAATAGAGGTGGAGAAATCCTGATGGATCTTTATAAAACGGGTTTATGTAATATTGTTGCGCTTTGTGATGTGGATATGGGGGCAAAGCATACGGAAGCTGCCATCAAGCAATTTCCAGATGTTCCACGTTTTCAGGACTTCCGCCAGATGTTCGATAAGATGGGTAACCAGATCGATGCGGTGACGGTAGGAGTGCCAGATTTTTCCCATTTCCCGATCACTATGATGGCGCTGGACCTTGGAAAACATGTGTACGTGGAAAAACCGATGGCCCGTACCTTTTTGGAGGTAGAGCTGATGATGGAAAAAGCTAAGAAGAACCCAAAAGTGGCGACCCAGATGGGTAATCAAGGCCATTCCGATGCCAATTACTTCCAATACAAAGCATGGACCGAGGCGGGGATCATCAAAGATGTCACCCAGATCGTCGGTCACATGAATATGCCGCGCAGATGGCATGGATGGGATGTCAATATCAAGAATTTCCCACCTGCAGAACCCATTCCTAGCACGATTGATTGGGATCTTTGGCAAATGCAGACCATGGGGCATAATTACAACAAAGATTTTGTGAATGGGCAATGGCGCTGCTGGTTCGATTTCGGAATGGGAGCTTTAGGCGATTGGGGCGCACATATCCTCGATACCTCCCATGAATTCCTGAAATTGGGCTTACCGACCGAGGTAGGGGCAGAGATGCTGGAAGGACATAATTCCTTCTTCTTCCCGATGTCTTCCACCTTGAAATTCAGCTTCCCTAAACGCAAGGGTATGCCAGCCTTGGATATTATGTGGTATGATGGTATCAATAACCTGCCTCCAATTCCGGAAGGCTATGGTGTATCCGGTCTAGACCCGAATATTCCGCCACCAAGCACCGGTAACCTAGAGCCAGCCAAATTAAACCCGGGTAAGATCATTTATGGAAAAGACCTGACCTTTAAGGGCGGTTCACATGGCAGTACTTTATCTATCATTCCAGAACAGAAGGCAAAAGATATCGCGAATAAACTTCCAGAAGTTCCGGCATCACCTTCCAATCACTTTGCAAACTTCCTGAAGGCCTGTAAAGGTGAGGAGAAGACGCGTTCACCGTTTGAAATCGCAGGGCCGTTGAGCCAAGTTTTCTGCCTTGGCGTGATCGCACAGCGCTTGAACGGAAAATTTAAGTTCGATCCTGTCAAAAAAGAGATTACAAATGATAAATTTGCAAATGCACTCTTGATCGGACCTCCGCCTAGAACCGGGTTCGAACAATACTATAAAGTTTAAAATAATAATCAATCAAATACATTAAAGATGATCAAACAATTTGCTTACGGTTTAGCTTTCACCAGTATGCTTGGATTAGGCTTGACTTCGTGCCAAAACGGTACCCAAGATAAAGCAGACAATCAAGACAAAAAAGAAGAAGTGGAACACAACCCTGCATCTCAAACTATCCCAGAAGAATCAAAGGACCTATTAGGTCGTTGGGATTTGAATGTTGACAAGAATGGTACACAGGTGCCTTCCTGGATTGAAATCAAATTATCAGGATTCACTACTTTGGTAGGGTACTGGGTAGGAGATAGCGGCAGTAGCAGACCCATCTCCCATATCAAGCTTCAAGATGGAAAGTTCTCTTTCGCTATCCCACCACAATGGGAAGGTGGTCATGGGGATATCACGATTGAAGGTGAATTGGCAGGTGCTGAAATCAAAGGTACCATAACCAACAATAATGGTGAGAAATATACTTTCACTGGTACAAAAGCGCCTTACCTAAACCGTACTGCTGAACCAACTTGGGGCAAGCCGATAGAATTGTTCAATGGAAAGGACCTGACTGGTTGGAAACCATCAAACGACAAGAACAAATGGGTCGTTAAAGATGGTATCTTGACCAATGAAGATGCCGGTGCTAACCTGATCACTGAAAAATCTTTCGAGGACTTTAAATTGAACCTAGAATTCAAGTATCCTGAAGGCAGTAACTCTGGTGTTTACCTTAGAGGTCGTTACGAAGTTCAGATCGAAGACTCACCAAAAGATAGACATCCCGGCAACCTTTATTTCGGTGCTATCTACGGATTCTTGACGCCGAATGCAATGGTTACCAATGGTCCTAATGAATGGAACAATATGGAGATCACGCTAGTTGGTCGTTTGGTATCAGTGGCTATCAACGGTAAAACGGTGATCGACAAACAGGAAATCCCTGGAATTACCGGTGGTGCACTTGATTCAAAAGAAGGCGAACCAGGACCACTTTATATACAAGGTGACCATGGACCGATTGAATTTAGAAAAATTACGATTACGGAAGGGGTTAAATAGTATTTAGTATTTAGTATTAAGTATTTAGTATTTAGTATTTAGTATTTAGTATTTAGTATTTAGTATTTAGTATTTAGTATTTAGTATTTAGTATTTAGACCTATGTCTTTTACATGGTCTGAAAATATAATAATGAAGGAGCTTGCTAGCAATGGCAGGCTCCTTTTTTGCTTTATGGTTCTTGGATAGAATTTTGGCTGAAAAATCTTTGAAATCGGGGAGATTTTGGGATTATTTATGGGGTCTTATTCGAGACTCATTCGAGGCATATTCGGAAAATTCCAGCCTGGCTAAAATTTTATTCAGGTCATATTCGAATGATCCTCGAACCATTCTCGAATATGCCTCGAATGAAGCCCATTAAAATGCTTGGAAAAATTGGGTTCTGCTGGATAGAATTATTACGTTCATAAGTGAATTGCTCAAACAGTATTTTGTATCTTTTGTTGTTAATATAGGCATAGCACATGTTTGCCTTAAATTCGAATAATGATGAATACTATCCCTTTATATATCATAATAGCTGTTACCTCAATATTTAATGCTATGGCCCAAAAACAAGATCCTAATCTGCAGGTGGTAGCTTCCTTTGGGAAATCGCAACCCATCGGTGTCTCTGTTTCTTCTGATAACCGAGTATTTGTTTCCTTTCCACATAAGGATCCCTATCTATTTGGATTGACCGAGATCGTCAATGGCGAACGCAAAGCCTTTCCAAATGCAGAATGGAATGCTGTGGAAGGCGACTATAAGGAGCATTTTGTCAATGTGCAAGATATCTATGTGGATACCGATGATCAATTGTGGGTTTTAGATTCCAAACCTGCTCCTTCAGGTTCCATCTTTGGAAAAGAGGGGGGAAGCGATAAGAAAGAAGGACAGTTTAAGCTGGTTCAGATAGATTTGAAGAGCAATCAGGTAAAGCAAGTATTTACGTTTGAAGATTTGGACAAGAGCAAATCGGGCTTAAATGATGTTCGTGTTGATACAGATAAAAAATTGGCTTACCTATCCGACCCTGGTCAGGCATCTGTAATCGTTCTAGATCTCCAGACCGGGAAAAGTAGAAAGCTCTTGAGCAATAGTAGCTTTACCTTGGCAAAACCAGATGTGGTTCTAGCTTATCATGGAAAGGAGATGCGGGATAAGGATGGTAATCCATTCAGATCAAATGTCAATGGTATTGCACTGACTAAGGACAATAAGTGGTTTTATTTTAAACCGATCAATGCGATGAACCTGTATAGGATTGAAACCAAGTACCTGGCGGATGCAAATCTGACTGATGAAGCCCTAAAATCCAAGGTGGAAGATATGGGTGAAGTCGGGATTACGCATGGTCTTGTCGCTGATCAGGAAGGAAACATCTATCTGACGACTTCCCTTGATTATTCCGTTCGTCGGTTGACTCCAGAAGGTAAATTGGAAATCGTGGTTCAGGATCCGCGCCTGCTTTGGCCAGATTCCTTAGGAGTTGGGTCGGATGGCTACCTGTATTTCTCATGTGCGCAAATGCAGTTGTTGCCGCAATGGAATGGAGGGAAGGATTTGGTACAATATCCTTATGAGGTCTATCGGGTAAAGGTCTTATAGCCCGATTACCACCACTACAATATCTTCATTGGCATAGGAGGGATGGAAATGACTGATGGCATTGGATTGCTTGTAGATCTTTAATTCCTCGTAAACTGCGTTTTTAAGGGCTCCTTTACCTTTTCCATGGATAAACTTGATTTCCGGATATCCCCAATAAATCGCAGCGTCTAGCTGTTCCCTAAGGTAATCTATCGTTTCTGCCAATAGTTCATCCAGTTCATAACTGTCCAAATCGGCCAAGAATGCTTCGGCATGCAGGTCGACAGTTTTGGGGGGCTTGGATAGGGACATTAAAGAGTATTTAGTATTTAGTATTTAGTATTTAGACATGAGATGTGAGATATGAGATTTGAGAAATATCCATTGTCCATCCCTAATTAGAGTTGACCGTTTTAATACTTATCACTTATTTCTTATCTCTTATTTCTTATGGGGCAAAGTTAAGGATTAATTGATGGATCTGCCGATTAAACTTGGTAACATGGCTTTGGCTTCGTCGATTTTTTGTTCCTGAAGGAGGGCAATGTAGGGTTCCAGTTTTTTGTAGGTGGCAGAGTTGGGTGAAAAATCCTTGAGATAGCTGTATGCTTCCTGGAAGTAGGGGGAGATCTGCTGACTTTCGATGGCCGGGGTATTGTCCATCCCGATGGTTAGCGTCGTGAAGTATTTCTCGTATTCTTTCTGTGCTTTTTCGCCGGCGATAGTACCTTTTGTCTTATTGGCGAAATCCTCATACCATACAGTTCGCTGTACCAATGATTGGAAAGGGATCGCAATGGCCGCATCGTCTGCATAGCCTTCCATATTATCACGGCCGATCTGTTGCAATAAGATTTCTAGGTCAGAAGTGATATAAGGGTAGAAGTTTTCCTGGAAATAGATTGGGTTAGCTTCTAGGTCGAACATCCCTTCTGTTTCGCGGACACGGAATCCGTTGCGGTTGATCTTGTCGTACGCTTGTTCCAGATCACTTGGAACGGCCGCTTTGCCGCCATCGAATTCAATGTTGACCAATGGGCGGTAGTTTGTTTCATCATCAAAAGCCGAGCGGTGCGCATACATGGATACCTTGTCGATATAGTCCATGATCAGGGCTACCCCTTTATCATTTTCTGGGCTTTCCTTCTTTTCAAAAAGTTCCTTGAATTTAGAGGTTGCTTTTCCCACGCTTTCAATGTCTGTGGAGTCGAGAGCCAAGATATAATCCTCCAAGGCCTCCGCTTTGGTCAGGTTGTATTCTTCGGGATTCTCCACCGTGGTACTGTCGGAGTTTTGTTGTTCCTTATTGTTGGAGACACAGGCCGTCAGGCATAGGGAGAAGATCAAGCAATTTCTAAAAATTTTTGTCATAATTTTTTTGATAATTATGTGTGATGGAAGATGAATTCCACCCCAAATATCGTATTTAAATCCTATTTATAAGTATAAACGTTCAAATGTGGGATAATGTGTCGAGGAATTTTTATTTTATTGGCATAATAATCAATTGGTTAATTTAATGTTGCTTTTATCATTTGGAATAATGTGGGGAAAGATTGTATATTTGTGCCACACAAGAAAAAAGGTGATACCTTCTGGCGGGGTGTAGCGTAGCCCGGTATCGCGCCACATTTGGGATGTGGAGGTCGTAGGTTCGAATCCTGCCACCCCGACTTCACGGGACAAAACAGAAATTTCTGCTTTTGTCCCGTTTTTTTTCGCACTCAACTTCCTGTTAATCAGATTGATGTATTGAATAAATTCATTACGTCTAGCGGTTCGAACTTGTCCATCAATAAAAACAATATTTTCAGGGAAAATTGAACCAATTTCTTTTCGTACTTCACCCAGACAATCATTATTTAAAGCTTTATTTATTTCATTAATCTTTATAATACCTTGTTTTATAATGTTTTGAATATCGTCAGTATCATAATTTACCCTTGTCAATTGTGCTTCTAGAACAGAAATTTTTGATGTATATGTTGATTTCATAACTCTATAATCATCAGCATCAATTTGACGTGTAGCTAAAAGGTCTCTCGTATGAGATATTCTTTCCTCATAATCCTTAATTTCTAACAGGATTTGTTTTTTTTCTGAGTGAACTTCGTTTGTCTGCTCCAAATAATTCTTAACAATAATCTCTTGATAAAATGCTGGGTCAGCTATTTTTGGTATGGAGTTTTTTAATTCTCCCAAAATTAGATCATTTACCTTTTCAGCATTAACCCGATGTGTACATCCACCTACACAATGATAATAAGCGTAATATTTATTACGACCTTTTGATTTACTACCTGTAAGGAGTTTTTCGCATTCTGGACATATCAAAAAGCCTCTCATCGGAAACTCATCATGAGTGGTGATTTTTGGACGATAGTTTCTACCTCTACCATCCAATATTTCTTGAACTTCATAGTAAAGGGATTCCGAGATTATTGCTTTGTGTTGGCCTTCTACAAACTTACTTTCTTCATCTTTAAATTGTGGAACAAAGATTTTTCCACAATACAATGGATTTCTAATTACTTGCCAAAATGCATTTTTACTGCATCTTAATCCTTTTTCTTTCGACATTTTCCAAACCTGCTCAGTATTATATGTTCCTTTTGAAATCTCCTGAAATGCCCATTTTAAAGTTGTTGCATCTGGTTCTTTTGGTGCAATATATTTTTTTCCGTTCTCCTCTGATTTATTCTCATAGGCTACGGGAGCTAATCCCATATATCGCCCTTCTTTTTTTGCTCGTCTCATACCATAAAAAACATTTAGGGCACGACGATCGTTCTCCACCTCTGGAGCTGCTAGGTAAAACGCCAGCATCATTTTGTTTTCTGGAATTGAAAGATCCAACGGCTGTTCGATGGCTTGAGGCTCAACCCCCAAAGCTCGAAGAACGTTAATCATTTGGTAAGCATCACCAGCATTCCGGCTAAATCGATCCCATTTGGTAAAAAGTATAAGATTAACATTGTTTTTTTTCTTTTTTAAAGTCAATACAATATTTTTCCATGCCGGTCTGTTAAAAGATTTCGCTGAGTGATCCTCGTAAATAACATTGCGAATCTGTATAGACTGATTGTTAC
This sequence comes from Sphingobacterium sp. NPDC055346, assembly GCF_053645235.1. Lineage (NCBI taxonomy): Bacteria > Pseudomonadati > Bacteroidota > Sphingobacteriia > Sphingobacteriales > Sphingobacteriaceae > Sphingobacterium > Sphingobacterium sp. NPDC055346. The sequence goes on from NZ_JBSHMI010000003.1 coordinate 62,444, forward strand.
AGTATTTTCGCAACATCTCTTCCTGATTTCTTTGTGAATATCCTTTGTCCGCTTGTTCATCGGTACTTACACGAATATATAAGTCTGCTATGTATGCCATCTTTTCAAGAAATTAACTCTTTAAACATTATCAAATTAAACCAATGTGACCTTCAATTTTAAATTTGTAATTGAGATGTATCTTGAAAATGTATCTCCATTATTCCACTTGTCTCTTGATGGCTGTATTTGGCTTTTAATGGCACTAATTTACAGCTTTGAATGATATAAAACCTTATAATTCAGTAATATTAGCTTGTTTTTTGAAAAAAAAAGAACAAAAAAAACTCCTAGCTTGTAGGAGTTTAATCTGTGACAATCCTGTCAGAAAAATTTATTTTTTTAGTCTTTTTTGACCCTATTTTTAGCTACAAATAGTTACAGTCTTAATCATTGTAATAATAGCTTAATTTTAATATGTTGTTTAGTTTAGAATACTCTATTCCATTTTCAAAAGGTTTAATTTTTTCAGGGAATAGCATATTAACTATTGCTCTGAAATCTTCGCTATTTCCATCTTTTAATACCTTGTCTAATTGTAAAAAAGTCTCTATACCCTGGTGTAATAACTTGTTGATATCTGGAACCTTTCCACCAAGGATAACTAATTTTTCATTCAATTGCTCTATTGATCCTTTATATTGCGCTTTTATATCATGATAGTCAGAAGCGTCTATTTTATCTGTAGCCAATAAATCCCTGATATGCGACATTCTATTTTCAAATTCTTTAATCTGTACTAGCGTCTGCTTTTTAGAAATCTGTATATCCTTGGTCAATTCGTAATAAGTTTCCTCCAGTATACTACTGTAAATGGTTATTATTTCTTTTTTAGGGGCATATTTGCGTAGTTCCAACTCAAAAAAGTGCATCAGCTTCTCTGTATTAATTCTGTACGAGCATCCTTGAAAACAATGATAATAAGTATAATATTTATGCCTGCCTTTTGATTTGCTACCGGTAAGCAATTTTCCACATTGAGGACAGATTACAAAACCTCTTAATGGAAAATCATTTCGACTTTCTATTTTTGGTCTGTACTTTCTACCACGACCATCTAAAATTTCCTGTACCTGTTCAAAAATATTGTCCGTGATAATAGCATCATGTTGCCCTTCAACAAAACAGCTTTCTTCATCCTTAAACGCCGGAATGAAGATTTTACCGCAGTAGATAGGATTTCTTATCACTTGCCAAAATGCATTTTTACTACATTTTAATCCTTTTTCTCTTGATTTTTTCCAGATTTGTTCTGTATTAAATACTCCTTTTGCTAGTTGTTCAAATGCCCACGCAAGGATTGTCGCATCAGGTTCTTTCGGGACAATATATTTATTGCCACTATCATCTACGCGATTTAAATATCCAACTGGAGCCAATCCCATATAACGTCCTTCTTTTTTTGCTCTCCTCATTCCATAAAAGACATTCAATGCCCTTCGGTCATTTTCAACTTCTGGAGCGGCCAAATAAAAGGCAAGCATCATTTTATTTTCTGGAATGGAAAGATCTAACGGTTGTTCAATTGCTTGTGGTTCTGCATTAAGATCACGTAGTTGATTTATCATTTGATAAGCGTCCCCAGCATTTCTACTAAACCGATCCCATTTTGTAAAAAGTATAAGGTCAATTTGGTTCTTACTCTTTTTTAAATTTTGAAGCAGTTTCTTCCATTCGGGTCTATTAAATGATTTAGCTGAATGATCTTCATAGATTACATTTCGTATTTCTATAGAGTGGTTATCACAGTATTTACGCAGCATTTCCTCCTGGTTGCGCTGCGAGTAACCTTTATCCGCCTGCTCATCTGTACTCACACGAACATATAAATCTGCTAACGGATCTCTACTACCATTCATATCTCCAGATATTTTCTAACAACAACACGAGCCAGCTTTCTTAGAAAAAACAATACCTGCGCGGCCTCATCTCTTTCCAATTCATTTTTACCATTTTTTAAAACTTTTGCAAGCTTTTCGGGAGTCACTTTTGTATTTTGAATGCTCTCTTTCATCTCCAAAAAATTTGATAATCATAGAAAGCTAAACTATCGAAGATTTACATGACATCTCTTTCAGTTGCTTCTATTGGCTTTCAAAGGTTGTTCTTGTCGTAATTGTACTTACTTAATGTTCCAATTCTGCTCATTTTTTTTATCTTTAATACATCATCTAAAAAAACTAAAAATGCCTATATGTAGATTATGTCAGGAACGGGAAGCAAATAAAAAAAACACACATTACCTTACCGATGCGATCATTCGTACCTGCCTAAATCTAGGTGGTGTAAATGATCGTGAAAAGGGATTGTATTTTGCCTTAGATAATTCTAATCCTTTTATAGATTTCAATTTCCAGCGACTGGATGAACTAACCCTTGAAAATACCATTGGAAGGAAACCAACGGAAGATGAAATAGAAAATGCAAAGTCGATTCCATTTTCTGTAGATTATATATTCTGTGGTCAATGCGAAAAGCTCTTTACCGACATTGAAAATCCCTTCATCAATAACATACTGCCACATTTTCGAAAAAATGATATCACTGGGCACGACAGATTGAACGAAGCAGATCTCATCACCATCAGGAATTTCTTCTATATACAGATTTACCGCAGTGCAGTTTGCGAAAATATACTGGATTTCCCTGAAGAGTTCGTTGAAAAACTGCGAACAATCATACTTGCTGAAGATGGGGATTCATCTATTCCATTATCGATTACATACCTGCAAACCTTGGGAGGCGATGCGAACTATACCCAGAATTACATCGGTTTTACCAGCGATAGAAATCCCTACATAATATTCATGAACGATTTTGTTATACAGGTCTATGAGAATACAGACAGTATCAAATTTTTGCCCTTTTATGGTTTAAATGAAGAAGAAAGCTACCAATCTTTTATTAACTATAAAGAAGAACACTTCACCTTCCATATATTCGATGATGCCAAAAGGAAAACTTTTCTGAACAATGTTATTGTGCATGAAAAAGTGCGTAAGACCATACAGCAGTACCGCGATATGTTCGATATGTTCTGGAGGAAACTTTTCGGAGTAGACGCACCTGTACAGCAAAAGGATCGATATATACAGAGCCTGATAAATGGCGACGAAAATAATCTGATTAAGTACACCAAAGACCAAGTCTTTAATTTTACTGTTAAATATATGGCGGTGCTGTTCAATGTCAAAGAATAATTATGTCCCAGCATAAATTAAAAAGATGAGTATATCAAAAAGGCATCATTACATTCCGCAATTTCTTATCAAACGTTTTGCCGATACAGAAAACATGCTCTATCTGTACGATAAAGAGAAAGGTGCATTTTCCAAGGAAAAAAGAAGTCCAAAATCAGTGTTTTTCGAGATGAATCGTAATACACTTGAAATAGCAGGAATACCGAATGACAACCTTGAAAAACTGTATGCAGAACTCGATGCTAAATTCGCAGCTGACCTTACGGCAATGGCACAGGAAGGCAGTATTACCATCGAAAGACTCACTTCACTACTTGTATTCGTATCCTCGCTTAAATGGCGCTTACCTGCTAACGACAGTCTTTTTGAAAAAGAAGATCAGAAACATTTATATGAAGAGCTTCCAATCACCATCACTGTGAAAAACCATGATGGCTCGGATAACACTGAGGCCATCCGACATCTGATAGAATCAGATACTTTCAAGCAGACAAAGCGCATCATATTTCCATTCCTGCCCTTTTATCAGGGAAAGGATTTGAGTCCTGAAAAAATATTACAAGTTCACAAAAACAGTTTTATAAATTCTAATGATCGTATAATATCCATCTTGGGAGATGCCCCCTTGATCGAAGATAGTAAATCAGCTATTGACAATTTTGGAAACTTTATATTGCCGTTGGGTAATGCTGAAACATTTATCTGTACAGACTCTCCACTTAAAAGGGTCAATAGTGTTGCGTTTTATGCCAGTAAGGATCTTGCTGTGTTCCACAATGCTCAAAAATACGTTGTATGCAGCAGTAAAGACCATCTGGTTGCTATAATAGAGACCTACAAAGAATTGGAACGGAACCACCAGACACATCTGATTACAGAACACATCTTTAAGTTCGTATAAATAGATTTTTAATTCTTCATACAAGCTAGGTCCAACCTAATAGCTTTTTTTATGCCTTTTCTTATCTTCTAAAGCACATTTTCCTGACTCCTTCCACAACAATAAAAGAGCTTTAGTCGACCCTCACTACAAAGAGTATAGCAAAATACCCTCAATTTCATTTCCTATCCTTTTCTATACCCTTTATCGGGCTATTGGAGCCCATTACAATAAGAAGTATAGCTTTAAAAATTCTGCACTGAAGGTGCATGTATTATGATCACACTGCACATTTCCTCAATGCTTTTCCATTGGCTTCCACATAGGTTTTATTCAAGAACCGGTATGCTGTTTTTGTTCCATTTCAAGAGCAAAGGTATGATCGTGTTCTTAACCCAGAAACAAGGTCATGCCCTTCGGGTTTGCCAAAAAATCTCCACCCATGCGGGTTGTATTTATTTGGCAAAACCTTGTTCCTGCTAAACACTAACCTTTTATGCTCGTGAAACGAAACAAAGCATACTCCGGCTCTTTAGACGAATAAAAAAAATGTCAGTAATTGAAAAATATAGCATTGGAAATGGAAAAAGTGAAACGAAACTTCAGCACCTCCTCTCATTGCCGAATAAATCTAAAAAAATCAAATCAGAAAAAAATTCATAACGCAAAAAAGTAGAAATCATGAACATCACAGGAAGATTGACAAGGGATGCGGAAGTACGCACAACGTCACAGGAAAAACAAGTAGTAAACTTTTCAGTAGCAACCAATGACAGCTACCGTAACAAACAGGGCGAACGCATAGAGCAGACAACCTATTTCGACTGCTCATACTGGATAAGTCCGAACGTAGCCAAGATACTCACCAAGGGTACTTTGGTGGAACTCACAGGCAGGGTAAGTGCAAGGGCGTGGACAGGAAATGACGGAGAAGCACACGCAGGACTGAATTTCCATACCTCAAACATCAAACTGCACGGCGGTGGCAAAAAATCAGAAACCGTACAGGCTACTGCACAAACAGGAAGCAACAGCACAGCAGGAAAAGGCACTGAGGACGACCTCCCATTTTAACAACTATTATTCAATCATTTTTTAACATCAAAATTTTATCAAAATGGCACATAATATCAATTTCAACGAGAGAACAGGACGTTATTCATTTTTTAGCGTACAGCAAAAAGCGTGGCACGGTTTAGGGCAAATCGTAGAGCAATATCCAACGAGTGAGGAAGCCATCAAACACGCAGGGTTAGATTACGAAGTCGTAAAATCCCCTCTGTTTACCAAAGGTTCGGGCATTATCGAAACCACAAAAGGTATAGAGATAGGCAGTAGCGAATTGGCAGTGCCCAACTATTTCGCCAACATACGCACCGACAACAATACTGTATTAGGTGTAGTCGGTAAGGATTACCATATCGTACAAAACCGTGAAGCCTTTAATTTCTTTGATGCGATTGTAGGCGGTGGCGAGGGTATTCTATACGAAACCGCAGGAGCATTGGGCAACGGAGAACGCATTTTTATCACAGCCAAACTGCCCGACTATATCCGTGTAGGCAATGGCGATGATGTAACGGAAAAATATATTTTCCTGACCACTTCGCACGATGGTAGCGGAAGCATCACAGCCGCATTTACCCCCGTGAGGATTGTATGCCAAAACACGCTGAATGCTTCGCTACGCAATATGACCAATGTAGTTCGCATCAAACATACTTCGGGAGCAAAACAGCGTATAGAGAACGCACACAAGATTATGGGACTTGCCAATACTTTGAGCAACCAATTAGAGGGCATTTTCAACGAATGGACAAAGGTAAAAGTATCAGACCAAGAGGTTAAAAAGCTAATCCAATTGGCACTTTGCCCGAACAAGGAAACGCTTGACCTTATCAAAAAAGGTGCGGAAGATGAAATTTCTACCGTATTTAAAAATACCGTAGAAGATGCCTTTGCCTACGCTATGATAAGCGATACACAGCAGATGGAAACCACGAAAGGCACATTGTTCGGAGCGTACAACGCTGTTACAGGCTACTATCAGAACGTAAGAAATTACAAGAATGATGAAGCCAAATTGCAGAGCATTGTATTGGGTGGTACTGCCCAAATCAAAACTCAAAAGGCTTTTGAATTATGTACCTCATTTGCTTTGGACGGTACGGAAATCCTCAACCTTAATTAGATAACAATAGGCTACCGCCTTAATCGGTGGTAGCCTACTATAAAACAAGGGATATGAAACCAACTACCATAGAGGAAGCCAAGAGCATGGCAAATGCCAAGAGTCTTGAGGAGCAATACAAAAATGAAGCGATATATATCATCTATTGTAACAGAACCAAACAATACTATGTAGATACCGACAGCCTTATACGGCTTTGGGAACTGCTTATAGGCTACTATGAAAATGGAGTTTTTACTGCTGAAAAATCACATACGTAGAATAATGAAAATAACGGATTTGCACGGTTGCGAAATTGAAGTAACCGACTTAAAGGAAGCTATCAAAATAGCTAAAAGGAACACAGGATACAGCCACGAAAACAAAAGTTTTTCCGACTTCGACAAAAGGCAAAAAGCCTATTGGACGGACATACACGAGAAACCGATGGTAATAAAAAAAGGATTAGACAACAATTAAAATTTCAGAGCGATGAATACCAATTTTTTCAATCAGATACAGCAGTTGGACTTTATAGGAGTATTGCAACTGAACATTTCAAAAGGAGCAGAAAGCAACCTAATCGTATCGGTACTGCTTAACAACGAGCAATGCGGAGATAATGCCAAAAACCTTATACCACCATTGACATTCAATGCCACGCCCCAAGAGTTTGACGAGGGATTTTTTCAGCAGATAACCGCACCAATCCAAACCATTTCGGGTGTAATGGTAGATATGGAAAAATTCGTAAAACAAATGGAAATTGTCAAACAGCAATCGGCAATGGAAAAAGAAAAAACAGAGAAAGCCAAAAAGGAAAAAGAAGCCAAAGACAAGAAGTTTAAAGACGGTATGGCAAAGGCTGACGAACTCGAAAAAGAGGGCAAATTCCGTGAAGCGTGGATGAAAGTTCCCGACATAACCGAGTTTCCCGAAAAAGCGGACGAGATACGAAAACGTAAAATGGAATTGTCAAACAAGTTCGTCACACCGAGCCTTTTCGGAGCGATGGAAGAACCGCAAGCCGAACCGACAAAAGTGGAAGAAGTTAGCGAAGATTATCCCATTGATGAAGCGGACGAAGAAGAATAAAGCGTTAATGCCAAAATCGACAAGTTATGTTATTAGCAACGCAATTAGAACGAGTGTTTATACTCAAAGATAAAGGACAAGACATCAGACTGACCGACCCCGAACCACGTTGGAGCGTGGAAGCCGTAATGAATTTTTACGCCAATATGTACCCGATACTCACAACGGCAAAAGCATCTGCACCACAGATAAAAGATGATGCAGTAGAGTACAAATTCGAGAGTGTAATGGGTACAAAAGGTTAAACCAAATACTTAAAGCAATGAACTATGCACAAACATATCCTATCGGGAACTATCAGCATTCCCGAACAGCAACGACAACGGCAATTGCACCGACAATTGAACGAGTTCGCCAATTGGATGCAAAAGCCAAAAGATGCAAACGAAGTGCGGAAAGACAAACGCAAATCAGTACCGATAGCAATGCTACCAATGGTTTTCTAAAGTGTACGTTTCTGCCAAAACTGAAAGAAACCAAAACCGTACAGGCTTGCAGGAAATCGGATAAAACGGAAAGGGATTTTTTTCAGTCCCTTTCTAAACTTGCCGAGCATTACCAAATTGAACCGATGCAGAGTAAACAATTTCCATATCCTTACAATATGGCATTGGCTATGTCGGATATGGAAGAAAAATTGAAACAAAAGGTTTTGGATTGGGAAGAAATTCGTTTGGTACAGGATAGTAAGAAAACTTATTTCGTAAGTGAGGAACGTTACAATACAAGCTCAACACTTTTTTATATTCCTATTGCTTCCTTATACCGAATGTTGCACAATCGCAAACAGAAAAGAAACGCCCATTTACTATTGTCCGTTTGTGCTTATTTGTATCATATAGCCGACATTCCATATTACAGACAACAGGACAGCTATTTGTATTGGATGTACGAAATGATGAACGATTGGGTTGAAATGGACGACCAAACCGAGCAAACAACCGTTTATCTTGCCGAGATAAAGCAAGCCGAATATATTGGGGATTTTATGGAACAGCGGATTTACAACCGCACTAATCTGACTGTATTTGAACAGCGTATCAATAGTTTTAAAGCCAAAGACGATTTTGATAATGAGTGCTTGACCGTAGCAAAAGAAGCCTTTGCCCTTTATCAGACCTATCCGAATGAAAATGTATTCCGTAATGCGAAACCCAACGGAGAAGCATCGGAAGAAGATATGGAGAACATTATCGGAATGGAAAAGTATATTTCATTCTATGCTGACCACAAAGGTTGGCTTAATGAAACACTTATAGAGTCGGTTAACAATGAAATGCAGGAGTACGGACAAATGGAAGAACCCATTATCCAAAAAATGTTTGACGGCAGAGATATAACCGCCAACAACCTTTGTTTTGAAAACCGACTGTTTACACTACTTCACAGTTTAAGCGACATTTTACATACCTTTTAAAATTGGAAATTATGGAAACGATTAACGACATAACACAGGACTTCGGTACATTGTACCACCCAAAATCGGCTTTGGTATTCTATGAAACCAAAGGAAGCAATACCGATGTATATGTAGAGCATTTTGATATGAACAAAAACGGTAATCCTATCAATGCCCACCCTTTGACGGTAAAAGAAGCAAATGTATTGGCAAAAGCACTCAATACCGAACAGGAAAAGAACAAAGCCTTTTTGAAGTCAAACGGAATTTTGCCGACCAACATTTTGCACATCAATCCCAATGCGGAAAAAGGCTCGGTTATTTGGTACACCAAAACACAGCAACGGCAAATGTATTTTGTGGACAGTTTGCAAATTCCAAACGGAATAGCACCAATACCGCCAATGCTTTGGAAAGCGAGTAAAAACGGTTTGAGCGTGTTTGCCCTTGCAAGCGACAAAAGACCAACAGAAAAGACAAAACTATACTATACGCCTTATTTCAATATCTATGAAGACGGCAAAGTCTGTATGGGTACGGTAAGCGTTGATATTAAAAACTCCGCTTCGGTAGAAGAATTTATACAGGCTTGGGAGTATTACTTTTTCAATTCCTATTTCAGCCATTTGTTAGGCAATCATAACCCGATAAAAGGCAATTGCGTAAACCTATGGAAAGACCTTGTAAACACAGATAAACCTTTTCCAAAAGAAGTATTGAAACCGAATAACAAAACCCTTAAAAATCTATTGTAATGGAAACAGTAAAAACAGCAGTTCATTTTACGGACAACTATTTGATAAGCCCGACCAACCCGATTGTAATCAATTTGATTGGTGCAGGTGGCACAGGCTCAAAAGTGCTGACCGCCTTAATGGAAATGAGCCACAGCCTAACAGAATTGGAACACGCAGGGTTGCAGGTGCGTTTATGGGACGATGATGTTATCACGGAAGCCAATTTGGGCAGACAGCGTTTTGCACCAAGTGAAACAGGCTTGTCCAAATCGGTAGCCTTGATAAACCGCGTTAATCGGTTTATGGGTACCAATTGGAAAGCCGAAACCCAAAAGTTTGAACGCAATAATTTTGGTGGATTGCCCGAAAATGCAAAAGCAACCATTTACATAACCTGCGTGGATAATGTACAAGCAAGGTTTGATATTGCCGAAATGCTCAAAGCGATGAGCAAACGCAGAGTTAACCGTGATGAACCAAAGTATTGGTTAGATTTTGGGAACAGCCAACAAACAGGACAAGTGATACTATCTACTATTGGAGAGATTAAACAACCCAACTCCGAAAAATTCCAAACGGTGGCAAGCCTGCCAATGGTTACGGATGAATTTGGCGAACTGCTAAAACAGTCCGAACAAACGGACGACACGCCAAGTTGCAGTTTAGCGGAAGCATTGGAAAAGCAGGATTTGTATATCAATGCAACATTGGCACAAATGGGTTGCTCTTTACTTTGGTCTATGTTACGCTATGGTATGACCGAAAACAGAGGTTTCTTTCTTAATCTGAAGAACTTCCAAACCCAACCCCTAAAAGTCGCCTGACAGCCAAAGTCGGGCGGCGAAAAGACGCATCCTTCCGTTGGTCGGAACCGCCTTTTCGCATTTAAAATCGGTGCAACCCCTTAGCCAAAATGTACCGTTTCATAAATTCCACTTTTTACATTTTATCAAACAGGTTGCGACACCATTGCACGGGATATTTAGTATCCCTTTCGTTGTTTTAGAGAACTTCTTTTCTTTTCACACAGCGACTAAAGAAAAGAAGCAAAAGAACGTCGCAGAATTAGTAGCTGAAGATTTTGATTTTGTGAAGGTCGAAGCATCACTTAAATTTGTTAAATTTGATACCGAGTAAATAGTGTATTTAAATTCTATCTATTTGAAATCCAATTATTATAAATCAGAACTACTGAAATGAATATTAACCACATTGATAATAAAACATTAAGTAAACTGCCCTGTGGTTCAGGTTGCGATATCAATTGCCTTCACATAAAAATTAATGATTTCATACCTATTGTTAAAGAGATAGAAACTAATATTTCTGATACAAGTTGGATAAATGATTTGGATGAAATTTCTAAAAAGGTTTTTAAAGCCAATGCTGAAAAAACCATAAATAAAATAGTAAATGAAATAATTGCGAAAGTATCAACTACGGTTAATACAGATATTGGTGAATACATTGTATCATATTCAGCCCAGCATGCATTAGAAGTCAATTTTTCTCACAAAAAAATTCCACTTGCAGAACTTTTGAAGGAAAAAATATCTGGTAATCCTGGTTTTGATTTCCACAGTATAAGCTCCGCTAATTTATTGATTTTTGGAGAAGCAAAGTTTAGTATTAATGATACCCCTAGACCTGAAGCATTAGTACAGATAAAGAAATTTATTAACGATCGAGATAATGGTGAGTTGCTTTGGTTACAACCTTTTTTAGACGAAACGACAAAAGCAAATATTATTAAAGATGAAAAGGGATATGCGGCGGCATTCTCTTTTAATAGTGAAAACATCATCACAATATTGAATAATGCTCTTGATTCCGATCCAATTAAAGAGATAATTAAACACAAAGAACTATATTTAATTGCAGTCGAATTATGTTAAGCAATATCTTATTCCAACAAAAAGTTGATGAACTAACTATCAAAGAAATTCTTTTTGACTTTCATAAAAATGGACCTGTAAATAACAGTCATTTGGAATCGCTTTCATATTTAAAAAAATATATACCGGAAGATTTTAGAAAATATGAAGGAAAACTGATGTTTCTTATGGGACTTTTCTACAAAACAAGCTCACCCAGTACCTTCATTGAAACAATATACAATGTATATGCTGAATCAATAATTGAGGAAACTGGACACAATTTCACACCTGTTCAAGCTGATGCATACAATTCAATAAAAAAATACACGAATTTTTCTTTTTCTGCTCCAACAAGTGCAGGAAAATCTTTTCTTTTTCAAGAATTGATAAAAGAATCTAAAGGAGATATCATCATTATACTCCCGTCAAGAGCATTGCTTTCAGAATACTTAATAAAAGTTAAAAAGCTGGTTCCTAAAGAAACATTAGTACTTCAATTCATCGAAATTGTTAATACAAAACGTACAAAGAATAGAATTTATATTATTACTCCCGAAAGAGGTGAAGAGATTTTTAGAAATATAAATAATCTAAATTTAGAACTCATACTATTAGACGAAGCACAAATTTCTGAAGAGGGAATTAGGGGAATGAAATTTGACTCATTAGTAAGAAGAATAGATAAAAAGCTAAATAATATCAAAAAAGTTTTTACTCATCCATTTGTTCTCAATCCGGACGCACAATTTAAAAAGCATAATATTACAAATAACATAGATTCAGAAATATACAATCAAAAGACAGTAGGGAAAATATACATTGAGCATTCTGATAATGTTTTTAAATATTTTTCGCCTTTCGATGATAGAATAAAAGGAAAAGTCATAGATGATAATATTGTTAAAGAAATCATTAAAGATAATGGAACAGCTTTAATATATATATCTAAGTCAAAAATATACGACGGAAGTTTTATTGAGACTTTTGCAGAATATATTGAATTATGTCCAGAAGTTACAGATGAAAAGAGTTTATTTTACATTACTAAACTTGAAGAATTTTTAGGGACAAAAGATGATAGAGAAAAAAACTCAATATTAATATACTTGATGAAAAGAGGTATAGTTATTCATCATGGTTCAATACCTCTGAAAGCACGGTTAATAATAGAAGAATTTGTAAATGGTCATCACGCAAAAATTTGCTTTTCAACGTCAACTTTGATTCAGGGTATCAACATGCCGTTTGATATTGTTTGGATTAATAATTTTTCGTTTACAGGCAACGAAGATCAAAAGACACTTAATCTCAAAAATTTAATAGGTAGAGCAGGCAGAACAACCTTAGAAAATGATCATTTCGATTATGGATATGTAATAATTGAAAAGAAAAATAAAAAACTTTTTATAGAAAGGCTTAATAAAGAATCAACATTAACAACTACTTCTAATTTAGATAACCCAACAGACCCTCATAACGAAGATTTTATAGACATTGTGGATGCAATTAAAAACGACACTTTTAATGCTGACTTACAGCTTACAGAAAGCCAGATTGATAGAATACAAAGTGCTAATCTCGATGATGAAATATCTTTTATTTTAGATAATTTTCTAAATAAACAATTAGAGCCATTGACTGTAAAAGAGTATTATGCGTTAAAAAATGATCGAAGAAAAAGAATCAAATTGTCATTTGAGAATATATACAAGGCACACCTTCGGCGTACAGAATTATCTAATGGAGAGAAGAATGTACTTAGTACCTCAATACCTATATTATTATGGCAGATTCAGGGTAAGTCCTTTGCAGAAATTATTTCATTGAGACATGCTTTCCTTTCTGAAAAGGATTACAGAAGAAAACTTAGAAGGCAATTATTAAAAAAAGAAATAACTCCAAAAGAATTTAGGCTACTATTATCAAAGAAAAAGGTAAGATTTTCTTGCATTGCAGAACCCTTACCAAACAAATCATTTAAACGCCCAGTCCCATTATTTTCACAGGACACCAGTATAGTTGATATTGATTTTGATAAGATAATTTACGATACATATGACTATATAGATAAAGTATTGTCGTTATCCATAAAAGATCCAGTGTCAAGTGCTTTTATACTCTATTACCAAAAAACTAATGACATTAGAGCTAAAGTATTAAGTAATTACGTGAAATATGGCACAAACAATGAAACTGAAATTTGGCTAATTAAATACGGATTTAGTTTCGATGAGATTGAAGAACTTCTCCAACACATTGAAAAAATAGATGAAACGGAAATTGTGTTTAAGGATAGTATAAACGAATATATTCAGGATACTGATAATTTTAAGCTAATTGAAAGATACTTATAATAGTTATTATCTACCCATTATAGAACGATTAATAATTCTTTTAAAATCATCAACATCACTACCTACCAGTAAACAACTAGAAAAACCAATATCTAAAAGAGCTTTGCCTACTTTCTCATTGTCAATATCACTATGAGAAAGTAGTTTGACTGTAGGATATTCTAATCTTAATTTTTGAAGTTGTGACAATATTTTATGCTCGTAAAAATCAAGGTCAACAATGCAAACTTTAGGATATTCTTTCGCAGTAGATAATTGATACAATCCATCTTCGATAGTTTCGGATCGAAATGTGATTTCAAATCCTAAAGCTGTGAGACTATCACATACTAAATCCAATATCGGACTTTTCTCATTGATAAAAGCGAGTGTTATTTTTTGTTGTGCTGTACCAGTTTCCATATCTATATGTGTATAAAATTAATGGAGTGCCTGCACAAAAAAGAAGCGTAGGCCACTACAACTTACCGCACATTGAGGTACTGGTATACCCGACAACGAATAAGCGAGCGCCCACGCCTATAGCATGAGCGTTCTTCCTTATCGTCCCGTTGTCTAAAAATTACCAGTTTTCAATGTGGAACTTAAAGTAAAAACACTTTAAGATTTTCTATATTTTACTAAGCAAATATACTAAAGTCGTTTTGATAGAACAGCAAATTCTTTCTGAAATTGACTATAACTTTTTAGAATAGGCACTCACGTAATTCTGTTCTAAGACATTCATTAAATCCGTTTCCTTGTAAATTATCTTACCTCCAATCTGTATGTAGGGCAAAATTTGGTCATCCCTGTATTGCTGTAAAGTCCGTTTACTGATGTGAAGCAATTTGCATACTTCTTCTCCGGAAAGATAGATTTCACCATTCATCACAGGGCGATAATTTTTCAGTATTTCTTCAATCCGATTTCTTAGTTGTGTTATCATTTCCTGATGAACAATGATTTCTTCGGCTTCATTCGTTAGTAAATTCATCACTATCTGTTTTATGGGTTTGTTCCGCTTCAAGCAAAGCCCTTACATCTGAAAGTTTAAAGTAGTTTTTACGATTTAGTCTGGAATACGGCAACAAACCTTTACTCTTGTAGGTTTGCAAAGTCCGTTTAGTAATATTCATCATCAAACACACTTCCTGATTATCGAGCCATTGTTCCTCTTTAAAGATTGGACTATATTTCTGTACAGCACTTTCGGTCAGTTCCAAAAGTTCTTTTAAATCACCTTTCATTCCGTCCAATACGGATTTTTGTATTGCAATAACTTCCATTTTTACTCATTTTTTCTGTGGAAGTTTAAGTTAAAAAGGCTTTTAATGGAATTACTTGATGTTGTAGTTGTTGGCTTTGAAAGGTACTATTTGGCAGTTTACTTTTATCTAAATAAAAAATCGGATAACCTTTTGGACTATCCGATTTGCTTTTAAATTTTATTTTTAAATGATTGTTAGGATTGGGTAGGTTGCTCTGTTTTGATCTCGTCTTTTTCCATATCTTTTTTCTCACGAGAATAAACCCATAACGACAAAAGTCCGAAAATTATCAGTCCGTAAGCTACCCATTTACCAACCCTTTCAATCAATTTAATGAAAACCGAACTTTCATAAGATGAGAAACCCTCTGCTCCCATAGGTCCACGCCTATAAAACTTTCTACGGTTAATCCAGTAACGAAGCCCTAAGCCTGAAAACAAAAATATTATACCGATGACTAATGATGCAACCATATCACAGCTACTTAAATATGAACTTTATGAATTTACAAAAAATATTCTCTCGAACTATCAAAAAAATGAAGTCCTGCTATTCAAAACAGGACTTCTTTCTCTTTAATCGCTACTATTGAACTGAAAGCTCAATTGCTTTTCATTACCGAAGTTGTCCGAAATCCAGACCTCAAAGGATTGAGATACCGTTGATGTCGAAGTATAGTACAATCGAAACTGCTCTCCTTTTAATTGGTACAGATCATTGGGTAAGTACGGAGGTTCATCGTAATACTTTAATGTTCCTGTACCGTCAAATTGGAAATAACGAATGTAATACTGCGTATTGCTGTAATTACCTGCGGTTCGCTGTATAGCTATCCTGATTTCTACCGTCTGTCCATTGGATACATCTTTAGGCACAGGCATTACATTTACCTCAAAAGGAAAATCATTTTGTATCTCGAGTTCATCATCTTTGCTGCAAGACACCAGAGTAACAGAAACTGTAAGGATTGCTATAAGTACATAAATTGGCAATAGTCCTATTCTGAATTTATTAAAAATTGCTGTCATCGTTTTTACATTTTAAAAGTTAAACCTTAATCCCAACCCTGCGGATGGACGGAACTGTTCCAGATCGGTACCCCACAAAACCTTTGTACGTCCTTGCAGAACTAATACAAAGCGGTCTGAGAGATATGTTTCAAAAGTCAATCGTCCGCCAGCTCCATAGAGGAAGTTGTCCTCGCTCAGTATCTTTGCTCCGTCATACAACATCGCTTCACCACGGTTGATGGTTTCGTAACCAACCACACCTGTTATTCCGAAGTTTAGTGTGATGTTCTTACGAGTATCGCCCAACAGGAAGAAACTATAACCACCTTCGGCTGTATAGGTTTCCTGCGGAATGCGGATAGTTTTGTAGTCGTGGAATTGGTGTGTATATTCCAATGCCCAAAGTTGGTAGTTTCCGTTTTTGCCATTCACGGTCATACCGATATTGATGTAGTAGTCATTCCCAATTTTATCATCGGATAATATACCAACATTTACTTCCAATCCTTTCTGCTTAGGCAACATTCGCTGTGCCTGACTGGTGGTGATGCCCAACATTATGAGCATCACGGTATAGATATACTTTTTCATTTTATTGCTATATTTAAAAGTGTTATTAAAATTTCAGGTGCATATCGTTAATCAAACGAGCTTTGATCAAATCCGAATTTTCCACCTGAAGCGTTTGCTGTCTACCACCGTTTTTCTCAAAAATTTCAATCAGTAAAACCTTGTCATCGGTAATGGTAAACTGGTCTAACAGGAACACATTTTGTTCGGTGGTCTGTCCTGAAATTTCCGTAAGCGGTTTGTAGGTACGAAGTGGTATCATCGGGCGTTCCTGTACTACGGTACGTTTGGCAACCTTTTTATCAACCACTTTGAAATTGACAAAATCAATCTGAAAGGGCACATTGGTACGGTTTCTTAATTCCGTATGGAAATAGTATTTACCATTGTGTATATAAATTCCTTTAAGAATAAACTGTATGCCGAAGCTCTTAGCCCCGATATGCTTTACAATTCGCTTGTCTTTCTTGTAAATTGTTTCTAACAGCAAGCCTGCCAATGAAGGGGAATTGTTGCCCAATTCTTCAAAAAGCACATCATTTCCATTGGCTTTATCTACTGCTTTTTGCATCGTAAGTAAATCGTAACTTAATGCCTCCGGGTAAGAGCTGTAATACACATTGAAGCTGTAAAAACGACCGTCATTTGTGATAACCGAAAAATTGGTTTCCGGCTCAAAATCCCTTACTGATGCTTTTACACGTAATACGTTTTCCGCATCTTCTGCTTTTCCAGCAATGAGGTATTCACTTCCCAAATCCACATAACGAATGGCGGTCGGAAATATCAAATGCGAAGTTTTATCGTAGGTGACCTCCATTTTATAAGGTTCTATCTTACCCAATTCAAGTTTTGTTCTTACACTATCCTGTGCATAAGATTGTACAGCAAAGCCGAGTATCAGGGCAAATGCCCAAAAAGTTTTTAAATGATTTTTCATCTTATTTAATATTATTGTTAATGGAGATGAAGCTTGTCCTAAAGGACAGGTTTCATTGTCTTATTTATTTGATTTCAACATTATTTTTTAGATACGAGGAAGACCTGATGACCCGTTTTTAGGGTAACTTTTGGTGTTCTTACTTTTTTGGCGAAATAGCCAGAAATTCCCTGTACCACGCCACGGCTTAAATCAGCTGCCACCTGCTGTCCGGCATTTTGCGTGAGCATCAGACTGGTTCCACCTGTCTGGCTCATATTGCCAGCCATTTCGGTAAGGGCGTTTATTTCGGGCGAATACGGAACGTATAAACCTTGCTGTCCGTCCAGATCATAAATGGTTATATCTACCGGAATGATATTGCCTTCTAATTCGATAGAGGTAATCTTCAACTGTAAACGTCCCCCTTGAAATTTGCCGTTAGCGGTTACAATCGTTCCTTTTGGAATGGTACGGCTGGGTGTCTGAGCAGGTTCCAATAAACGCAAGCGAACACCAGTTTCACCTATAACCGTCTGTGTTTCGTGTACGCTGGCTTTGATACTGTTTTTTGGTTGTACCACCTGCTCCGTAGAACCTGCGGTATAAAACCCACGGTTTCTGGTCTGGCTCCAATTGTCTAAAAATTCTGCATCGGAAGGCTCACGGTACAAAGCAGAAACGGTACTTTTTCTTGCAGGCGTAAATGCCACAAAATGCTCTTTTTGATTAACAGCAGAAGTATTGGATGCAGTATTGTTATTGGCAGCAGGAGCAGCTTCTCCTGTACTTGTGGTACCTTGTGGAAGATACTTTGCCGCCATCTGATAAGATTTCTCCATCAATGCCAATTGATCATCTACTGTTGTAGCACGAGGCACATCTTTTTCGGCCAATTGCTCTTTTAGCTCATCCAGTTGCCTGCGGAGTTCCATTGTTTCCGAATTATTATCCTGATAGAATGAACCCAACGTACTTTGTGCGTTACGGTAGCTGTTTAAGGTAGAGTTTCCCGATCTACCCGAATTTCTTCCGGAACCATACCCATAGCTTGCTTCTTCTTCAGGTACTTCATCATCTATACTTTGTGAGGTGTCCGTATTCCAGTAATCTGAAAGTGTTGTCAGGCTATTACGTTTTTCCCGATCCTTCTGTTCTAACATCTCCTGTTCGTATGCCTTTTGCTTGTCTGATTGCAATCCTGCTTCCGTAGCCTGTGGAACAGCATCGTTCAATCCAATGTTTTCCATCTCATTTTTATCTTCAGATGGTTTAAATATGAGGTACATACACCCCACGAAGACAATGCCCATCAAGCCGAATATGAGTGGCTTTTTAAGCCTTTCGGCTTTTGTTTGTGTACTGTCCTGCAGCA
This sequence comes from Sphingobacterium sp. NPDC055346, assembly GCF_053645235.1. NCBI lineage: Bacteria > Pseudomonadati > Bacteroidota > Sphingobacteriia > Sphingobacteriales > Sphingobacteriaceae > Sphingobacterium > Sphingobacterium sp. NPDC055346. Next base: position 81,319 of record NZ_JBSHMI010000003.1, read on the forward strand.
CATCAGCAGTTTCTTTCGGATTACCTTCCGTTACCCGAACAACCGTCTTTTTATTCTCATTTTCTTTCATAAATCTTATTTTTTAAAATGGTTGATATACTGTCCTGCAAGCTTGCAGGACTTTCCTTTTTTTTGAGGACAGGGTTTTCGATGTGCTCAATTTTTAGATTGTTTTCAGACTTTCCTGTATCGTACCAAACCTTGGCAATGACCCCTGCGGTAAGCATCAGATAACCCATAAAAAAGTAGAGGGTATATTTATGCTGCTTGCGTATAGGAAGCTCCCGCCAGCGATCGTCCAATTGGTCAAAGTACCTGTCCATCTTTGCTCTTAATTTTTTCATACTTTAATGATTATCGGTTATCGCATTCTGAACCGTCTATTTTGGTTAGACAACTGCTCCTTAGGCTTTTCGGATACTTGTGCAATGGCTTCTTTTCTTGTCGGAACCGAATTTATAGAGAGGTCTGTCAATTTCGATTGCTTCAATATTTGCCCATACTGATCTATTCTGTCAATGTTCATTTTCTGAACATCGAAAAGACCGTTTTCAAACTTTACCCACATATTGCATTCAACCTTTGGCTTATCATCGCCATTCCATTCCAGATAGGTTTTTAGCATCATAATGTTAGACAACATCGGTTTGTCAGTTCCGTTATTACAAGCCTCCAAAAACCTGCTGATGCTATCTTTTAGCTTGTCGGCATAAGACGCTTCTGTTTGGAAATAACCGTCATATCCTTTATCCGTTAAGGTTTTTGCGAATGTGTCTAAATCAAGTAACTGTTTCATAATTTCTGTTTTTAGCGTTCAATCACTTCGATATCCCTGTTTTCCGTTACTGCAAACTTTTCAATGTTAAACCCTTGTGGATTGTTGTCTGAACGGACGGAGTTAACCAGGTAACAGGAGGTAATCAGGTTACGACGGGTGACGTTGCTCGAACGGATAATGAACTGTTTGGCGTAGGTTTTTACCGAATACGGATAAGTGTCGAAATTGCAGACCACACTATCCACTTCAATACGTTGCTGTACATTACCTGATATGATACGATTGTAATAGCCCTTTTCCGAAAGGTCTTTGTAATAATCAAAAGCACTTTTGTCAGCCAGATTAAATGCCCGTTTCATATTGCTTTCAATTGCATTTTTATCGGGAGCCAATGTGAAGAACAGTTCGTGAAAACGACGAATGTGTTCTCTTGCTTCCACAGGTCGGTTAATACTGGCATCCTGTGAAAGAGCCAGCATTAATGATTTTCCATTGTCCAGCACATAAACCTTTTGTCGTTGTTCTTCTGCAAAGCGGTAGGACTGCCACACAGCATATCCCACCACGCTGATGCAGAGAACCGCAAATGCAATGGCATATAATCTTATCTGCTTAAAGCTGTTTTCTATATTTCTTAGCGTTTTAAATTCCATTTTTTAGATGATTTGATTGTTTATTTTCCCATTAATTTTCCACCGATATTCCCAACAGTTGAACCTGCGCCAGCTCCAGCAATGTTTCCGGCTTTCATAGCCGTTGAGTTTACATTTCGAGTAAAGTTTCCTGCGCCACCTGCCTGAATGATCCATCCTGTTACCGTTGGTATGGTAAAGTATCCTACAATACCAATAATCATAAAAATGATATACACCGTATTTGAGGTATCAGGGATGTAATTTGGATCGGATAACATTTCAATGTCCTTTTCCAGTATCAATGATTGTATCCTTGCTAACATGGAACTGAACAAATCTGAAACAGGTAGCCAGAGGTAAACACTAACATACCTTGTGAGCCATTGGGTAAGGGTGGATTGAAAACCATCCCAGACGGATATAGCAAAAGCAATTGGCCCGAGTATGGATAGGACAATCAGAAAAAAAGTACGTATGGTATCAATGACCAAAGCCGCTGCCTGAAAGAGTATTTCCAATAGATTGCGAAACCAGTCTTTTATAGCTTTTTCGATTTGATAAGCACCTCTGTCCATATACATTCCTGCCATTGTTCCAATGTCGGAGGGCGACCAGCCTAATTCTTCCAATTTTTTATCAAATTCCTCATCGGATACCATATAAGCGGTTTCGGGATTTCTGACCATTGCCTCATATTCCAATTGGTCTTTCTGCTGTTGAAGTTTATTCAAATCAAGCACCTGGTCCTCAAGTATGCTATGTGTTCCCGTAACTACAGGACTTAACACCCCATTAATAGTTCCCAATACAATGGTTGGAAAAAACATAATACAAAGTCCTAAAGCGAACGGACGTAAGAGCGGAAACACATCAATAGGTTCGGCACGACTTAATGCCTGCCAAACCTTTAATGCTACATAGAACAAGGCTCCCAATCCTGCCAGACCTTTTGCTACTGCTGCCATATCGCCTGCAAGCGGCATCATATCATCGTACAGCGAGCGTAAAACTTCATGAAGATTATTCCATTCCATTGTTACCAGTATTTTTGATTAGAAGTTCCATAGAGATCAAGCACTCTTTTGGCATCGTTTTTCTTTTTCGCTCTCAGGTAGCTTACAGAAATGTTCTTATTCGTGTAATAGCGAACTAGACTGTGGTAGTCTTTTACTTCTTTATACACGCGGTCGATGATGTCCATACGCTCTTTGTCATTCAGCGAAAGACTGGATGAGGTTACGATTTGCTTTAATTCCTTCAACAGTTCGGTACTTTCGTTTAGTAAGGCTGAATAGCCATTGCCAATGGCGACCAATTCTTGTGGAGTGAAATTTGGATCGTTCATCATTTTACTAAAATTCTGTACGTACATTTCAGAAACATCACCCACCAACAAAACAGTCTGTTGTACTTTGCGGGCATCTTTTACCAAATTGTTGATGGCTTTCAGCTTGTCGTAATACTCTTTCCCTTGCTTATAGACTTTTTCAACCTCTTTGAAATTCTTGACCACATTGCTTACTGTGGAAGAAGTTTGGACGATTTCATTAGCAGAATTAAGAATACCCGATGCGAGATTTGCTGGATCGGTTACGACAAATTGTGCTTTTGCAGACGGTGCTACGGCAAGCATCAATGCCGTACACACCATAAAAAGGATCTTTTTCATTTTTTTGAAATTTTTAAATGATTAATAATTATTGATTGGCGTTATCACGCCTTTGCATGGCGATGTGCTTAATGGCGAGTTCGACGTTCCCATCGAGTTCTGATGCGAGTTGCATCACTTCCATTTTTTCGGTTTCTTCCGTGGTATAAGCGAGATATTCCTCCAAACTCACTTCGGTGGCATAGACTGCCGAGTGCGTACCACCTAAGCCAATCCAAACTTCTTTGTACAATCGGTTTGGGTCGTTGTTCATATTGATGGATAATACTTGTCCTTTCTCTTTGTCCGTGAGACCTAGCATCGCCTGTATATCATCAAACTTGTTCATATACTTGCGCTGGTCTAAGAGTATCTTGCAATCGGAGTTATTGATGATACTTTCCTTTACAATAGGTGATTGAATGATGTCATCCACCTCCTGTGTTACCACAATAGCTTCCCCGAAAAACTTCCTAACCGTTTTAAACAAATACTTGATATATTCCGCCATTCCTTCTTTGGCAATAGCTTTCCAGGCTTCTTCAATTAAAATCAGCTTGCGGACACCTTTCAATCGGCGCATTTTGTTGATGAATACCTCCATAATAATGATGGTCACAATTGGAAATAGGATTTTGTGGTCTTTTATCGCATCAATCTCAAACACGATAAACCGTTTTGACAATAGGTCTAATTGCTTGTCCGAATTCAGCAGATAGTCGTATTCTCCGCCTTTGTAGTACGGTTCCAATACATTAAGAAAATTGGCAATATCAAAGTCTTTTTCACGAACCTGTTTTTCTTCCAATACCGTACGGTAATCGCCTTTTACATATTCATAAAAACCATTAAATGACGGAAAAACACCCTCGTTTTTGATACGTTCGATATAGCCGGACACGGCATTGGAAAGTGCCACTTCTTCTGACCTCGTAGGTGGTTCATCATCACGTTTCCAAAGGGTTAATATCAACGTTTTGATACTCTCACGCTTCTCAATATCGAAAACGCCGTCGTCGGTATAAAAAGGGTTGAATGCTATGGGGTTGTCTTCGGTATAAGTGAAATACACACCGTCTTCGCCTTTGGTTTTTCCTTTGATGAGTTCACACAATCCCTGATAGGAATTACCTGTGTCCACCAACAATACGTGAGCACCCTGCTCGTAGTATTGGCGTACCATATGATTGGTGAAAAACGATTTTCCAGAGCCTGATGGACCCAAGATAAACTTGTTCCGGTTCGTTATAATCCCACGCTTCATCGGTAAATCCGAAATATCCAAATGGATAGGTTTTCCCGTCAATCTATCCGCCATTTTTATCCCGAATGGGGATGGCGAATTGTGGTAATTGGTTTCTTCGGTAAAGAAGCATAGAGCAGGCGCTATGAATGTGTAAAAACTTTCTTCGCTCGGAAAATCCCCGGCATTGCCCGGCATTCCTGCCCAATAAAGCGTTGCAACGTCCGTCGTATTGTGTCGGGGCTTACACTCCATTAAAGCCAATGCGCTGCCACAATCGTTTTTCAACTGTTTGAGTTCAGCAGGGTCTTCCGACCACGCCATAATGTTGAAGTGTGAGCGTATGGAAGAAAGCCCGAATGAATGTGCTTCGTTCAAATATTTTTCGATCCATTCTTTGTTAATCTGGTTTGCCCGACTGTACCGAGCCAAAGAGTGCATATTCCGTGCGGACTTCTCAAACTTTTGGAGATTAGCTTCGCTATTATCCAAAAATAAATATTGGTTGTAAATATGATTACAGCTTAACAACAATCCCACAGGAGCAGCGAAAGACAAACGGCAATCGCTTCGGTCGGTCGATAGTTTCTCAAAACGGGTATCTGCTGAAACCGCTGTAGGCAAGTCATCTGTATCGGACAAGGTGTGCAGACTTAATCTTTTGTTTCCAATACGGACTTCCTCAGCCCCAAGCGCAATGTCTTGCATCGGTGTACCGACTTCTCTAGAAAGGGTAAGGTATTGTTCCAGCAATCCTTGCTTTTCATCCGTGCCGATAATGTCATCTTCGGTGAGGCGTTTTAGGCTTACAAAACCACTATCGTTCACGATACGCTCAAACTGCGCCACGGTTTCCATAAAATGGTGGATCGCTTCCTTATCCCTGATTTCTTTCGGGATCAACGTGCCTTTGCAAAGCGAACTAAAGTTACTCTGCATCCGCATCCGATCTTTGGTGGTTTTGGTTAGGAAGAGGTAGCAGTAATGGTTTAGAAACGGTCGCTCGTTGAAATGGCGTTGATAGGATTTAGCTAAAAAACTTTGATCTTCCTTTGCTAAATCAGGTGCGTAGTTCTCTTTGATGTACCAATCCTGTTTGTGGATAACCGTAAAATCTGGCAAGGTCTTGATCGCTTTATGCCAAGCAGAATGAATGGCTTCATATTCCGCAGATGCGACCGTGAACAGTTCGGGTAAACGCACTTCAAAACAGGCGGTAATGTCTGCATCTTTGGAAAGAATGCAATTGTTTTCTACAGCCAGCAAAGGAAATTTATTTTCCAATGTGGTCGTTTTTGATACATTTCTCATACGGCATTCGATTTAGGAGTGAATTTTAAATAGCGGTGTACAGGCTTGCGACAGATGATGTAGCGAGGATGCCTTTTTCTTGCTCCCACTTTCATTAATCCGTGTTCGCCGTATTTCCTGTTCAATGAAAAGGTTTGCCACACAATCAGTGATGCACCGCCTGCTCCCAGAAACAAGCAGATGTAGGAATTGACCCCAGCCATATACAGTATCATCACGAAGATGAGCGTACCTAGCAATCCACCTGCGAAAATGAAGAGGTATTGTGCTTTCAGTCCTTTAAACTCTACTGTTCTTCCAATCCCTTTATTGATGTTATAAATACTCATAGGACAAAGGATTACAGGAAGAATGAACGAAGGATGGTAGCCGCAACGATTAAAAAGATACAAGCTCCAAACCACGATGCTGCCGTTTTACTTGTGTCTGGGTCGCCCGAACTAAATTTGTTGTACACCTTAACACCTCCAATTAGCCCAACAACGGCACCGATGGCATAAATTAATTGAGTTGCAGGGTCGAAATAAGAGGTGACCATTTGGGTAGCTTCGGTGATACCTGCTGTACCGTTTCCTTGTGCGAATGCACCCATTCCTGATAGCATTGCAACGACTGCCATCAAAACTTTTTTTCTTTGTTTTTTCATAATTGAAACACATTAAATTGTTATTGTCTTCCCGCTTCTTGCGAGCTTCGTGACAAAGGTGTTTCAGAAATCAAAGCGTTCTAACAAAGTGGCAGTGAGAGGAATTGTTTGGCTGTGGGTGGCTGAATTGCTAAAGAAAATAGAGAGGTGTTGACAGGAAGAGAGAGGTTTTTACTATCTTCGTAAAATGAAATCCTTGTCGTACATATTAGCATTAATGGTTTTGGTCTTATCGACCTTGCCAAGCTTTATGGAAGATAAATGTTTTGACCTAGTGAATCAAACAACAAATAGTCAAGAACAAGATAGCGACGATTGCGGTATGGAATGTTGCTCGCCTTTTTCTAAATGCAATACCTGTACTGGATTTGTAATTACTTCCTTTTATGCTTTAACATCCAATTATGTCCAACAACCTAAAAAGAAATTAGGTGTAATAACAGCGTCAGCTGTTTCAGACTTCCTCTCTTCCATTTGGCAACCCCCTAAGATTAATTAATGTTTTTAGTGTCTTCGGCACAATAACAGATTACGGTGCTACAAACCGTCAATTCTCATTTTTCAAACATTAATGTTTTTTTATACAATGAAAAAAATAGTCTTTGTGTCATTTTTTATGACACTAAATCTCTGTGTATTTGCACAAAACACTTTAAATGCTGTTATTAGAAACAGTGAAAACAAAAATCTTTTGATTGGAGTGACAGCATCTATAAAAGGAACCTCGCTTGCCGCTACATCAAACGAAAACGGTCTCATCATAATAGAAAATATTCCTGATGGGATACAGGAAATACATTTTAGCTATATCGGTTTTAACGACTATATAGATACATTGGAATTTCCATTAGCTGACAACAGTCCTATTGAAATCTTACTCAAAGAAAGTTCAGAGGAGTTAGAGGAAGTTGTCATTTCATCCACAAGAAGCACAAGGAGTATACAAAATATCCCTACCCGTATTGAATTTATTGGAAGTGAAGAACTGGGCGAAAAAGGGAACATGAAACCGGGAGATATTCGTATGCTTTTAGCGGAAAGCACAGGTATTCACGTACAAACCACTTCGCCTACCAGTGCCAATGCAAGTATTCGTATTCAGGGACTTGATGGAAGATATACACAAATCCTGAAAGACGGTTTCCCCATTTATTCAGGTGCTTCAAGTGGATTGGGTTTGTTACAGATACCACCACTTGACCTCAAACAAGTAGAAGTCATCAAAGGCTCTACATCTACACTATATGGAGGCGGAGCAATAGCTGGACTGGTCAATCTGATTTCCAAAACGCCGACCTATGAGAGAGATTTAGGTTTTCACCTCAATGGAACATCCGGCAGGGGTTTGGATATAAACGGCTTTTATGGACAAAGGTTTAATAAAATTGGAACAACTATATTTGCTTCCCATAACCGTAACGCAGCTTATGATCCTGCTAAGAACGGACTATCCGCTATTCCACAATTCGAACGCTATGTACTGAATCCGAAGCTCTTCGTTTATTTCAATGAAAAGACGAAACTGAACTTCGGTATCAACACAACGATCGAGAGCCGTTTGGGAGGTGATATGCTTTACATCAAAGGAAATGGAGATAATACAAACCAATATTTTGAGGAAAATAAAACACAACGCTATTCCACACAATTTGTTTTCGACCATATCATCAATGAAAACAGTACTGTTCAAGTCAAAAATAGTGTAAGTTATTTTAACCGAAATACTACCATTCCAAACTATCAGTTTGAGGGAACACAAACAGCAAGTTTTACCGAAGCCAACTACACCAACAGTACTGAAAAATCGGAATGGGTCACAGGTATTAATATTTGGACGGATAATTTCAAAGAAAAGCAGATTATGGCATCTCCGTTGAGAGATTATAATCAGACTACATTCGGTGCTTTTGTACAAAATTCTTTTAATGCTACGGATTGGTTTCAATTGGAAACAGGTTTTAGAACGGATTATGTTGTGGATTATGGGGTGGTATTCTTACCGAGAGTTTCAGCTCTATTCCACATTGCCGAGGGCTTAACTTCACGAGTTGGTGGTGGATTTGGCTATAAAACACCTACCATTTTTACGGAAGAAAGCGAACGCCTACAATATCAAAATGTAATGCCCATTGACGACAAGACCAATAAATTGGAAAAAAGTTATGGAGCAAATGCAGACATCAATTACCGCACCTACATTGGGGAAGATTGGTCATTTAGCATAAATCAATTGTTCTTTTACACCTATTTGGATAATCCCTTGTTACTTGAAAACTCCTCTGTAAATCTGTATCAGTTTGTTAATTCTCCTGGCTACATCCATACCAAAGGAACAGAAACCAATATTAAAATTGGTTATGATGACCTGAAATTGTTTTTGGGTTATACCTATACAGATGCCCGATTACACCATAATGGAACGACTGTAGAAAGCCCTTTAACACCAAAACACCGCATTAATTCCATCCTGATGTATGAAATAGAAGACAAATGGAAAATTGGTCTGGAAGCCTATTATTTCAGTCGCCAAAAACTGAATAATGGAACTACGGGCAAAGATTACTTTATTACTGGATTTATGGCTGAAAAGATTTGGGAAAGATTTTCTCTGTACATCAACTTTGAAAACTTCCTCGACACCCGACAAACACGCTTTGACAGCATTTATACAGGAACAATAACCAATCCAGTTTTTAAAGACATTTATGCACCTTTGGACGGATTTGTGATTAACGGAGGAATAAAATTTAAGCTTTAAAATAAATGGAAAAAACCATATTCAATATAACTAAAATGGATTGCCCAAGCGAGGAGCAATTAATCCGTATGAAACTGCAAGACTTTGATACGGTAAAAGGATTGGAATTCGATATAGCCAATAGAAAATTAGACGTTTATCACGATGGAAACCCAGAGCCAATTTTTTTGGCTCTGGGAACACTGAATCTAAATACGACATTGGTTTCAACCGAAAAAAGTAATTTCGTTGTTGAAACAGATACAAGCAACAAGCAACGGAAATTACTTTGGATCGTATTGATTATCAACTTCCTGTTCTTTGGATTGGAAATGTTATTCGGTGTTTTTTCAGGCTCAATGGGGTTGGTAGCCGATAGTTTGGATATGCTTGCCGACAGTGCCGTTTACGCATTGGCATTAATCGCCGTGGGTGGAACAATCGCTTTAAAAAACAACATCGCCAGATTTGCAGGATACTTCCAAGTCTTACTGGCCATTATAGGTTTCGTTGAAGTAATCAGACGTTGTATGGGAATTGAAGCTATGCCCGATTTCAAGACAATGATTGTCGTTTCAGTTTTAGCATTGATTGCAAACGTATTTTGCCTTTATCTTTTACAAAAGAACAAAAGTAAAGAAGCGCATATGCAGGCTTCGATGATATTCACATCAAATGATGTCATTATCAATTCGGGAGTTATTGTTGCTGGTCTTTTAGTTAATTGGCTCAATTCAAGTTATCCAGATTTGATTATTGGAGCTATTGTATTTGTAATTGTAGCAAGAGGGGCTTACAGAATATTGAAGTTGGCAAAGTAAATGTAAAAATAAGTTGAGCCTGAAATTTAGTTTTTCAGGCTCAATTAAAATAATTCCGTTTCAGACAAACTCCCCAATATCAAAATCATCTAAATCATTGTTCCGCAAAGTGGAAGAACTGATTTCCGTTTCAGATGAGAGTGAGCTATCCAATAGCTTGGCAATTTTACTGGATGCACCCGCTATAGAATTTTCCAGCAGACTAAATAATTCGGTTCCCTGTATTTTCTGAACGATTGCTATCGCTGTTTCCTTTTGAGATGACTCCAGTTTTTCTTGGTGAAGCAACATCCCCACGGAGCTTAGTTCTTCAAAGGTAACCCCTTGGGCAAAACCATTATCGCCACCAGATATTCCGTACCTGTTCCATTCTTCTTCCTCTTCTTCAAAATCAGGTTGATTGCTAAAAACTTCATCCAGCTCTTCCTGCGGAATCTGAATACTCCTGTTTTCATTTTCGTCGTATTCAATGTCTAAATTATCGGGATTTACCTCTGGTTCCTCAATCTGGCGTTCATTGGCAGTGTTTGGCACTGAAAGGCGTTCTACGGGTTTGGGCTGTCCCATAATATCGGGCAGATCCGGATTGACTTTCTTTTGCGGAGGTTTTTGTTTTGACCTTTTCTTAATGATAATCTTATCCTGCAAAAGCAGGACAATGACGATCAGCAGGCATATTACTATTACAATTTCCATAACTATAAAATTGGTTTAAAACGTTCGTTGAAATAATCTGTAATATCGTCCCCGTACTCTCTAAAATGGTGTTCAAGAATGTTGTCGATATAAGAATAGAGTGTAGTCTTTTCTTCTCTTGTTAATTGTACTATACGTAACAACCTTTCGTGATATTCTGGACGAATGTAAACGACCTTTCCGTTTCGACCTGAAGGAAAACGATTGACCAGAAATGTCTCCTCATAATCCACCTTCTTTAGGGAGCTATTGCGGGCTTTTGGTTTTGTTTCCTTCTGTATTTTCTGTTGTTGAATAACTTCGGGTATAGTAACAGATTGATTACCACTCATGATATTCATGATTAATTCTTCATCAACATCGGGCTTATCAAAATCTTTTCTTCTCTTATCTGTTGACATACTTAACTATTTTAGAGATTAACAATTTTTAAAAATTCTTCAATAAATAAATCCAGTCTCGTTACTTTCATTAGTTGAGGTTCGGCAGGTAACAGACTTGACCGAAATACACTGTTCGGTGTATCGTCCGTCTCTTTTCTGAAACGTTTACTATCCATTATCCGAGAATTCATCACAGATAAATCGAGTTCGTTAATAACGCTTTGATAAACCTCGTATATTCCTGTTTTCTCTCGACCATCTACCTGATTCCAAAACATCCACATTTTCTGATCTTCATTACTCTCCTCCGTTTCGGGCAAGCCAAGGAATGCTTTAGTAAAGCTCAGTGTACTTTCCATAACTAGACGGTCAGCACTAATTGGAGAAAAAATAAAATCCATTGTTCTTAAGGTCGTGAGCACACCTTTTGTATTAGCTGTTCCGGGAAGATCAAAAAAAGTTATATCAGGCTCTATTGCAGATTGATTTACGTATTCTAAAGCCTTTGACAAGGCATCCTCCGGTTTACAACTGATAATCGGATATGCTTTTTTATTGATACTTTGATACAACTTCATTGCAGCTCTTTTGTGGTAATCATTCTGCATAATAGTTTTCAAATCCCTTTCCCTCATATTGGCTAAGCTGTGTTGTGGGAAATCACAATCCATTACAAGGACATTAAAACCTAAACGATAATGCAATACACTTGAAAGTAATGCGGTCATAGTAGATTTTCCAACACCGCCTTTAGGCGTTGAAAAACTAATTTTTAAAGTTTTCTTTTTTGTTTCCATTATTTAAAGATTTATTGTTACACATTTTATTTGTTTGGCAGGTTTGAATATTGGTTTATTTAAATAGTACCTATTTCCTATATGCCTGTATTCCCCTTTTGGAAATTTTCTTGATTGTTATTTGCTTTTATTACCGCTTGGTGGGTAATCATTTTTAGTAACTGGAAAACCTTACAACTTGTAAATTGCTTTACCGCTTTTATGCTTTTACAGTTTTATGTTTTTAAAACCCTATGCTTTTATTCCAAAATTTCTGTACTAAAACCCAATTTATTTTTTATCCTCATTACATTTTTTATTACCTGCATTAAAACTATACGGCAAATAAAGCGATTGAATCGGCTCGTTATTGATGGGTGGTAGTCTTTGGCACCCAAAGGCAGTGTTTGGCTATGTGTCTGATTGTGATGCTCTCATAAGTAGTGTCTTACTTTGTATATAGAATTTTATTAACAGATTTATGCAAAGGCATCTTGAGGAACTGGACAAAAGCAGAACGGCATCAAGCCGTTTATCCCTGCTACATTTAATCCGTCCCGAAGGGCGGATTTTTGTGTTCACCAGAACACGGCAAGTTGTGTTTTGAGGCACTCGAAACCGAGTTAGTGCCTCAAAACAACTTGCCCTGCCGGGGGCTGAAAAACACCTTCCGAAGTCAGGGTTTTGTGTAAATTAAAAATGGATTAGTGATGAACGAGAACAGTAACAGAAAACAGAATAAGGGCGGACGGACACCAAAAACCGACCCGAGCATCCACCGCCACGTTTTCCGTCTTACGGACGAAGAAAACGCCAAACTTTTATCGCTTTTTGAAGCATCGGGAATGCCCAATAAAGCAAAGTTTATCATTTCCCTGTTGTTCAGTAAGGAAATGAAATCGGTTAAGATTGATAAAGGGACGGTTGATTTTTATATGCGATTGACTTCGTTTCACAGCCAGTTTCGTTCCGTAGGCGTGAATTATAATCAGATTGTAAAACTGTTGTACAAGCATTTTTCCGAGAAAAAAGCCGCAGCATTTCTCTACAAATTGGAAAAACAGACGGCTGAAATGGCGATGCTATGTCAAAAAATCATTCAGATAAGTGAGGAATTTGAAGCAAAACATCTGAAAAAACAGCGTTAGACCTGCATAAGCTATCCATCAAAAAATAAAAAAATAGCTTATGCACGCTTCATTACCATTAATGAAAATAAAAAAAACAATGAAAAATGATAGCAAAAATTGGCAGAAGCGGAAATTTATACGGTGCATTGGCGTACAATCAGCTCAAAGTAGAGAATGAAAACGGACAGATTTTGTTTGCTAATAAGATGATTGAAACTGTTAACGGTCATTATTCGGTTGCACAATTAGCCCAATCTTTTGCTCCTTACCTCATCGCCAACCGCAATACGGAAAAGCATACGTTGCATATTTCGCTCAATCCCGACCCAAATGACAAAGTAAGCGATGATAAATTCAGGGAAATGGCAGAGCAGTATATGCGTGAAATGGGCTATGGCGAACAGCCTTTTGTGGTCTTCAAACATACCGATATTGACCGCAGCCATATTCATATTGTTTCGGTTTGTGTGGACGAGCAGGGCAAAAAGATTTCAGACAAATTCGAGAAAATGCGGTCTATGAATATATGCCGTGAACTGGAAAAACAACACGGACTGATACCCGCAACAGATAAGGAGCATAAGCAGAACGATAAAATTTTCCGTCCGGTAGATTATCGGGCTGGCGATGTAAAAAGCCAAATCGCTTCGGTAGTCCGCCACCTGCCTAACTATTATCAATACCAAACTTTGGGAGAATACAATGCCTTGCTTTCCCTTTTCAATATTACCACCGAAAAAGTGGAGGGCGAATTGCAGGGAAAGATGCGGCAGGGTTTATTATACATTCCTTTAAATGAAAAGGGAGAAAGAGCCGGGCATCCGTTCAAGGCTTCTTTGTTTGGTAAAAACGCAGGGCTTCCGGCTTTGGAATTTCATTTTGCGAAAAGCAAAGAGGCTTTAAAAGACCACCCGACAAAACCAACCATTAAAGCTGCCGTTACCATTGCCCTGCAATCAACAAGTAATGAGCAGGCTTTTAAAAAACAGTTAGGCGAACAGGGTATTAACGTAGTGATGCGTAGAAATGATACAGGTCGTATTTACGGAATGACGTTTATAGACCACAATTCCAAAACGGTCTGGAACGGTTCACGATTAGCAAAAGAGCTTTCTGCCAATACCTTTAATGATTATTGGAACAATAACATCAAACCGGAGATTAAAGATACAGTTGTACAACAACCTAAAATATCCATATCAAATGATGCGGATCTTCCTGCGGAAGAACCACATCATTTGTTCGACTTCCTGAATACTTTTGAAAAACACGAAGACGGTTTGATTGAAGCATTAGGCGGTTTGCTTCCCGAAGCACAGGGCGAAGATTATGAGGAACAGGATTTTGCCAATAAAATGAAGAAGAAAAGAAAACGTCAAAGAGGTCAGAAATAGCAATCTGGAGTTGCTACCTTTGAGTGGAGACAGATTTGAAAAATAGATTTAAATTTGTTAACAGATGAAAAGAGTATTTGACGATTCCTTTAAGAAAATGGCAGTAGAACTTTCTTATAGCAAAGGATCGGTATTAGAAGCAGCAAAAGAACTGGATATGGATGCCAGTAGGTTGAGTAAATGGCGGATGGATCCCAGATATAATGGTGGTACCGTATTGCCTAAAAACGACAAATTGAGTCCTGAAGAGCAAGAAATCAGGGAACTAAAGAAGAGATTACGGGATGCGGAATTAGAGAACGCAATCTTAAAAAAGGCGGTGGCCATCTTTTCCAAGGGAGACTGAGAAAATATGAGTTCATACGTGAACATATAAATACTTTTCCAGTTGAAAAGATGTGCAATACGATCCAAGTTAGCAGTAGCGGATTTTATAAGTGGCTTATCAAACCACAGAGTATGAGGGAGAAAAGGACAGCTGAACTGTCTACTCTGATAAAACAGGAATATGATAACAGCCATCAGATATATGGAAGCCCCCGCATTACCCAGGAACTGAAGAAAAAGAACAAGCAGGTATCCCGGTCATATGTAGCGCGCTTAATGAAGAAATTGAATTTAAGAAGCAAGATACGAAGGAAATATAAGGTGACCACCGATTCCAACCATAAGTACGGGGTAGCTGAAAATCTCCTTGGTAGAGATTTTTCAGCGTGTACATTATCCCAAAAATGGGTTGGTGATATTACCTATATAAAGACTGCTTCCGGGTGGACTTACCTTACTACTGTTATTGATCTGGCTGACCGGAAAGTGGTTGGATGGTCATTTAGCAATGACATGACTGCAGGTAATACCACTGTTAGGGCATTGACAATGGCTATAAAAAACAGGGGGATAAAAACGGGATTGATATTTCATTCCGATAGAGGGATTCAGTATGCATGTGATGAGTTCAAGCTTATCCTAAATAAAAACGGTATAAAACAGAGCATGAGCCGTAAAGGTAACTGCTGGGACAACGCTGTAGCTGAAAGCTTTTTCAAAACACTAAAAACAGAATGTATATACCATCATAAATTTGCCAACAGGGAGATTGCAAAGCTAGAGGTGTTCAGGTACATCGAAGGATTTTACCACGCCAAAAGGATACATTCTGCAATTGGATATAGAACGCCAAATGAAATGGAAATGTTCTACCGATCAAAACAGAGATTAGCAGCATAAAAAGTCTCCACTTTTAAGTTGCAATTCCAATCAGCCAAACACAGCCACGCACCGCCATTGACTGCCACATTAATATAGTCACTCCTTGTAGCCTTTAAATTCACGCCCGAACATTAATAATTAAAATAATGCAGGGAGAAGACGAGTTACGAGGGCTTGCCAAGATTATGGCTTTTATGCGGGCAGTAAGTATCCTTTTGGTACTGATGCACCTTTATTGGTTTTGCTACGGTTTCTTTATGGAACGTGGCTGGATATTAGAAATAATCAACAAAATTTTAGGGAACTTCAACCGAACGGCGGGTTTATTTGAACACAACTTATATACCAAAGTTTTTTCATTGGTATTGCTGGCTCTAAGCTGTTTGGGGACTAAGGGAGTTAAGGACGAAAAAATAACCTGGTCTAAAATATATGTGGCTTTGGGCATTGGCTTTATCCTGTTCTTTCTGAATGCCCCTTTATTAAAGCTGTCGTTAAACACCGCTACATTTCTTTATATCCTTACCACAGGTTTAGGCTATATCGCTCTGATGGTCGCTGGAGTTTGGATGAGCCGCCTGCTCCGTACCAATTTGATGGACGATGTTTTCAACAACGAAAACGAAAGTTTTATGCAGGAAACAAAGCTGATGGAAAACGAGTATTCTGTCAATCTTCCCACGAAGTTTTATTATAAGAACAAATGGAATGACGGTTGGATAAATATCGTCAATCCATTTCGGGCAACGATTGTGTTGGGTACTCCGGGTTCAGGAAAATCGTATGCCATCGTAAACAATTACATCAAGCAGCAGATTGAGAAAGGTTTCAGTATGTACATCTACGATTTCAAGTTTGACGACCTTTCTACCATTGCCTACAATCATTTGCTGAAGCATCAGGATAAGTATAAAGTACAGCCAAAATTCTATGTGATAAATTTCGACGACCCACGCAAGAGCCACCGTTGCAATCCGCTTAATCCCGTCTTTATGACGGACATTTCAGATGCTTACGAAGCTGCTTATACCATAATGCTGAACCTCAACCGTAGCTGGATACAGAAACAGGGCGATTTTTTCGTGGAAAGCCCAATTATTCTGTTGGCAGCCATAATCTGGTATCTGAAAATTTATGAAAACGGAAAGCATTGTACATTCCCACACGCTATCGAATTGCTGAATAAAAAGTATTCGGAGGTATTTACTATCCTTACTTCATATCCCGATTTGGAAAATTATTTATCGCCCTTTATGGATGCGTGGCAAGGCGGAGCACAAGACCAATTACAGGGACAGATTGCTTCGGCAAAAATTCCATTATCAAGAATGATTAGCCCACAGCTATATTGGGTTATGACAGGCGATGATTTTTCATTGGACATCAACAATCCTAAAGAGCCAAAGATATTATGTGTTGGTAATAATCCCGACCGTCAAAATATTTATTCGGCGGCGTTAGGCTTATACAATTCGAGAATTGTAAAGCTCATCAATAAAAAGGGGCAATTAAAGAGTTCGGTTATCATTGATGAGCTACCCACAATTTATTTTAGGGGACTGGATAATCTTATCGCAACTGCGAGAAGTAATAAGGTGGCAGTTTGCTTGGGCTTTCAGGATTTTTCGCAATTAATAAGAGATTACGGAGATAAGGAGGCAAAGGTTATCCAAAATACGGTAGGTAATATTTTCAGTGGTCAGGTTGTCGGCGAAACGGCAAAGAGCCTTTCGGAACGCTTTGGAAAAGTATTGCAGAAACGTCAAAGTATGACCATCAACCGCAACGATAAATCTACTTCCATATCCACACAGTTGGACAGCCTTATTCCGGCTTCCAAAATTTCAACTTTAACACAGGGTATGTTTGTCGGTTCTGTTTCTGACAATTTTGATGAACGTATCGAGCAAAAGATATTTCACGCTGAAATCGTGGTGGATAATGAAAAGGTTGCATCCGAAACGAAAGCCTATCAAAAGATACCGCAAATCCTTTCTTTTGTAGATGAACAGGGCGAGGATAAAATGAAACAGCAAGTTGAAAGCAATTACCGTCAGATAAAACAAGACATTGTACAAATTATCGAAAAAGAATTGGAGCGTATCAGTAATGATCCGAACTTACAACATTTGGTGCAATAGAGGAAGCAAGTTTTAATTACCTCCCTTTTTTTATTTATTATACTATAAAACTCCTCGTGGCAAATGAATACCCTTAGTCCGTACAATACTCTCCGAAATATTGGGAATTTCTTTCTGTTTTTCGACTTGTTCCGCAGGTTCTTCTTTTGCTTCCGGCATAATAGACAACTGTATTTTTCGCTCAACGGAAGCCAGTTCCGTTTTGAGTTCGCTCAATCGGTTTTCTTTAGACCACGCACCATTTATCACTTCCTGAAGAACAGGTAAATCTTTTTGAATTTGCGCAATTTTCTTTTGCTCCTGCTTGATATAGCCGGGCAATTTTTCCAATGCCCTCAAAAAATTCATTGATGCGGTTTCAGGTTCTTTCGCCATTATGCCATTGTTGTAGGTATATTTGATATTGCCCTCTCCCTGCACCAAAAAACGGTTTACCTTAATATCTACACCCTCTTTTTCGGACATTTCGGTTTTTACCAACAGCGTAAATCCGTACAACGTACCGATTTCTTCATACTGACCTCCGGTGCGGGCTTTGTCCGCAAGCTGGTTAACCTTTGCGCCAATTTGTTTTATATCAGCGTTGGGCGGTAAACCGTCCAACTGTACAGGATTTGCGATAGTGCCATCCGAACGCTTTTGTATGCGTTCTTGCAGGTTATTCCAATCAAGGCTCATTCTGTTTAAGCGTGATTGTGCACTGTCCAGCAGTTCCGTAAAGTCTTGCAGCTTGTATTTGGCACTGAATTTAGAACGGTTAAACGTCTGTTTTTCACTTTCCAATCCTGCAATCTGTTTTTCTAATTTAGCTTTATCCAACAGGTCGGTATTTCCCGACAGGATAGCTACATATTCCGAAAAGTTCATTCCCGATTTTTCGTCCATACTGCCCTCGTCAATGGTTCGTTTACCGAGATTGTTGGTTTTTAATTGGTCTATAAAAAGTTGTTTGTTGTACAATAGGTTGAACTTGTAGCTATCCAATGATTTTTCTACGGCATAAATAATCACATCTACTTTGTTATCGGCAAAGAACTTGGCAATCTCATTGCCTTTTCGGACAGCCCTACCGTCACGTTGGGCAAGGTCGCTTGGTCGCCACGGCGTATCCAGATGATGAACGGCAACAGCTCTTTTCTGTGCGTTTACGCCTGTTCCCAACATACTTGTAGAACCGAACAGCACACGGATTTTACCCTCGTTCATCCCGTTGATAAGCTCCTTGCGTTGCTTGTCATTTTTTGCTTCCTGTATAAAACGGACTTCGTTTGCAGGGATACCGTGGTCTTCCACGAGCTTGCGTTTAATTTCAGCGTACACATTCCATTCGCCCGGCTTGTAGGTTCCCAGATCGGAGAAAACAAACTGCGTTCCTTTCTGTGCATTGTATTGGTTATAATATTTGGCAATGTTTGCCGCACAATGCGAAGCCTTATTATCGGGATGGTCTTCGTACCTAGCGCTTACCATACGTATATCGAGCGACATCTTACGGGCATAATCCGTAGCGATGAGCATCTTTGCTTTTTCTTCACTTGGACTTAGTGGCGGTCTTCCGAGTAATTCGCCTCTGCCTGACTTTGCAAACTCCATCAGCTTTTGGATAAATTCAGCTTGGTCGGGAGTTGGCGGTATATTATACAATATCTCGTTCTTTTCAGGGCGGTCAATGCCTATATCTTTTGCCGTTCGGTAATCCGTGATTTCAGAATAGAATTGGGCAAGCTCCGGCACTTTGATGAAGTATCGGAAGCGTTCTTTTGCCACAATATTGTTAGCGACTGAAAACTCATAATCGGTCGTTTTCCTCGCATAGATGGCTGCCCACGCATCAAAAGAATGGATGCCTTGTTTTTCCATTGCTCTTGGTCGCAGGTATTTGAACAGCAGGTACAGTTCCGTTAATGAGTTGCTGATGGTCGTTCCCGAAAGAAAAGTTGCCCCCATATCCGCATTGGTACGTTCCTGAATGGTACGGATAGCAAAGAGTAGGTTCATCGCTTTTTGGCTTCCGTCCACATTGCCCAATCCGGCAACCCGTGTATGCCTTGTGTTGAACATCAGGTTTTTGAATTGGTGGCTTTCATCTACAAACAAATGGTCAATGCCCATCATCTTAAAATCCACCACATCATCTTTGCGGTTCTCAATATCGTGCCCGAGGGTTTTGAGCTTGACTTCGAGGTTTTCTTTACGCTTGATTACTCCGGCAAGCATCCCTCTGGTAACTTCCTTGCCTTGCGATTGCAGGGCATCGAGGTTACGCTCCACACTGTCCAATTCTGTTTCGAGTATTTTTTTTTGAATTTCGGGCGATTGCGGTATCATTCCGAATTGGTCGTGTGTCAGTATCACACAATCCCAATCGTTGTTTTTAATATCGCCGAAAATTCGCAGGCGTTTTTGGGGCGTAAAATCTTCTTTGCCAGGAAACAGGATTTTTGCGTGTGGATAGGCAGTGCGGTAGGCTTCGGCAATTTCGTGAACATTGCTTTTCAGCCCGATAACCATCGGTTTGTGTGCCAGTCCCAAACGCTTCATTTCCTGTGCTGCGGTACACATCACAAGGGTTTTTCCCGCACCTACTTCGTGGTCGCAGATAGCACCGTTGTTCAGCTTTATCATCCAAACGGTGTCCTTTTGGCTGGAATACAAATCTTCAATGCCCAATGCCTTACGGTCTAATCCCGGAAAGTCCTGATGCGTTCCTTCATAGTTCGGTCTAACGAAGCAGTTAAATGTATCGTTATATTGGTCGGTCAGCCTGTTTTTAAACTCATCGTTTTGGGCGTGAAGCCAATTGGTAAATTCGGTACGGATTTCGTCAATCTTGGTGTTCGCCATTTGTATGGCTTCCATATCCCGTACTTTGACCTCTTTATCATCAATAGTGATTTTCTTGGTAATATCAGGCGTGGTATTTACCAATGCGTGTTTGAGAAGAGCAATCCCGTCAAACGTCCGGCTTTCGGCTTTGACGGCATATTTTTCCCATATATGCAAATTCTTCTGTCCACAGCTTACGGAAAAATCATCCCCGCTTTCTGAATAATGGATGCGTACATCCGTATCGAACAAATGCGAGGCAAAGCGGGCATAAATGCCTGTGGGTATCCAGCGTTCGCCCAAATTAAAATCGAGTTCCTCAAACTCAATTCGTCTTGGTCGGGCTTCTTCTAATACGCTAAGACTTGCTTTGGCTTCCGCATCATCGGGATTGCTTTCGAGGTAGGTTTGTACCTCTTGGGCTTTTTCTACTACGTTCCCTGCAATCCAGCGTTCGGCTATTTCGTATTCCTTTTGCAAGGGATTGTAAAAAATACGACCGTGTAAGGCTTCTTTCAAAGCCTCGTCAGGCATATGGCTGATTTCGGACATATAGTCCAAATCCACGTTTCCGTATTTGTTCAGCGATGCCGCTAACGCTTCTTCGGGATTGTCCGTTGCTATGGTTACGGTGGAGAAACTTACAGGACGGCTGAATACATCCGCTTTGTGTATCACACCGCCAACAACACGCTCCAAATAAGGGATTTCCTTACCTGCACTATCTGTCTTAATCAGTTTGATATTATCGGCACTATTGAGATTACCGTACCTTTTGACAAAGGCATCGTATAAGCGGTTTAGATTTTCCCGTTCTTCTTTGTATTCGGTCTGAAACTTTGCCTCTTTATTGTAAAGCTCTTGGTAAACATCCCGTACAGCAATGTAGGCTTCGGCTCTTGCTTTCTGCAAGGATGGCAATTGCAATGGATGGAAAACTGCCGTACCGTCTGAAGTATCTACATCTTGCAGATGACCAACCCAATCGTTATCCACGACAAGGCAATCGTTGCGGTGGAACGATTGCAGTTCGCCACTATACGGAGCAGGTTCAGGAATGGTGTCGGGAACGGCTGGCTTATCCGCTTGGCCATTCCCGTTAATGCCCGAAAACAAGTCGCCGATAGCTTCCTGTTTTTTGCTATTGGATGATACATTTCCATTGACTGCCCTATTGGTAACAGGAGGCGTGTAGGGTTGCTGCATCGCACTACTGAACAGGTCTGTCTGGCGACCTATCGAACGGCTGCTTTTATTAGCGCCTTGTCTTTTCGATGTTGTAGCCCTTTTGGGAGGAGCAAGCACTGCTACGGGTTCGTCTGTATTTTCAAACAGGTCGAAGATGGTTAACTGTTTTAATTCCTGTGGGCTTTCCTGTCTTATAGCAGGTGTTGTAAAATGTTGTGTTTCGGGTTGAATAATTACAGGCTCAACAACCGGAGGCGTAACCGTTGATATTGTGGGAATTTGTACAATGGGTTCATCGTTCCGTTCGCCTCTGTATAAACCCAAATTCAAGTGCCTTCCAAAATCATCGGAAAGCATTTTTTTGAGGTCTTTGGCAATTCCGGCAACACCGTCTTTGTGTGTGTAAATTAAAGCAGGTTGTCCGTAAGGGTCGGTATCTAATTTGCTGTCGGTATGCACAATCCTTGTGCTGTCCTGAAAGAAAGCATTGCCTGGTGTATTGTATGCTGTTTGCCTGCTTTGGCAAAACAGATCTTCCGCTTCGCTCAGACCTTGTTTTGCCTTATTCTTTTGCAGGATAATCAAATCACTGCCAACTTCTGTTCCGGCATATTCCGTAAAAAGGTTATTTGGTAAGCGAATAGCTGATACCAAATTATTATCCTGCATCAACGCCCTGCGTATTGGTTCGTTCTTCGGACTGTTGAGGATACCTTGCGAAGTGATATAAACCAATACACCGCCCTCACGGAGCATATCAGTACCTTTCAGAAAGAAGTAATTATGTATGCTTCGGGCAGCCTGTACTTTTGCACTGTCCTTGCTTCGGGAATAGGAAAGGTCGAAAACGGAAGTATCGCCAAATGGAATATTACTGGCTATTACATCATAGCTGTTTTGTTCCTTTTCGGGTATTTCTTCAAAACCGCTTACACGGATATTGCTTTCGGGATAAAGTTGTTTTAAAATCTTGCCTGTCAGCAAATCCTTTTCGTAAGCGGTAACACTGGCTTTCTGATTTTCTGAAAAAGATTGTATGAATGAGCCGATACCTGCGGAGGGTTCGAGGAATTTATCAATGTTCAGACCGCTATCACGCAAGGCTGCGGAAACCGCATCTATTACCTGTGGCGGTGTATAAAAAGCCGTCAGTACGGAGCTTTTCATACTATCCACATACTTGCGGTATTGCTTATCGCCTTCGGAATTTTCTTTGAGTAGTTGGTGGAGTTCCCGCGTAATCGGGAAAAGGTCGTGTTCTGTTTTTCTCCAATGATTGATGTCTATATCGTTCGCTATGGGGTTCAGCACGAATTTAAGACCGCCAAATCCGCTGTATTGCATCATTAGCAGTCTTTCGCCTACGGTGGCTTGTCGTTTCTCCTTTTCCAGTTTAAAAGCAATTCGCAGACTATCAATGTTCTGTTGGAGATGTTGCTTTTTACTGAAGCCCATTTTCGGCTATCCATATTGCGATGGTTCCCGTTATTTCGGTATAGAGCAGGTCAAACTCATAACCGTATGCGAAATCATCGGTTAGTTCATAGCGGGAGAAAACAGGCTCACAAACAGGGGACATTTTCAGGGCGAACGGTCGCAATTCCTCGTCTGCCATTATGGTATCAAACTCATTGCATACGACTTGGAAAACCGTATCGAATTTGGAAAAATGCAAGTCCTCAAAAAGAATGTAATTGGCTATTTCGTTGCATTGCTCAACTGCATTTCCCGAACGAAAAGCACCCTCGTAGGCATTGGCAGCCCACGAAGAACGTTGCTCAATAAATTTTTGGTCGTTTGCCTTTTCGGGGAAGCTGGTGTTTAATAATTCTTGCAGTCGTAACCTGAAATACGACAGGTCTTTTTGTTGTGTATTCATACTATAATTTTGTTTAGAATTTTACTTGAACCCTAAAATTATGGCAGTAGAGAAGCCCCTTTGCAGAAGTGGCAGGGTTTGGCTTTAAGAGGCGGGATTTGGCGTATAGGTGTAGATTAAGGAGAAAGATTTTGTATTTTTGAATATTTATATGCAATTATAAATGGCTAACGAACTGGAGAAGGCAATCACAATAAAAGCTGCAATAGACAAAATAGATGCAGGTGATTTTTTATTACCGTCTATTCAACGACGATTTGTGTGGAATACAGAACAAATAGAATTATTATTTGACTCTATTATGCAAGACTATCCGATTAACACATTTATGTTTTGGAGAGTAAATAGCGCTGAAATTAAAAACCAGTTTCGTTTCTATGACTTTCTAAAGAAATATATTGGTTACAAAGGAGGTAATAATGAAGAGAGAAAAACGAAAGGTTATAAAGACTTTGACTCTGTAATTGACGGTCAGCAAAGGCTTAACAGTCTTTATATTGGTTTAAAAGGAAGTTACGCATACAAACAATATGTTTACAGGAAGAAAATATACTATAATGATGAAAGTAGTTACCCAACAAGAAAGCTCTACTTGGATTTATTAAGCCCAATTGAAACAGATGAACAAAAGAAAAAATACGATTTTCAATTTTTAATACACAATGAACATAAAAAAGAAAACGAACAAACATCAAAACAAGTAACTGATGAATTTGGAAACCAAGAGACTGTTGATTGTTATTGGTTTGAAATCGGAAAAATTTTAGAATTTAAAAATGAGCATAGTATTGTTTCATTCCTTACACAAGAGAAGTTAGACTTGTCAGGTTTTCCTGGGGAAACGTTATTAAGACTTTTTAAATTAGTAAACGAGAAAACTCTGATTAACTACTATTTAGAGCAAGAGCAAGATTTCGATAAAATCTTGTTTGAATTCATTAGAACAAATTCAGGTGGGACAAAACTCTCTTTTGCAGATTTATTGATGTCTATTATAACGGCTTCTTGGGAAATAGGACTATCAACTAAAGGAGCAAGAGAAGAATTAGATGATGTTATAAGGGAAGTCAGAGAATTTGGCTTTGAAATAGACCAAGACTTTATATTAAAAACTTGTCTTGTTTTGGTTTCACAAGATATTCGATTCGCTCTTAAAAATTTTGGAGCAGAAACGATAGTAAATATCAAAACGGATTGGAGTAAAATAACATTATCAATAAAAGCTACATTTGAATTAATTAAATCGTTCTCTTTTAATAACCATTCCTTACGAGCAAAAAACTCTGCGATACCAGTTATTTACTACCTATTTAAAACAAATCAATATACAGAGATAAACAAGGAGAATAGACATAAAGAAAATAGAGAACAAATAAAAACATTTCTTCACAGTTCGCTATTAAACAAATTATTTGGTGGTAGTTCAGACGGTTTCCAAATCAAACTTAGAAAAGTTATATCTGAAAACATCAATGGTAATTTCCCCCTATCAGAGATTAAAGATGCGTTTAAAGGAACAAATCGTAGTTTTAATATTGATGATGAAAAAATTAGCAGCATTCTAAGAACTTCTTACGACAGTTTAGATAGCTTTTATATTCTTTCATTGCTATTTCCAAAATTCAATTTTGAATTTAAAAACCCAAATATTGACCATCTTCATGCCAAAAGCCAATTTAGAGCTGAAAATTACGGTCATTTACTGAATCAAGGAGACATAGATTTTTACAACAACTACCATAACTCTGTTTTGAATTTAGCACTTCTCTCTGAAGAACAGAATAAATCAAAGACAAAAAGTGAGCTGAAAGCTTGGATCGAAAAAGAAGAAGAATTTAATAAAGACATTCGAAATACATTACTAATTCCTGAGAATACTGACATAGGATTTACAAATTTTATTGATTTTATAAACAAAAGAGAAATTTTATTAACCAGTTTATTAAAGGCAAAACTGAAATAAAAAAGTACCGAAATAATCACTATATGATAGACGGCGGCATAACAAACGAAGAAGATTTTGATGACTTGGAGGATATAAGTTTTTCAGAATTGAGCAAATTTGACTTAACGAAACTTGACGAAAATGTTTCTTATAATATATTTGAGGATAACTTTCCGCAATGCACAATAACACGCATTAATGATAAATTACTTATCAGAATCGAGGAGCATATTTATACAAAGTATTGGTTTCATAAATACCACGCATCTGTTTTTGCAACAGCAATGATGAAAGCTATAAAACGACTTCAACTTGAAGGTATTCCATTCTCTGACGAGGAACTTGATGATGAAGATGAAGTGCACATTTTTGTTAGGTGGACATTAACTGAACCTTCAAATATTGACAACAAAACCTTATCAGAAAACATAAATATAGCATTTGATAGCGTTTTTGAGCGTGCCAATTCAATGCTT
Source organism: Sphingobacterium sp. NPDC055346 (assembly GCF_053645235.1). NCBI lineage: Bacteria > Pseudomonadati > Bacteroidota > Sphingobacteriia > Sphingobacteriales > Sphingobacteriaceae > Sphingobacterium > Sphingobacterium sp. NPDC055346. The sequence goes on from NZ_JBSHMI010000003.1 coordinate 107,181, forward strand.
GAAAATTCTGATAGTGTTTTAATACTTGGGAAAGATACTGGTGAAGGACTTGACTTATTGAAACGTATTCAAATTCATCTTGATAATCTGGGCTTCTATACCTATATAATTAAAGAGCAACCAGACATTATTGGAGAAAGTGTAATACAGAAAGTTTTGAGATTTGGACTATCATCAAGGTTCGTAATTATTGAAAATAGCGAACCCACGGGTCATTTATATGAATTTCCACACATCACGAAATTTGCAGAGTTAACATCCATTGTTTTGCAAAGACAAGGAGAAGGTTCAACTTGGATGTTTGAAGACCTTTACCACAGGCTACAAAACATTAAAAAATTTGAATACACGAATGAAACACTTGAAGACGAAATAAATCTTGGAATAGAGTGGGCGAACAGTTATTTGTCAACTTTTGGAAAGTTTCAAAAGGAGAAATTGCCGTGGTTTAAATAAAAAATCGAGTGGCGATACACCGTCTTTGACATTCCATAAATAAACCCTCTAAAATTTTCAGAGGGTTTATTGTTTATTCAAAATTAGTAACATCCTACCAACTTCAATATCCATTCGTGAAAAGGCAAACCATTTCTTGCCCAGGTCTTTGAGGGAAGCCCCGATATGGTAGAGTTCTGTATCGTCAATAATCAAAAAGCGGTCATGAGCATCAGAAAGAATCTCAATTTCTATGGGAGGATATTGGCTGTTGTACCGTTGTATATCCAGCCGTAACTGATTGCTGATATTTTTGGTATAGATAGTTGCAATTACATTAGCATTCCGTTTTCCCAATAAGATTAGCACCGTATCGTCCACATAATTATCAAGCAGGATAATGGAGCTTTCGGCACTTCGGATAATATCGGAAACAAAGGTATAGGCATCAAAAACCTGCCCATTGTAGAAGATACCTTTGTCGCTGTGGAGCTTGTCGCTTTCCAAAGCCTTGAAAATCTCTTCAAATTTTTGGTCTGCTTCTAATTGCTTTAGCTCAATTTTATCCAAACGATGGAACAAAGAAGCATTGCTGATAAGCATTCTACGCATCTCTACAAATGCTTCCATAATCTCAACACTGACCTTGACGGCAATTTCAGAGCGTAGTACAGCAGAAGCCATTGCCACCCCTTGTTCTGTAAAAACATAGGCTAAATAACGTCTTCCGCCGTAGCCCAAACTTGAGGTTCCAAATTGGAACCTCAAGTTTTCAACTTCCTCTTCGGTCAGTTGAAAACAAAAAGAAGCAGGAAACCTTTCTATATTTCTTTTTACTGCTTTGTTGAGGTTCTTTGTTTCCACCTGGTATAAGGAAGCGAGGTCGCTATCCAGCATCACTTGCTTGTCACGTATTGTATAAATCAGGTTTTTGATTTCTTCGGGAGAGATAAGAGGTTTATTTTCCATTACTTTTTGTAGCTTTTGTTTTTTTCAAATTCAAAAGAGGTTTTGTAATCTTCATTCAACACGATATAAGCATCGAATTTCTTTCCGGCTTTGCTTTTCATTCCTTTGATGAGTGAAGTTTTCCTTTTACTGACAAGGCTTTCAATATCGGCTATGCCGATTTGTACACCGCACACATTACGGAACTGTACCCAGCTACAAACTTCATCAGGACACTTGACAATCTTATCCCGAATAATGAGTTGATGGCTTTTGCATTTCGGACAAACCAATTTAGATAGGTTGTTATTGGCAATGGAAGCTTGCAACAATTCATTGGTAATAGATGAAGCATAATTTTCCATTTCCTTTTGAAATACCCCTGCATCAACTTCGTTGTTTTCGATTTTCTGCAAAGTGAGTTCCCATTCGGCAGTCATTGCCACATCTGCAATTTTCCGGTCTTTGACCAATTCATATACCTGCAATCCCTTTTCTGTTGGTATCAAAGATTTCTTTTCCCTTTGGATATAATTGCGGGTAAACAGTGTTTCGATTATTGCTGCCCTTGTAGCCGGAGTGCCGATACCGATATGTTGTAAAGCCTTGCGTTCGTCTTCATTTTCGATTTCCTTTCCGGCAGTTTCCATTGCGGACAATAGCCCTGCTTCGGTATAAAGTACAGGAGGTTTGGTTTTCTTATCTAAAACGGTAGCTTCCTTTATTTTGAGTTCATCGCCTTTTTTCAGTTCGGGTAAATCCTGTACAGGTTCGGCGTTATCATCGGAAAAATTGCCTTTTATGGAGCGCCATCCCACTTCAATAATCTTACAGCCTTTTACTGTAAAATCGTAATGCAACACCTGTAAACCGACATCGGTTATCTCTTTGATACAGGCCCCGGAAAGGGCTTCGAGCAATCGAAAGGCAATCATATCATAAACGGCATTTTCCTTTGCGTTCAGGGCTGACGGGATTTTATCCGTAATCAATAATCCATGATGGTCGGTAACACGCAAATCGTTCACTATACGTTTATTGAAACGCCCCCATTTCATTTTGGTTACGGCTTGTTTGCAGGTTTCCCTATCCTGCAAAGCCCTCACGAGGTTTGGAATTTCTGCCCACACATCTTCAGGAATATATTTGCTTCCTGTACGTGGGTAAGTGATAAACTTCTTTTCGTAAAGGCTTTGGGCAATATTGAGGGTTTCTTCGGCAGAAAGGTTGAGTTTTTTGTTCGCTTCTTTTTGCAATCCTGTAAGGTCGAACAATAAGGGCGGTTGCTCTGTAACGCTTTTGGTTTCAACCGATGTAACTGTTGCCGTATCGCTTCGCTGAATGGCTTTCAGCGTATCATCGGCAAGTTTTTGGTCTTCCCATTTGGTTTTGGAAATGCTTTTAAAATCTATCAACTCTTTGTTGTGCGATAACTGTATCTGCCAATATTGCTGCACCGAGAAATTCTTGTTTTCCAGATAACGCCTGCATATCAAAGCGAGTGTAGGTGTCTGCACCCTGCCGAGCGAATAGATGCCGTTGCCTGCGACAATGCTCAACGCCTGTGTAGCATTGATGCCCACGAGCCAATCGGCACGGCTTCTGCCTTGTGCCGCCCGATACAATCCGTCAAATGCTGCTCCGTCTTTAAGATTATCAAAGCCCTGTTTTATGGCTTTTTCGGTAAGCGAGCTTATCCATAATCTTTGGAAAGGTTTGTTGCATTTGAGGTATTCATAAATGTACCGAAAGATGAGTTCGCCCTCTCGACCTGCATCGGTAGCAACAATAATGCTATCACTACGGTTGAAAAGCTCTTCGATTACTTTCAGTTGCTTTAATGCTCCTGTATCGGTTGTATAACCTTTGTCTTTTTTTACTTTCCGGACGGTCAGCAAAAAAGGGTTGGGAAGTATCGGCAAAGCTGTTTTGTCAAATCCCGAAATCCCATAATCTTCGGGCATTCCCAATCCTATTAAATGACCGAATGCCCACGTAACAAAATAGCCGTTACCTGTCAGGTAGCCGTCCTTTTTATCGGATGCTCCCACAAGTCCGGCTATCTCTCTTGCTACGCTTGGTTTTTCTGCAATAATTGTTTTCATACTTTACTAAACTTTTCTGCCTTTGGATTTTGCAGGCGTTTGGGGCTTTTCTTGTTGCTCCTGCTGTTGTTTGTTTTTCGGTCTTTGTTGCCCCGACTTCAAAGGCTCGTTGATGTTTTTGGTCGCTTCGTTGGTTTTCCCTTCTGAATTGACCGCAGTTTGTGTTTTATGGGCTTCGGTAGGTTTTGCCTGGGCTTTGAGCTTGTCGGGATTTTGGAACGAGAAATCTGTTTTTCCCGTTTCTTTGTTGAGTGTGATATAGCCCTGATATTTTTGTCCTTTTTTATCCACCAAACCATCTACATAAACAGTTAGTCCGGCTTTGAACTTATTGTACTGCTCATCATCCAATTCTTTACCTCTAAAAATTCTTGGTGCTTCCTGCGACTGATTTTGCTGGCTTTTTTGTTGGTTGTTTTGCGACTGCTGATTGTTGCCCGTTCTGTCAAACAGGAACTCTACATAGCGTTTGTCTGCATTGAACTGTACCGTTGCCGAAAATTCTGTTCCTTTTTTAGAAATCATACCCTCTAATTGAAGCGGTTTACCCTCCATTAAAGTTTGCTTTTGTTCATCGTTCAATTTCACACCTTTTATTTCATCGGGAATTTTTATGAAATCCGTTCGCAGTGCAATAACATCGTTTGTTAACCTGTCTATACTGATAATGGACGGCATCAGTTCGCCCGTTTTGGTATTGGTCAAATCAACCACACGCCCCATATTACCCGTTTCGAGCAGGTTCTTTCTGTCGTCGTCCGTAAACTTGTGTCCGAAAAATTCAAAGTTGAGGTTAGGCTCTTTACGGATACCGTTCAATGCCGGAACTACTCTTCCGTCTTCGGTAGCCTGCAAAGACAAACGGACATCTGTACGAAGAATGGCTGTACCGAAATTAACGCTCACAGGTATAAGCTCATTGGTTTTGTAGCCTTTTAATAAGGGTTCAAGGAGGTTTCTTTTTTCAAGGTATTCCTTGCTTAATCCGAGATTGTTCATTGTGTCCCAATCAATCTGTTCCGGTTTGTAGCGGTATTGGCTTGTTTCCGGTGTTGTTTGTGCTGTTTCCATATTATTTTGATTTTCTTGTTTTTTATCCTGTTGAGGCTCGGTTTTCACCTCGTGTTCTTTCATCACTTTTTCGCCTTCGAGAGTTGGCTTATCTACCTGCTTCTGCATTTCCTGTGCTTTATCCACAGCGATAGGTGCATGCACTTTGAAGAATGAGAAATTGGTAGGGTTCTTTAGTTGGCTAAAAAAATTGGAGAAGAAGTTGGAAAAGAAATCGCCACTCTTGTCCACACGCATAAATTGGTTCTGGTTTTTCTTCGTGGGGTCAACGGTTTCCATTTTGCCGTTTTCATCAATGCTCTTTACGGCTTGGATTTTCATTTTTTCTTTATCCAGCACCAGCAGTATGTCCGATAACTGTTCGGGAGTTTCCTGTTTGTTTGTAGTTTCTTCGCTCATAATCTGAAAATTTTAAAGTTCAAATGCCGAAAATAGGAGAAGCGTGTACTGCATCGACCGAAGTGGCACTCAAAGGCGGTGTTTGTCACTTATTGGCGTTCATTTATTAAAACTTTCCCTTATAAACTGATGTACATCAGATAGCTTGTAATACAATTTACCGCTTATTGTATAATAGGGCAGTTTGCCGATGGAACGGTACCGTTGCAGGGAACGGTTACTGATTTTGAGCATTTGAAGCAAATCCTGATTATCGAGCAGTTCTTCGCCGTCTATGCTGTTACGTTTCTTTTGCAAATCATCTATGTTATCGCCCAGCATATCAAGGCGACCTATCAGGCGTTCCATCCACGCCAAAAATTCCATTCTGTCAATATTCATAGGAACATATTGTTAAGGGTTCGTACCTATTTTTTATCTGCATTTAATTTTCTGCCTTTTTCGATATAGCTTTTGCCTTTTGCCATAAGCTCCTGTACAAATTCATCACTGCTTTGCACCGCATTGGCATTGAGCATATCCTTAATTGCTCCAATGGTGTAGAAATACTGACCGTAGATTTTTGAATAAGCTATCTCGCCTTTGGTTCGCATACGCCACAGTGTTTTTTCACTGATGTGGAGATACTGGCAGACTTCGTGGTTGTTGAGCCACAAGCTATCGTAGCTTGTATCTTCCAGTTTGAGGATATATTCGCTAATGGCTTTCAACCTTTCATTGAGGTGCTTCCACACTTCTTCGTCAACTGTTATAATATTCATAGCACTGTTGTTTAATGTTCACAGGGCAAAATTCAGTAGTGTGGAAGTATTTGTCTGCCAATGCGTACCCATTGGTTTGGCACTTTTTTTGAAAATTTTTGCAATGAGAAAAACCCTTGATTGATAATGGTTTTAGCGTGCTTCGGGTATTTTATGAGAGCCTTATGCCCATATTTGCCAATTGGCAGATATGGGCAAAAAAAAAGCAGTACATTTTGGGTACTGCTTTTAATCATCTTTGCTGATATGGCTAAAGGTCTTTATCCATATATTCTTCGAGCGAAATTTTGAGTTGGTCTAAAAACGCAGTGCGTGAACCTGTTCTTGTTTTCATGCGATGGAATGCGTGATGCAGGTCGCCGAGTGGAATACGAAAAAGTATCTGGAACATTAGGCTAATTTTACGGATACCAATCTTACCGTGAGAAATCACGCCAGCGGCATGCAGCGCATATACCAATTCGATTAGTGCATTTTTACTATCTGTCCAAAATACATCTTTGGAGTTCTCCGGTTTTTGTAAAATTATGTCTGGGTTTTCATCAGGATTGATTTTTGTCAGAAGATATGAATAAAGCAATTCGTTCGCAATAATTCTGGCGATCTTATAGTCAAAGAAAGTCGAGAATGATGGATCAATTTCAAATACAATACTATTCAGGCCATCATGGTAGTTTATGTTGCCACGCCTGAAATAAGTTTCATCCCGATCCGTCCGTCCAGACCGATAATATCTGTAAAAATCAGAATTACATATATGCTCAATATACTCCCTTTTTAAACTTGCCAATTGGGCTGAAAAATAACCAAAATACAATTTACCATTGCTTACAGGGCATGTAGTTTCTATTCTGTAAACCTTATTATAATAAATAAGCTTTCCTAATATTTGAGGTTTAATAGTACGGAAGAAATGGATCTCTTCAGCATTGTTCTGAAATCCATCTTCGACGATGAATTTCTTAATAGAGAATAATAGATCCTGAAGATAAAGGGTCATTTCATATGCCTCGTCAATCGTTCGCTTGTTTTGTAATGCAATCTTATCTTCCTTATTATGTATTTCTAAAATAATGTTGTGTAGAGAGTATTTCATAGCAGATGTTTTAGTGAGATTAGGGATTTTTTTACATTTGCAAATGTTTTAAATGACAAACTTTCACATTAAATCTCATAATATTACCCAAGCACGAACCAACTTGGGCTATATTTTCCACCCATTACGCTTGAGTATATATTTACAGGAAGGGAAAAATTGGCAACACATCGGGAAGTTGAGACTAGTATTTAATCTCCTGACATGACTAAATTTGTACTATAAATATAGTACATGTCTTTGTGCTAGATATGTGTGTAAATCTGTCAAAAACAATTAAATTTAACATCCGGTTTTTGAGGGCAACTTTGAACAAGCAGGTAAAATTTAAATAAGAGATAAGTATATGAAAGTTTATGACGCACTCTATCTGGACATTTTAATAATTGGAAGGGCTAATGTAGAAACAGGTCTTTCCTACAAAATTCTTAGAAAGCAGTTAGAACTAAAGGGATATGATTTCGGTAATGAATACATTGAAACCGCCGTTAAGGTATGGTATTACGATAGTTTTCATCATGCTGAAGCTAGCCATGGAAATATAAAGTTTGAGGATTTAGATAATCACCTTGGATGTAACTTCGTAATGAAGGGCGACGCTTGTTTGAAACTGCTTTCTCATAAAAAATCAGAATTTAACAACAAGCTTACCTTATATTCTGTAGTACTGGCCGGCATCGCTTTAATAGCTTCAATTGTAGCAATAATTGTCGGTATTGTCTATTACTAGCTTTCGTGTACTTAGCGGTGAACACAGCTTCAAACATGCAGGGCTATGATTTAAACATGAAACGAGGTCAGGATGGTTAATTTTTAAAGTAGGCTTATGAATAAAATAGGTTTTGGCGGCGGTTGCCATTGGTGCACTGAGGCTATATTTCAATCTCTTCACGGGGTAGAGCAAGTCGAGCAAGGCTGGATAACTTCGACGCCCCCCTTTGATACATATTCAGAAGGCGTAATTGTCCATTATGGTAGTGATATTCCTCTTGATAGGCTAATAGAGGTACATCTACTTTCACACAGTAGTACTAGCCTTCATAGTATGCGTAAAAAATACAGATCTGCTGTATATTATTTTAATGTAGAAGACAAACGTGTCATTGAAGAGGCAATTCGACGAATAGAATTAGACAGTGAAACATGTTATATAACTCAAGCTCTGCCTTTTGTTACTTTCAAGGAGAATACGAAAAATTACCTAAATTACTACAAAAAAAACAAGCAGGCTCCATTCTGTCGAACCTATATAGATCCTAAGTTGAAAGTTTTAAGAGAAAAATTTGGGCGGCAGCTCAAAAATGATTTTTAAAAGGGAAAAATTGCCACAACAAAGGGTGAAACTGCTAAGTATGTGGAGGCAGTTGTCTTATAAATTTGTACTATAGAAAATGATAGCAACTTTAATTTTTTTGGCTACAAATTATATAGTTTTTGGCTTTGCTTAAACAGTCTATGCTATTCTGCTCGCCTGGAGCAGGACCAAAGTAGTTTTCATTTCAACGAAAGTAATAATTTAATGGATGATGATTCTTTTTTTTGGTAATCAAACAAATGAGGTTTTCGCGGTACAATCTCAAAATGAGGTGTCAACTGATGATGTTACAAAATTAAGCTGGCTTTTCGGCGGCGCTGATAAATTGGAAGAACATGCACTTAATGAGTGTTTTGTTGGACCACGCGTTAACATAGTTTCTCCATGGAGCACTAACGCCGTCGAAATTGCCCAAAATATGGGTGTCACTGGCATTGTCAGAATGGAAATGTTTTTTAAATCTGATAAAAACGACACTGATTTTGACGGTATGCTTTTTCAAAAGTATAACGGACTTGATCAAAGAATTTTTACTCTACACAGCGATCCAGAACTCATACTTGAAATTAGCGATATCGGTGCCTACAATAACCAAGAAGGCTTGGCTCTAAGCGACGAAGAAGTGGAGTACCTCAACAATCTTTCTTTAAGGATAAAAAGGAAACTAACTGACTCTGAAATATTTGGTTTTTCGCAAGTGAATTCTGAACATTGCCGCCATAAAATTTTTAATGGCACATTTGAAATAAATGGTGAAAAGAAGCCATCTTCTCTGTTCGGCTTGATCAGAAAGACATCAAAGGAAAGTCCTAACGGAATAATCTCTGCTTATGAAGATAATGTAGCATTTTTAAAAGGTCCAAGAATTCAGCAGTTTGCCCCTAAAACAGCAGATAAGCCAGATTTTTATCAGGTTTCGGAATTCGAATCAGTTATCTCCTTGAAGGCAGAAACACACAATTTCCCCACTACCGTAGAACCTTTTAATGGTGCTGGTACAGGATCTGGCGGTGAGATTCGCGACAGGCTTGCTGGTGGTCAGGGTTCGCTTCCCTTAGCTGGTACCGCCGTGTATATGACACCCTATTCAAGGCTTGAAGAAAACAGAGTATGGGAAACGGGTATGGTTGAAAGAAAATGGCTCTATCAAAGACCAATGGATATTTTAATAAAAGCTTCTAATGGTGCGGCCGACTTTAATAATAAATTTGGACAGCCGCTGATTACAGGGTCGGTACTCACTTTCGAACATGAAGAAGATGGGCGCAAACTTGGTTTTGACAAAGCGGTTATGCTTGCCGGCGGTATTGGATATGGTAAAAAAAGTCAGGCAAAGAAACTAAAACCCGAAGTCGGCGATCAAGTTGTTATTCTAGGTGGAGATAATTATCGCATAGGTATGGGTGGCGCTGCAGTTTCATCTGCCAATACGGGAGCAGTACGCTCGGCTATTGAACTCAATGCTATTCAACGTTCAAATCCCGAGATGCAAAAACGTGTTGCTAATGCTATTCGAGGACTTGTAGAAAGCGAAAGCAACCCTATTATATCTATTCATGATCATGGTGCGGGAGGACATATAAACTGTCTTTCCGAGCTTGTGGAAAGTTCGGGAGGTAATATTGACCTTGACAAATTACCTGTGGGTGATCCAACCCTTTCTGCCAAAGAAATAATAGGTAATGAATCACAGGAGCGGATGGGGATTGTGATTAGTAAAAACGGAATTGAAATACTCCAAAGAATTGCAGACCGTGAGCGCACACCAATGTATTGTGTGGGGGAAGTTACAGATGATCAAAGGTTTAAATTTGAATCGGGCATTACAGGTGCCAGACCAGTTGATTTTGCTCTTGAAGACTTATTTGGCTCTTCGCCTAGAACTATTATGGTAGACAAATCTATCGAGAGAAATTATTCAAATCTTGATTATAATCAGGACAAGGTATATGATTACCTCAATCAAGTACTTCAGTTAGAAGCGGTAGCATGTAAAGACTGGCTCACGAATAAAGTTGACCGCTGCGTAGGTGGGAAGGTTGCGAAGCAGCAAACTGCTGGGGAAATCCAGCTTCCGCTAAATAATGTAGGTGTCATTTCATTGGATTACACTGGTAAAGAAGGGGTGGCTACAGCTATAGGTCACTCGCCTATTGCTGCACTTATAGATCCTGCTGCAGGTAGTCGCACAGCAATTGCAGAGGCATTAAGTAATATCTTATGGGCTCCTCTCAGAGACGGACTTAAAAGTGTATCGCTTTCAGCTAATTGGATGTGGGCTTGCAAAAATGAGGGTGAAGACGCAAGGCTCTACCAGGCCGTTGAGGCTTGTTCTGATTTTGCTATTGAGTTAGGGATAAACATTCCCACAGGTAAGGACTCACTTGCAATGAAACAAAAATACCCGGATGGTGATGTAATCGCTCCAGGTACGGTAATCATATCGGCTGCTGGTCAATGTTCTGATATTTCTAAAATTATTGAGCCAGTAATTAAAAAGAATGGGGGCAACGTATACCATATCAACCTTTCAGGTGATACATACAAATTAGGCGGCTCTGCTTTTGCACAGATTTTAAATGCTGTGGGTAATGAAGCACCTAATATTACAGATGCCATTTCTTTCAAAAATACATTTAACGTTATTCAGAACCTCATTAAGGGCGGCAAAATTACTTCTGGGCACGACGTAGGCAGTGGGGGGTTAATTACCACACTTCTTGAAATGAGCTTCTCCAGCGTAAATCTTGGTGCTGAATATGATCTTACCAATTTAAAGGAGCTGGATAACATTAAAGTTTTATTTGCTGAGAACATCGCTATTGTGATCCAGGCTGATGCATCGGTTGAGGTCGAGCTTTCTCGGAATAATATTGCCTACACCCGAATAGGTAGACCGAAAGAAGGTAAGGTGGTAACCATTAAAAATGGGAATGCTAGCTTTAATTTTGACATACCTGAAATAAGGGATACGTGGTTCCGGACGTCATATCTTCTTGATCGAAAGCAATCAGGTAATCAAAAAGCAAAGGAACGTTTTGATAATTATAAAAATCAGCCTCTTAAGTTTACTTTCCCAGCTCATTTTAACGGTAAAAAAGTTCCAATTGACGAGTTGAAATTAAAACCAAAAGCCGCTATCATTCGTGAAAAGGGGTCAAACTCAGAACGTGAGATGGCCCATGCAATGTATCTTGCCGGCTTTGATGTGAAAGATGTTCATATGACCGACCTTATTTCAGGTCGTGAAACACTCGAAGACATACAATTCATTGGTGCTGTTGGAGGTTTTTCAAATTCTGACGTTCTTGGTTCGGCCAAAGGATGGGCTGGCGCTTTTCTTTACAACGAAAAGGCTAAAGCAGCACTAGAAAATTTTTTTAAACGTGAAGACACATTATCGGTAGGAATATGTAATGGGTGTCAGCTTTTTATTGAGCTCGGACTTATAAATCCTAACCACAATATAAAACCCAAAATGCTCCATAATGACAGTAAAAAACATGAATGTGGATTCACATCGGTAACTGTTCAAGAGAATAATTCGGTAATGCTATCGACATTAGCTGGTAGCACACTAGGAGTATGGATATCTCATGGAGAAGGTAAATTTAGTCTTCCCTATAATGAAGACCTTTACAATATTGTAGCCAAATACAGTTACAAGGATTACCCGGCAAATCCCAATGGTTCTAATTTCAATATTGCAATGATGGCAAGCGATAATGGCCGTCACCTAGCTGTGATGCCTCATATTGAGCGTTCAATTTTCCAATGGAACTGGCCTTACTATGTTGAAGGGAGAGTTGATGAGGTTTCGCCTTGGCATGAAGCGTTTGTTAATGCCCGCAAATGGATCGAAAATAATGTCTAATAAAACGCTAAAAGGGAAAACATCATTTGTCTTTTGAGAAATGGGATTAATAATTTAACACTGATCCATTTGTACGCTAGTTCTAAAATACAGGACTGGGAACGGGTAGTCATATATAGCCATTAAGGTAGAAATTCAAATGATTCGCTAAAAGGAAGAATTGCTACAACATCGGGCGAAAGCGATAAGAGAATGGATGTACTTGTGTATTAAATTTGTACTATATCAATAGCAGCAATTTTAAATATTGGAGCAATATCTAAACTTCAAAATCTTTAGCAATGTTAAACTGGAACGATATTATCAGATTGGTGAACCATGGCAACCCTGAACCACCTAAAAGAGTAGAAAAAACTGATGAGGAATGGAAAGCAATTTTAAATCCGGAATCCTATCTTATCACTAGAAAGAAAGGCACTGAGCGACCCCACAAATCTGAAATGTGCACGCTTTTTGAACCCGGGGAATATCAATGTATATGTTGTGAAACGCTGCTGTTTGATTCAGCAGAAAAATTCCATAGCAGTTCTGGCTGGCCATCTTTTACTCAACCCATTGCCACCGAAAATGTCGCTCACATCAAAGATAGTAGCCATGGTATGATAAGAGTGGAGGTCACATGCAATGTATGTGATGCTCACCTTGGACATGTATTTCCAGATGGTCCGGCTCCTAGTGGTTTACGGTATTGTATCAATGCTGCTTCACTGATAAAAACGGATATGTGAACAAGCAAAAAAAATCTATTTGTAAATAGAATCATCAATATAATTAACTTAAAACAAAGTATATGGAAAATTTAAAGAAAGCGTACGTAGCAGGCGGTTGTTTCTGGGGTATGGAAGATCTTTTTCGTGTTCGCCCTGGAGTAAAAAATACTGAGGTTGGCTATTTAGGCGGAATTAATGAAAATCCAACCTATCGCAACCATCCCAAGCATGCTGAAGGATTAGAAATTACCTATGACTCAAATGAAACATCTTACAAGGAATTATTGGATTATTTTTTCAGAATTCACGATCCAAGTACGGTAGACAGACAAGGTAACGACAGAGGTTCAAGTTATCGCTCGGCTTTATTCATTCAGGATGAACAAGAGGGAATTGAGGCTGAAGAAATTATTGGAATAGTGAATGAATCGGATCGATGGCCAGGAAAGGTAGTTACTACGCTAGAACCCTTCACTAAATTTTGGCCTGCCGAAGATTATCATCAAGACTATCTTGTAAAACATCCAAACGGATATACCTGCCATTTTGAAAGATTTGGCACTTTCTTGTAGAACCTTCTTATTGATAGATGGCATGCTCAAGTAGATATATTTGACATGCCATTTTTTTTGCAATAGTAAATAACGGCAACTCGTCTTATTCAGCATGTCATACTAGAGTACTGCATAGTTGCACATTCTTTAATTCTTTCAGTCAAAGCTTCACGATTAGCTAGCAATGGTATATGCAATAAAATATATTGTAAGGAATCAATGGCTCATCATACTAAAGTTAAAAAGAACTAGCCTACTCCAACTTAACAACAAAACGAAATGAATTATGGAAAATCTAGTAAAAGAAAATAAAGCATTTGATGCAGCAGAATTTTACGTAAAAGATTGGGTAGATGAAAATGGGAATACAACTAATCAAATAAAACTGTCTGATTTTAAAGGAAAGTTTAAAGTGGTTTATTGTTTTCAAAGCTGGTGCCCCGGATGCCACAGTATTGGCTTGCCCAATTTGAAAAAAATGATTCAAGCATTAAAGGGAAATGAGAACGTCGTGTTCATAGCAATCCAAACTGTATTCGAAGGTCATCATGAAAATACTTTTGATAAGATGCTTGAAACTCAAAAAAAATACGATTTAAAAATACCTTTTGGTCATGATGCCGGTGACGACGGTAAATCCCGTTCTAACTTTATGCAAAATTACCAAACTGGCGGGACGCCTTGGTTTGTCTTTATCGATCAAAATGATAGTGTGATTTTTGCAGATTTCCACCTGAATGTTGACGCTGCAATCACCTTTTTAAAAAGTATTGTGTAATAATTTCAGCTTAGGGTTACTATTCAATAATAAACAAATCGTGTTTGAAAGTCATATGATATGATCTTTCGTGTAATTAATTTATAAAGAAGCGGAATAATTATTAATAGAACATAATGGATACAAAAACGAATGTTAGAAACCAAAGTGTAGAATTAGGAAAAGTGACTTGGCTAAGAGATTACAACACGGCATTGAAGTTAAGTAAACTTCAAGAGAAACCTGTCTTACTTTTTTTTCAGGAAATCCCAGGTTGTAGTACTTGCCAGAATTTTGGAAGAGATGTTTTAAGTCACCCCCTTATGGTGGAATTTATTGAAAATGAATTCATTCCACTAGTAATCTACAACAATAAACCCGGGGCAGACCTAGACATACTAAACTTTTATAATGAGCCTTCTTGGAACAATCCAGTGGCACATTTTGTGAATGATAAAGGGCAGGATATCATTCCCAAGCTGACTAATAACTACCTTCCGTTAAGTATGTACAACAAATTGGTAGAAGTACTTGATAAATTGGAAAAGCCCATTCCTCAATATGCATTGCTTTTGGGCGACGACTTAAAAATGGAATATGGAAATTTTAAAACCACTTTTTATGAAACCCCCTGCTTTTGGTCTGGGGAGACTTTAATGGCTTTGCACTCAGCAGTTAAATATACCGAAGCCGGATGGATTGATAACGTGGAAGTAGTGAAGGTTTTTTTCGATGAATCTCAGGTTTCTTTAGTGGAATTGAATAACTATGCAAGTAAAGAAGGTTTTTTCGCACTTAACGTTTCTCAGGACTTTAAAACAGATGAAAGCCCACAGTACTATTTATCAAAATCCTCATTTAGATATTTGCCGTTGACCAAAGTTCAACGTTCACGAATTAATGTCGCCATTCTTTACAACAGCCAGCCAGAGAAGTATTTGAGCCCAAAACAAACAAGAATGTATGAAGATATTTTAAAAGGGATTAGCAACAATTTGAAAAGCAGCAATTACAAAGAAAATATATCAAATTCATGGAATTGGGCTTCGTGATAAAGTACTACCAGAGTATTGAAGCCGACAGTGGTTTAGGGTTTGTAAAGCTGATTGAATATAATGTCGTCGATGGATAATAGCCAAATAGCAATCATAAACAGTTTACCTGAAATTCTATTTAGTAATTTCTGCCATAGTTTCTTTGAAACGATAAGCTTTACCAAAATCGGATCAATTCAAATCATGGAGGATGGAATAATAACAGGTAGAGGATCCATTGAATTAGGAATCGTGATGTCATATCATTTTGTTTTCCTAGCTAAACAGCAGATGGGAATTGTGCCCGACACATTAATCCAAGATCTACTAAATAATATGGCTGATGAGACGCACAAAGGTATATTTGTGACAACCGGGCAATTTAGTAGAAAGACAAAAAAAGCATCAAAAACTAAAGGCTTGCCTCCAGTGGACCTAATAGACGGGAAGGGTCTAATCGAAAGATTGCGTGAGAATAATTTAGAGCTATCGATTGAGACTGGAAAGGTCTTTTTTAATGGTTAGAAAAAAGATGCCAACAGGAAATGTCTAACATACAAAGGATGATAAATGCGAAAGAGAAAATATGGATGAAGAAATATTTTGAAGGTAAATGGCTCTTCAAAAGAACTATTTACAATAATAATAAGGAGAGTACATATGGTATCGCAGATGGTGTGGCATATTTTACTTCAGCCGATAAAGAAAAACTAATTTACAATGAAGAAGGCAAACTATCACTAATATCAACGGGGCAACAATTCACCTTCTCTAGAAGCTTTATTTATGTTTTTGAGGGCGATCGAGTAGAAATTCTTTTTAATGACGGAGCCAATCTGGGTCAGCTGTATCAAAGTTATAAACTAGATGCAAATAGTAAGGTTCTGATCTCAAATGCTCAACACATATGCAAAGATGATGCTTACAATGGCATTTATTCTATGATTTCTTCAAATGAATATAAACTTGAGACATTTATAAAGGGGCTTAATAAAGAATTTAAAATAGAAACCTATGCTATGAGAGCCTAATGGTTTCGCGTTTATATGAAAGAATCATAACGGCACATGCTATGACTTACAAAGACAATAATTTAAAAATTTATAATTCTCTTTCCAATGAAAAAGAGACATTTACCCCTTTACAAGAGGGACACGTGGGCATGTACGTTTGCGGTCCTACTGTATATAGCAATGTACACTTAGGCAACGTTAGAACCTTTATATCTTTTGACATAATCTACCGTTATCTTTTACATTTAGGGTATAAGGTTCGGTATGTGAGAAATATAACCGATGTCGGTCATCTTGTTGATGATGTTGATGAAGGCGAAGATAAGATCGTCAAGAGGGCGCGTTTAGAACAACTTGAACCAATGGAGATTGTTCAGCGCTACACTGTCAATTTTCACGATACACTTAAGCAATTTAATTTATTGTCTCCAAGTATAGAGCCAACGGCAACAGGGCATATCATTGAACAAATAAATGTTATTCAGAAGGTTATTGATAATGGCTATGCTTATGAATCTAATGGCTCGGTTTATTTTGACGTAGCCAAGTATAACCAGGATCATGAATATGGAGTACTCAGTAACCGCAAGCTTGAAGATATGGTTAGTAATTCTCGAAAGCTTGACGGACAGTCAGACAAACGAAATGACCAGGATTTTGCGATGTGGAAACGGGCTGAGCCTGAACATATAATGCGGTGGCCAGCACCCTGGAGTAATGGTTTTCCAGGTTGGCATACGGAATGTACTACAATGAGCACCAAATATCTAGGTGAGAAATTTGATATACATGGTGGAGGGATGGATCTTAAATTTCCACATCATGAATGTGAAATTGCCCAAGGAATAGCATGCACCGGACATGCGCCGGTGAATTACTGGATCCACGCCAATCTACTAACCTTAAACGGGAAGAAAATGGCGAAGTCAAGTGGCAACAACATCTTGCCACATGAAATATTGAGTGGTGAGAATCCATTGCTTACTAAAGCTTATTCAGCCGAGGTCACACGGTTTTTAATAATGCAAACACATTACCGAAGCATTATGGATTTTTCTGACCAAGCGATTCTCGCCGCGGAGAAGGGCTATTATCGCCTAATAAAATCAATCGAGATTCTGCCTATGGTAGAAACAGGTAAAGAATCAACACTTGATATACTTGCCTGGAGAGATAAGTGTTACGAAGCTATGGATGATGATTTCAACACACCGATTTTAATCTCACATCTCTTCGAGGGGGTAAATTTTATCAATCAGTTGAAGGAAAAATCTGAGACCCTAACAGAAGGGGATTTAGACCTTTTCATTAAAGTTATGTCAGATTTTGTTTACGATGTTTTGGGTATAGGTAGAAATTTAGTACTGCATGGTTCACATGGAGACAAACTTGATGGCACAATTAAATTACTGATAGAGATGCGCAACACTGCAAGGTCGGATCGAAATTATTTGCTGTCGGATCAAATACGTAATAGACTGGCCTTACTCAACATTCATTTAGAAGACGGCAAAACTGGAACTAAATTTAAATATTGATATAAAAATAGCGACTTCAGGTGTAGCAAATGAAAGGTGTAATATTTAGTCTCAATGTCAATTCGTTTTCATTTTTTTTGCGTAAATTTAATGCCATATAAAATATGAAAAAGTTTGCAAGGTGCTGAAGGGATAGCCGACTAAACCTTGAAATAGGAGATAGAAATAACTCTAGGAATGCAGTAACTTATTCTTTTAGCAAAAGATGGCACTACTTTACCCAATTCATATTTTTTGATATATAAAAATAAATATGGAAATAATATGCCGACTAAAGCACAAGCTCCAGAACCAGTAGATGTTGGGCCAAATTCATGGGTAGTAAACTATGCAGATTATCTTTATAGTTACGCTTGTACACGTATTGATGATAACGATATTGCAAGAGATTTGGTACAAGAAACTTTTTTAGCTGCATTAGAGGGCTGGGAAAAATTTGATAGGCGTAGTTCAGAGAAGACCTGGCTTACGGCTATATTAAAAAATAAGATATTCGATGTTTATCGTAAGAAGTCATCTAACTCAAATAGACAGACCATATCGATTAATAGTTCTGCTAGCGATGAGTTTTTTGAGGAAAGCGGGCATTGGAAAGAGGGGCAGTATCCAGAAGCTTTTGGCATAGAAGAACCGATAGCGTTGGAAAATAAAGAATTTGACGGTGTATTAAAATCATGCATGAAAAAACTTCCCCCTTTATGGAAGTCTGTGTTTACGATGAAACATATTGATGAAGAATCAAGTGAAAATATTTGCGCTCAATTAGAGTTGACTTCTTCCAATTTTTGGGTAATTAGTCATCGCGCAAAAGTAAGCTTGAGAGATTGTCTTCAGAGGAATTGGATTTAGGGAAATTATAAAACAAATGGTAATGAAAAAATTAAGTGATCAAGAGATGGCTGACATGCTTGACAATTGCAGGAAAGCCACTTTTTTGATTGAAAAGCAGCAAACGGACGGTATCACAGATAAGGAAGAAGCAGAATTGGAGTATCACCTTAATATTTGTGAAATGTGCCGTGTTTTTGCAAAACAAAACGCCGTCATTAATCAGTTTGTGAAAAAACTGTTTGGTACTGAAAAATGCGAACTTAAACTGGATGACAGTTTTAAAGAAGAACTTCAAAGACGAATTAATAAAAAGCATGATGAATCTTCGAGGGTGTTTCTTGAACTGTGTCAATAGTGTAACTTTAAACTATTGACCTACATATGGCAACACAAAACGATTTTGATTTTGAGTCCTTTAAAAAGGAAGCTATAGCCGGATTATACTCTGGCAAAAAGATGACCGGCAGCGATGGCGTGCTGGCCCCCATGATGAAGCATTTTCTGGAATCCATGATGACCGGTGAACTGGAGCATCATATTTCCGAAAGTAAGCTTGCTGATCATCCTAACCGTAAGAATGGTAAGGGTAAAAAGACCGTGCGCAGCTTAAGTGCCGGGGAATTTGAACTTGAAACTGGCCGTGACCGTTTAGGTACCTTCGAACCTAAAGTAGTGCCTAAACGCCAGCTGATCATCACCGAGGAACTGGAAGGGAATATTCTCTCGATGTATGCCATGGGTATGAGCACCCGGGCCATGCGGGATTACATACAGGAAATGTATGCCATGGATATTTCTGCAGCTGAGATCTCACGGATTACAGACAGCGTGCTGCCAGCGGTGCAGGAGTGGCGGAACCGTCCGCTTGAAGCCGTATATCCCTTCGTGTTTCTGGACTGTATGTTTTTCAAAGTCAGGATAAACGGAGCGGTAGAAACCCGTGCCATTTACAATATCCTGGGCGTGGATATCGAGGGTAAAAAGGATGTCTTAGGTCTGTATACTTCTGAAAACGAGGGGGCCAAATTCTGGCTTTCGGTGCTTACCGATCTTAAAAGCCGTGGAGTGGAAGATATCCTGATTGCCTGTATTGACGGACTTAAAGGCTTTCCTGATGCGGTGGAGGCGATCTTTCCAAAGACCAGGGTGCAACTCTGCATTGTTCACCAGATTCGCTCCTCTATGCGCTATATTCCAGAAAAAGATAAAAAGACGGTGATGGCTGATATGAAGCCGATTTATCAGGCAGGCAATGAACAGCTGGGATATGAAAGACTGCTGGAGTTTGAAGAAAAATGGGGTAAAAAATATCCGCTGAGCTGCAAATCATGGCTGGACAACTGGACAAACCTATCTGCGTTTTTTGAATACGATCAGGTGATCCGAAAGATTATTTATACCACCAATCCGATCGAAGGCGTACATCGTCAGATTCGTAAGATCACAAAGACTAAAGGTGCATTTTCTTCGGAACAGGCACTGCTGAAGCTCATGTACCTGGTCATTAGAAATATCAGTAAAAAATGGACAATGCCAATCCATAACTGGGGACTGGCATTCTCACAATTATACATTAAATTTGGGGATAGAATCCTTCAGGAAAATAGAGGTTTCTGAGAGGCGTTAATTTTGAATGACACAGTTCACGTTACACTCCCGAATCTTCACGTTAAGATTTAATTTCCAATTTCTTCAGTAACAAAATTCCCTATTCTTTTGCTAATTAACCACTTATTGTTCACCCTCACGTAATCATCAGAATAAATCGCTCTTATGGTGGTTGTGGTTTTATCATTGTCCGCAAAACAGATCATAGTAATTAAGCAATAACTGGTTCCAGTCGCCTTCGACCCATCAATATTAATGATATGTTGACCGTTGAAATGGAAAAGTGTGCTTACATTTTGAAGATAGCTATCAAAAGCAACCTCCATTTCTTTTCTTCCTTTAAGCTGTAGAATGACTACTTCATTTGCTATGGTTTCGCTTACAGCGTCTTCGGTGAAAAGTTGTACCTGCGCTGCAAAATCTTTCTTATCTGCTAATGTTGAAACGCGGTCAACTAATTCTTTTAACGCTATTTTATCTTTTAATTCTTCGATATCCATGATTGAGTTGACTATGATTTCTTTTTGCTATGATTGACGTACACTGCCATACGTATATTCATTCGTTTATTATTTCCTCAGAATCTGTATTTTTTGTCTATAGTCATACTGTGAGAACTATTTTACCTTGGATATGTCCATGTGCTGCTCTTTCATGCGCTTTGCTGGCATCGGCGAGAGAAAAAGTACTGTCTATGACCGTACGTACTGTTCCTGTATTAAGCAAACCGGCTAATTCTTCTAGTTGCTTGCCACTTGATCGGACCTGAGTTGCGGACACAGTAACTCCTAATTTTTCCGACTCAGAATTATCTGAAAATCCCAATGGAAATATAGGAAATAAAGCACCCCCTGATTTGAGTGTTTTCAAAAAACGCCCTGTAGTTGCCCCCCCGACAGCATCAATTACCAAATCAATATCTCTCAAAACATCTTCAGCAGAGATCTTTGTATAGTCGATAAAATCATCAGCGCCTAATTCCCGCAAAAGCTCTTCCTGCCTTCCTGATGCTACTGCAATCACTCGAGCGTTTTTCCATTTAGCTAATTGAACCGCAAAGTGGCCAACACCGCCACCCGCTCCGTTAATTAATACTGTTTTACCATCAAGTGGAACCGGCCTGTGTGGATTGGGCTGAAGGGGATTCTGTTCATTATGGCCTAATTCTATCATAAACTGCCATGCTGTGAGTAAAGACATCGGTGCTCCAGCCGCTTCAATGTGGCTGATTCCTTTTGGTTTATGGGCAATGTCTGAAACAGATACAGCGACATACTCGGCGTACGCTCGACTCTCTCCATAACTTGGGAAGCGGACCATCGAATATACTTCATCGCCTACAGAAAAGTTAGTGACATCTTCTGCAACTGCTTCAATTACCCCTGAGATATCTGTTCCCAAAATTATAGGGAACGGAACCTGCGGCTGCCATTCGGGCGGCAACATTTTATATCCATCACGAAGATACCAATCTGGAGGATTAAGGCCAATAGCATGAACTTGAACAAGTACCTCTCCCAATTTGAGTTCAGGGATAGGGACACTTTCATATTTCAAAACATCCGGTTTACCAAATTGGTGTTGCACCACCGCCTTCATTATGGATTTGTGTTCAGATCTATTATCTATTTGCTTCATTTGAAAATGATTTAAGTTCTTGATGTTTTTTAGTTTAACTGTTGTTGCTTCTTTTTACCAAAGAATTAGACTGCTTGCCAATAGGGTTGCCATTTTAGATACAGACTGATCCGACATCTAAATTTCTATATGGAAGATTTCCCAATCCAACCAAGGTGAGTATTTTTAAAATTATCGGGATATTTCAAACCATAGCCTAGTAGACGATCCATTGTCGAGTGGCCGAATAAAATTAATCCAGCCAAGTGAATCGCCGAATTATCCAAGTATAATCCTAATGCTAAAACAGCTATTGCTAATAGCTTATGATGGAAAAAATTATAAATCCAAGCACCAACATTTGTATTGGCCAGATATCCAATCATGGATAAATCGGGGAGTAAAATAAGAGCAGGAAAAATCCACCACTGATAATCCAATTGAAAAAACAGAACAATCGATAATAAAAATTGGCCTAATTCTTCCAGTTTTATAAGTGTGGTCATTTTCTTAGTCATCGCTACTGAATTTATTTTTTGTTAACAAACAAATTTCAAAAACTTATTTCCAATAGCGCTTGACAAATGTCAAGAACTTTCTGCCTGCCGCTTTCTTATTCTGCTAAATGTTTCAGCAGTCATGCCTAGAACAGAAGCAATATATTGTAATGGGACTTGATTAAACAGTTCCTTATGTTGCTCAAAATATAGATCATATCGCTCTTCTGCCGTCATTGACAAATGCGAAAACACTCTGTCTTCCGTCATAGCAAAACATTTAATAATGAATCTTTTTTCTATCTCGTTCCATTTTGGGAATTCGTCACAAAGTTTACGATAGTCGGATTTTTTAACTGTAAACAACTCAACATCAGTGAGTGCCTGGACATTCCACCGATTTGGTTCGTCAAAAAAGAAGCCCATAACATCAGTAAATATGAAGTTTTCGGTACATAGCCAGTGTGTAATTTCCTTACCGTCCGATAGTGCAAAAACTCGCATAATTCCAGATTTTACCAAACTTAGCTTATCGCAAACCTTATCTGCTTTGGTAAAAAAGTCATTCTTTTTTAGTTCTTCACGCTTAAAATAGGAACGCACAATTTCCAATTCTTCCTCCGAAAGTCTTCCAAAGTGCTGTTGTATTAATTGATTAAAATATTCCATTATCGTCTATGGGATCGTATAGAACAAATATATGGAATGATCCGTTAGATTTATAAATTGCCAAATCTACTGCTAATAACAGATTATTATAATTGATCTATTATCTTTAACGACTAAATCAAACTGAGATGGATTGGAATAGCAATGTTATCAAAAGCCTTTGGCCTTCCACTATAAATAACCGCGAGAGCAAGGAAAAACTTGCAGTAGAGATTGCTGATAAAGTGAAAAATGGAGATATCATAGGTATAGGATCTGGCTCGACGTCATATGTAGCATTATTAGCTATTGCTCAAAAGATCAAGAGTGATAATCTTATCATAAAAGCTATACCAACTTCTATTGAAATGGCTCTTACATGCAAATATTTAGATATTCCCATCACCACTCTAAATGAACACTTCCCAAATTGGAGTTTTGATGGTGCTGATGAAGTTGACAATAACAAGCATTTGATTAAAGGCCGGGGTGGTGCTATGTTCCAAGAGAAACTGATAATGAGCGTAAGTAAAAGCAATTACATTATTGTTGATAACAGTAAATTTGTTGAAAGACTCGGTCATAAGTTCCCTGTGCCCGTGGAGATTTACCCACCCGCATTGATGTGTGTAGAATCAAAACTAGTAAAGCTTGGTGCAACTGAAATCTCCCTTAGACCCGCCCAAGGTAAGGACGGGCCGGTAATATCAGAAAATGGCAATCTCATACTTGACGTAAGGTTTGAAAATATAGGCGAGAATATGGAAAAAGAAATCAAGTCTATTACTGGTGTCATAGAAAGCGGACTTTTTCAAAACCATGAGGCAGATATAATCGTCGCTATATAATCAGCCGATATAAAATCACAAGCCTTACCAAGCACAGCCTATGCCTCTGGCCTGCACACTCTTTTCATCAAGGAAGATTCTATGCATTTTTCTTGTCCCAAGCAGTTTAACTTTCTCACCAAATTGGTCGAAGCCTTCGTACGGCTGGGTGGGGAATTTCTAGTTGATTTAATTTCGATATAAACTGTAAGGAATTTGTTCTTCGGTAGACTAAGCTGATATAACATAACAAAATGTAATTATGAAAGACCTACTTAGTTTGAAAACCTCCATGAATGAGGAAATCGAAAATGCGTTAAATCACCAAATAAAAACAGAAGCTCATGCTTCCTCTACTTATTTATCAATGTCCACATGGTGCGGAGAGAATGGCTACGATAATAGCGCAGGCTTCTTTGCTAACCAAGCTGAAGAAGAGAGGACACACATGTTGAAGTTATTCAAATATATAAATGATCGTGGCGGTCGCGCAGTATCTCCTGAGATTACGAATATCCCTACCGAATTTTACTCATTTCGGGATTTGTTCGAACAAACACTTCGGATGGAGATGCACGTAACACAACTGTTTAATGATATGGCAGAAAAATGCATCAGGCAAAAAGACTTTGTCACCTTTCAATTCATACAATGGTTTTTGGAAGAACAGATTCAAGAGGAATATGTAGCAAGGCGTATACTAGAGTTATTTGATATAATTGGTGAAGAAGGGATCGGCCGTTGGGAGATTGACAAACAGGTGCAACTGGTTAAATACGAAAGTTAGTCTCAAAAGTGTGGGTTATGAAAACAGCTACAGCGATACTTTCTATTTTTACTTTGACTTCCGTCGTCAGATATGGCCTTGTTTTAATCTTAATCAGTATAGGGCTGCTGAAATTTACTAAGCATGAAGCCGACGCCATTAGGCCTTTGGCAGAAAATAGCCCTTTTTTCTCGTGGACATTTACATTTTTAAGCACAAGGATGTTCTCAAATATTACTGGGATAATAGAGATAACTCTGGGCACCTTAATCGCTTTACGTCCATTATCACCAAACTTATCTGCCTTGGGCAGCGTTGGTTCTGTTATTACTTTTATAATAATCCTATCGTTTATAGTATCAAGTCCAATGCATACTGACAAAGGTCTATCAATACCGTTCATACCCTGTTCACTTGGCCATTTTTTTATGCTACATTTTTCACTTTTAGGGGCGTCTTTATGGACTGCGTATGAAGCATTAACAGTTGCTACGAAATAGTCACCTACTTTAGTTAGATCCTATATAAACAAATATTAATACGGAGATTATGAAAGAAAATACAAAAATTAAAACAAAAAATAATTCCGAAAATCAATTGGTCATTACATTAATCGTAGCGGGTGCACTTTTGATGTTTGCAACACCGTGGATTTTTTCTATAATGAGTGTTAACGATTTTAAAAACGTAGGGCAAGTTGGTTCTGCCTTTTGGGATGTTGCAGCGCCCATTGCACAATTGGTAGGTATTATTTTACTTTATCTGGCTTTGCGTGAAAGAAGGACCGCAAATAATATTGTGCAGATGCAAGTGGATGCTAAGAGTCGAAGAGAAATTCAGGAACGTAGCGTTAAGCACCTTCATGAATTATACACATTACTGGAAAATAATATTAGCAATTTCAGCTACGAAAGCAAGTTCGACACTGATAGTAAGATAAAAGTGTTACAGGGCAAAAGGGCTATTCGATGTTTTATTAATGATATTGAGGAGATGAATATTGATTTGCACGATAATGATTTGTTGTTGCAAAAAGATGGGGTACGAGAAATATTAAGTATATTAAGGATAGCCGAACATATATTTGAGAAGATTAAAGAAGCTGATATCGAAGAAGCTGATAAGAACTTTTATCTGAATATAATGAAACACGAGCTCACTTTCAGTATATTTCCGTATACGGATCTGGATGAATCTGCCAATTTAAAACTAGAGATTTGCGAAGAGTGTAATGAGCCACATGGCAATTATCCTCCCTTGATTTTTGATAAAATGCAACAGTTAAAAAGACATTTCCTTGCTGATTAATTAATGCCCGTCCCGCTTTGCTTTTCTGTAATGAAGCCAATATTATCTTCAAAAATACTTTATTGAATCTTTGGCTTTAAATTGTGAATAGTCATCTCCCTCAAGATGATCCTATTCTACACATAATGTTTTTTTAAGTGCTAGCCGCCCTTGGCATTCGCTAATGAATGCTAAGGGCGCTCATATTTAAGGATGTCACCCCTAAACATAAACTACCAAAATATACAGTTGTGATCGCTTTGCGAAATTTGTGTAAGACCTATTTATCTCCAACAGCTAAGCCATTGAAATACACTCCTTCACTAATTGATACTCGCTTGGATTACGTATAGGAATTAAACCTATTTAAATTGTAAGGAGTTTTAGACTTCGTCGACTAAACCAATAAAGATGTAATAGCTAACAAATGAATTTGTTATCAAGTTCATCATAACAGTCGTATAATTCAGCATCAAATAATTAGATAAAGATATGATCCGGACAGAAAAAACATTATCAGAGGTAATGACATTGCTAAACAGCCAAGGGTACACTGAGGACTATAATTTATTGCAAATAAGAGGCTCCAGAGATAATCAGAGCAACGAGATTGATTTTGCTAATCTCGTCATTGATAAGATCTATCGCTTTTCTGGTCAGAACGATGCGGCGGACGAAGCTATTCTTTATTCAATAAGTAATCTAAAAAATGGACTCAAGGGCCTTTTTGTTAACGGTTATGGAATCTACACAGATGAAGAAGCATCTACAATCATAGAAAAGATTTCATTGAATACTCTTGATTATGCGAATCACGAGTAGGCATTCAACAATATGCGTTTAGCATTTTTTTGTGGGTTAAAATAATTTGTAAGGAAACCTATACTAATTATACTAAGCATATAGAAAGGGATTAAAGCTCTCTTTAACGCAATATTTCGATAACAATTTAAAACAATGTATTATGAAAACGATTAGCAACAACACAGAATTCGAACAAATTATCTCTGGTGACAAACCAGTAATCCTTGACTTTTATGCAGAATGGTGTGGACCATGCAGAGCATTATTACCTATTTTGGAATCAGCTAGCAATGATTATGGTGAAGATATCGTAGTTGCAAAAATTAACGTTGATGAGAATCCGGAGCTGGCAACGAAGTTTAGCGTTAGAAGTATTCCAGCTGTATTCCTAATGAAAAATAACACCGTGGTTGATAAATTTACTGGTGTTCAAAGTAGAACTGAAATAGATAAGAGGATCGATAATTTGATTGCCGCAAAGGCTGAAACACTTAACTAGTATCATATTCAAAGCTGCAGAAGAAAAGTCGGCATTAAATTGTCTTTCGTTTTAGTGCTGACTTAATTCTTCAACATTGAATTAATCTTACATTAAAACACTTAAGAATAGGTGGTAAAAATGGAAAAGAAAAATATAACATTAGGCGGAGGCTGTTTTTGGTGTACCGAAGCCATTTTTAGAGACACGAAAGGAGTATTGGAGGTAAAAAGTGGTTTTAGTGGTGGATTTATTAAAAATCCGGCATACAGGGAAGTACGTACAGGAAGGACTGGTCATGCAGAAGTAATTCAAGTCAGTTATGACACAGAGAAAATTAGTTTGCATGAACTTTTAATTATTCATATGATGACTCATGACCCTACAACTGTAGAGCAACAGGGCGCTGACAAGGGTAATCAATATCGCAGTATTATTTTTTATGGAAATGAAGAAGAAAAAGTAATAGCTGAAAAAGTGATCGAAAACATAAGGAGTTGTTATGCCAACCCTATCGTTACAGAATTGAAGCCATTTGAGGTGTTTTACGCGGCCGAAGAAGCTCACCAAAATTATTATGAAGAAAATCAAGAGGCGCCATACTGTCAAATGGTTATCACTCCTAAATTAGCTAAATATCGTCAGGGACGAGCTAACTATCTATCTAATCTTTAACGCACGGTACTCGCCATTTCAATAGAATTGTTTCAATTTTCAGGCGTCAAAAAAAATTGTAAGGTTCATCAAATATCTTCGACTAAACTGTAAGTGATTGAGAAGAATAAAGGGAGTTAATAGTAAAGTATCATAAATCTTAAACAAATTAAAATGGACAAGGTAACCGCAGAAGAATATCAACAAGACCCAGAACGATATGAACTCGTTTCTGGTCACGAAGAAGGAGCTCCTACATGCCCTTACGGAAATATTCAACAATGGGTGGGATATGATAAAAAAACGCAAAAATTTACCCGGTTTACTAAATCAGTTTTTAAGCAGCTTGTTGCACAAAAAGAAAATGAATAAAGATAAATATATGAACACTATAAGGATCATCTTAGCTACATTGCTTTGCCAAATTGTTTTTACGAGTTGTAGTAATAGCTCAGGTCGGCAGGCTTCAATAGAAAAAAACACTGCCACGGAAACTTCTAGTGTTAGCGATAGTTTAAGCGTTATTTATTTTGCAGGCGGCTGTTTTTGGGGAACTGAGCATTTCTTTAAACAGGTAACCGGGGTAACGGCGACCGAGGTCGGGTTTGCCAATGGTCGTACTGAAAATCCAACTTACAAGGAAGTCATCCAAAAAAAGACCGGGTTTGCGGAGACTGTAAAAGTTATTTACGATCCTCAGAAGGTTGACCTGAAACTCCTGTTGGATCTGTATTTTTTAACAATTGATCCCACTAGCGTTAACAAGCAAGGGAACGATATTGGCGATCAGTATCGCACGGGCATCTACTACACGTCAGATAAACAATTACCTTTTATAAATGCTAGGTTAAAAACAGAGACAAAGAAACATGTTCGGCCTGTTGCGGTAGAAGTTACTCCTCTGAAAAAATATTATAAGGCGGAAGATTATCATCAAGATTACCTTGAAAATAATCCCGGCGGATATTGCCATATTAATCCTGAGTTATTTAAGGTGGCGAAAAATGCTAATAAAAAGAATGATCAATAAATTTTAACATAAAACATAAAACATAAAGTTATGCTTAATTGGAATAATGTAATCGCATTTGCCACTAATGGCAATCCCGCACCCGACAGAAGGGTAGAAAAATCTGAAGAAGAATGGAAAGCGCAACTTACCGCTGAACAATTCTACGTAACACGTAAACACGGAACAGAGGCATCCTTCAGTCATGACCTTTGCAGAAGCTATGACCCAGGATTATATTCCTGTGTTTGTTGTAACACTTTGTTATTTGATTCTACTGAAAAATTTGACTCTGGAACAGGGTGGCCAAGTTTTACTCAGCCTGTCAAAGAAAATGGTGTGAAATATATTAAAGATGGCTCATTTGGTATGGTTAGAATCGAAGCTCAATGCAATGTTTGTGATGCACATTTAGGCCACGTTTTTCCAGATGGTCCAGCTCCAAGCGGTCTTCGCTATTGCATGAATGGCGAGGCATTGACAAAAGAACTAACCAAAGAAAACGGCAATTAAACAGAACCTGTTTAGGTTAAAAGAAACTATCGGTTTAAATAATTGAGAAACTGGACGACTTGAAACTGAGAAACCTTTGGTTAAGATCGTTCAGTTTTTGTTGGTTTACATACAAACCCGATATAAAATTTGAAATAAATGAATAGTGTAAAATTTGAAAACATCCGTTTTAATCCTGACTCGACCCCATTCCATAAACTTGCAGAACAAATGGCTGACGCTTTTGGATACAAGGCAGTGTTGGATACTGATAAAAAACTTGCTCAACTTATTCGTTTACGTATAGCGCAAATAAATGAATGTGCGTATTGCATTATCTTACATGCCCAAGTTGCGCGAGATATTGGCATTCCATATCCTAAAATAGACAATATATCATCCTGGTGGAATAGCCAACTATTTACCGAAAAAGAGAAGGTTACATTAGCCTATAGTGATGTACTGACGATTGGCACTCACAAAAGGTTTCAAAAATATCACGACGCAATGTGTGAGCATTTCTCAGCAGAGGAGATAGCTGAAATAGCAGCTATCGTGATCAATATGAACGTTTGGACGCGTCTCAAACTTGCGCAAGGTCAATTACCTATCTACGATGAATAAAAAGATAGAAAGTATAGGGTTGGGAACGGCTGCGATAGGTAGGCCGCACTACATAAATCTCCGCCATGAAACTCCTACTGCAGATACATCACTGTCTGAGTTTAGAAGTAGCGGAATCAAAATTCTTGAGGATGCTTATAACAAAGGAGTCCGGTTTTTCGATGCTTCTCCTGGCTACGGTTTGATTGAATCACTCTTGGTAGAGTGGCTACAACAGAAGAGCGATCCGGAAATCACTATTGCAACAAAATGGGGACTTAGTTATTTGGCAAATTTTGATAAAAATGCGAAAGTGCATGAATTTAAAGAGCATTCATTTAAAAAACTAAATTCACAATGGGAGTTTTCTAAAAAATTATTGCCCTATTTAAAGATTTATCAAATACATTCAGCAACATTGGAAACTGGTGTGCTTAATAACCAAAACATATTGCGGCGCCTACATGATATTAAAAAAGAATACAATCTTGTCATTGGGCTAACGACCACCGGAGCAAACCAAGTTGAGGTGCTTGACAAGGCTTTAGGAATTGAGATAGAAAATGAGCCCTTATTTAATTCTTTTCAGTGCACTTACAACATCATGGAACAGTCTATCATACCTTTTAAAGCAGTCTTCCAGAGTAGAGATAGACAGTTGATAATCAAGGAGTCTTTGGCAAATGGGCGTTTAATACCCAATTCAGATTTTGTTAAACATAAATCCTTGTATAGGCAAATGACTTCCCTTTCGGCTAAATATAATGTCACGACAGATGCATTAGCTATGAGGTTTTGTATGGATAGTTTTCCAGAATCCATTTGTTTGAGTGGTGCCAGCAGCACTGAACAGCTTCACTCTAACCTTACAGCAAAAACTTTTAAACTCCAACAAGATGACCTGCAATTATTAAGCAGTTATTATGTAGATTCTACCGACTATTGGGACGAAAGGAAGCAATTGCCTTGGCAATAGCGCATCTATCCTCGTTAAAAAAAAAGTCAACTAAATAGCATCTCCTGAGTATAGTCCCAGCTATTTCTTAAGATAAACTTATTTCCAACAATCATCATATTGTTGTCTTTGGTCTTTTATTAGACTGATAATGTTCATGTATAAAATAGTTTCATGGGGTTGCAGAATCATAAGGAATGTATAGGCAATTGTGAAGAAACTAAAATCCTATCATGTTACTGTCCAACTAATACTGAAATATCACATTTTCTGTAAGGGTCTTGAATATGTTCCGACTAAGATGATAAAATGCAATCAATGCAAATTAATCTATAATAACTCGCCTAATATTATTAGTTATGGAACATAAATATGAACAAGTTAAATGTATGATTATCGGATCGGGTCCGGCAGGATATACCGCAGCCATTTATGCTGCCAGAGCAGATCTTAAACCAGTACTTTACACTGGATTAACCACCGGAGGACAGCTTACCCAAACGACAGATGTAGAAAACTATCCAGGTTATCCAGATGGAATTATGGGTACCGATATGATGGAAAATTTTCGCAAACAGGCCGTACGTTTTGGTACGGATATCAGAAATGGTATCATCACAGAAGTAGACTTATCAGCTATTCCCTACAAAGTAACTACTGAAGATAATGTAACTATTCTTTGTGATTCAGTGATAATATCAACTGGAGCAACAGCCAAGTGGTTGGGGTTAGAATCCGAACAGAAATATAGTGGTGGTGGCGTTTCGGCTTGCGCTACATGTGACGGCTTCTTTTTCAAAGGTCAAGATGTTGCCATAGTTGGCGCAGGAGATACTGCGGCTGAAGAAGCAACACACCTTGCGAAGCTGTGTAGGAAAGTTTATATGTTGGTGCGAAAAGGTGAACTTAAAGCGTCAAGAGCTATGGTTCATAAAATAAATGCCACACCTAATATCGAGATACTATATAATACAGAAACGAAAGAGATTTTAGGAAATGACTTAGTTGTTACCGGGGTCAGCTTGTTTAACAATCTTACCAATGCCACCAGGGTGTTGGATATTTCTGGTTTTTTTGTGGCAATTGGTCACCATCCAAATACAGAGGTATTTAAAAAGTGGATAAATATGGATCGCGAGGGCTATATCCAAACCGTTCCCGGATCTACCAGGACAAACATACCTGGAGTATTTTGCTGTGGTGATGCGCAAGATAGAATTTATAGGCAAGCTGTAACTGCTGCCGGCAGCGGATGTATGGCTGCACTAGATTGTGAAAGATTTCTTCTTGGAATTGTTCAAAAAGAAAGTATTTAAACATCACTTCCTGCATGCACATGCTTAAAAGTTGATGTGTTTAGCAGAAATCCATCAGCCAGTATGTAAAACTAGTTGTAAACCCAATCAAAAAAATAATGGAAATGAGTAAAATATTTTTAAGCTACCTGTTAGCGCTAATACCAATTGCAACATATGCCCAAAATTTGAAAACAAATAAGGGCCATGAGAACAATCCATATTATTCCACTACCGACACTAGAAAGTTGAATGTATCAAATGCTGAGTGGAAAAAAATTCTCAGTCCGGATTTATATGCGGTAGCTAGAGAAAAAGATACCGAAAGACCTTTCACGGGAAAATACTGGAAGAGTGATACAAAAGGTAATTATTACTGTGCAGCCTGTGGTAACAAACTTTTCAGATCTGATGCAAAATTTGCAAGTAGCTGTGGCTGGCCAAGCTTTTATGAGCCTCTTAGAAAAAATAGTGTGACATATAAAGTGGATCGTTCTTACGGAATGACCCGTACCGAAGTGCTATGTGGACGCTGTGATGCACATCTAGGCCATATTTTTAATGATGGGCCTGCGCCAACATATAAGCGATACTGCATGAACTCTATCAGTCTCGACTTTGAACCAGACAAATAGAAATCAAGATTGTTAAAAAGCGTTTTATAGACGGCTACATAGAGACAATGGTTAATCAAGCATTTGGTATTTTGACCTTAAACTTTCCATTATGGAATTAAGAAAAACAAATAACTTTAGCGGCGACAATGTAATATACTTTGCCGGAGGCTGCGACTGGGGTCCAGAACGCTTTTTCAGGTTCATCAAAGGAGTGACTTCTACTGAATTGGGATATGCGAATTGTAAGGTCAAGCATCCTGATTGCAGTCGGGTTATTGGCGATGGAAGAAACTTTATAGAAACTGTTAAAATAACATTTGATCCTTATAAAGTCAGTTTGAATAGTCTGCTCGATCTCTTTTTCAGGACGATTGATCCCCCGACTGAGAATTTGGGTGGTCAGCGCTCGGGCTTACATAATCATTCGGGAATATTTTATACAGACAAAGACCAACTGCAAATAATCAATGTAATATTAGATGACGTGGCAAGACGTAATGAAGACTCACTGGCTATCGAGGCAGTTCCACTACAAATCTTTTATACCGTGGCCGATTATAATCAAAAGTATACAGGTAAAAATTCACGTAGATATTGCCAATCGCATTAAAAACGAAATAGAACACATTCCCATATAATATGGAAAATGTAATGATTTTTAAGAGCATAGTGTTTGTGATTGTTTAGGATATACGGATATATTAAGCCATTGATCAATTGACAAATGTTATTTTCATTTGTAAGGTATGATAGACTTCCGCTACTAAGCTATAAAAAGCCCAGTAGTAACGATGAAAAAAACAATTATACAGTCAATTCCCATTGGTACGTTTTCAAATGTTCTCGGCGCCATTGAAGTTACGACGGGGCTTTTAATTTCTTTACTTACGCTGTCACCGAAATTGTCAGCTACAGGCAGTGTTTCAGCAGTCTTAACATTGTTGATAACAGTGACGCTTATCGTTTCTACTCCTGGAGTTATTCAGGAAGAACGGTCATTCCCATTTCTCTCTGGTTCACTAAATGAATTTCTGATTAAAGACTTAGTTCGTTCAGGAGCATTACTGTGGACAGCATGGGAAACGTTAGCTGTTACTCACAACCAAAGACCTGACAATTCCTTAATAATAGGTAACATAGTACCGACTTACAATAAAAACTAAATACATATAATATTATGAAAAGAATAGCAATCAACGGATTTGGCCGTATAGGTCGATCAGCACTAAAAGTAATTTTTGACAGCAGTGATCTCGAGGTCGTTGCCGTAAATGATTTGATGGACATAGAAAACGCCGTATACCTTCTTAAATACGATAGTAACTATGGAAAGTATGAAAAGAATATAAGATTTGAAGGGGATGCGATTTTTGTTGGTGAAAAAGCTATCAAGTATTCGAATATTCGTGAAATTGAGGGTTTGCCCTGGAAGCAACTTGATGTGGATGTAGTTATTGAAAGCACAGGAATATTTACAAGTAAGACTGACGCTGAAAAACATATCATGGCTGGTGCTAAATCAGTAGTAATTTCTGGCCCTACTAAAGATACACCAACTGTAGTGCATGGAGTAAACACCGAAAAGGGTAATGTTTCAGTTTTCTCATGCGCTAGCTGTACTACCAACAATATAAGCCCGATTATTGAAATTTTGGGAAGAAGGCTAGGGATAAAAAAAGCTATTCTCAACACTATTCACGGATACACAGCTTCGCAGGCTCTCGTAGATGCACCCTCCAAAAGGGAGCCAAGAATGGGTAGAGCAGCCGGATTTAATTTAGCTCCCGCAGCAACGGGAGCCGCTATAGCTACCACTAAAGTACTGCCAGAATACGCCGGGAAATTCGACGGGATTGCAGTAAGAGTTCCAGTGCCCGTAGGTTCGATTTCTGACATTACTTTTATTGCAAACAGACCCACAACCATAGATGAAATCAATCAAATTTTGACTGAAGAATGCTCAACAGACCGATATGAAAAAGTAATTGCCGTAACGAAGGAGCCCATCGTTTCAACAGACATAATTGGTAGCGCCTTCGCTGCAACAGTAGATTTAGAGATGACAAGGGTAGTTGATGGGGATTTGGTAAAAATAATGGCTTGGTATGATAATGAGTGGGGGTTTACCAATCAAATGATCAGACAAATACAGTCCTTATTTGCAGGTAACTAACACAATTGGCCATTCAGTTTTACCATTTGCGCTATCCAGTGGTAAATTGTAGTTGTACTCCTAATAAATCTTCTCACTAATTATGGTGGGAAAAACTTGAAATGAATATGGAAATTTTAAATAAAAGAATCCCACCGTGGGACATAGAAAGTTTGGGTAAAGAAAAAGTCCCCGACTACGAAGAATTTAAAGGGAAACCGTTATTGATCCTATTTTTCTATTTAGGTTGTCCAGGCTGTACAGGAAGAGCTATACCTTTTGCGAATAAGATGGCATATGAATATGCTGATAAAATCAATGTTATTGGCATTCATAGTAATTTTGAAGGCCCTGAATATAATGATGATGATATACTTGAGGAATTAAAGTCATTATATGTTAGATTTCCTGTTTTTAAAGATTCAGGTCTAGCAAGCACTTTCTACAAATATCAGGCGGCTGGAACACCTCATTGGATATTGGTCAATAGAGAAGGCAACGTCATTCGCACCATATTTGGTTCTGATCCAAACCGCGCATTACTTCGGTTAGATTATGCGTTGACAGAAGAAATAAGCACTATCGATTAGCACAAATGGTTCGATGAACCCAAGGCTTTCAGTTAGGTTTGTTTAGGGTTTGGATATATATATGATTTCAATTAGGGCATCCTAAAAAGTTGGGAAGAATTGATACATCATCGGGTAAAAGCGGTAAGAGAAACTGAAGTCATCCAAACTAAATTTGTTCTATAAATTAATATCAATTAACACAAGGAAAATGATAACTATTAAAAATATGCAAGAGTTCGACCAGTTAGTGGGCCAAGGAAATATTGTCATTGCAGATTTTTACGCAGATTGGTGCGGACCCTGTCAGTCACTGATACCTACATTAACTATCCTAGCTAGAGAACTTGAAGGACGGGCAGATATAGTTAAGGTTAATGTCGATGATCACCAAGAGCTTGCATCTCGATTTGGAATTCGCACTATACCAACAATAATTTATTTCCAGAATCAAAAAATTGTAGACAAAACGGTAGGAGTTCAGACCAAAGCAGAGTTAGATAGGAGAATAGTCGCCATGGAAGGCAATAAAAAATTAGCTGACTAATTTAAGTTCGATAAAAAGTCAGCACAGATCAATAAGAGGTAAAAATCGTTTAACTAAATAAAACAATTATGGAAAATTTAAAAAAAGCATACGTAGCAGGTGGATGTTTTTGGGGAATGGAAGATCTTTTTCGAGTACGGCCTGGAGTAAAAGATACAGAAGTTGGCTATCTGGGGGGATTGAATGAAAATCCCACCTATCGAAACCATCCCAATCATGCCGAGGGGCTTGAAATTACATATGACGCTAATGAAACGTCGTACAAAGAGTTACTGGATTATTTTTTCAGAGTTCATGACCCGAGCACAAAAGATAGGCAAGGTAATGATAGAGGTTCGAGTTATCGCTCTGCATTGTTCATTCAAAATGAACAAGAAGAACGTGATGCGGAGGAAGTCATAAGATTAGTTGATGAGTCAGGACGTTGGCCAGGTAAAGTTGTTACTACGCTCGAACCTTTTACTAAGTTCTGGCCTGCTGAAGATTACCACCAAGACTATCTAGTAGCTAATCCGAATGGATACACTTGCCATTTTGAGAGGTTTGGTACTTTTCTATGAAATTGCGGTCCATATCAAAGGTCATCTCAAAACTGCAATAGTCTTACAAATATATCACCCTAAGAAAGCAGCCAATGATTTATCAAGGAAAGCAAAATGAATATTTTGAAATACAAAGTGTAGATAATAATAACTACAGAAGCTTTAGGCCAATTGTCAGCGGAGCTTTACAGCTTCTGTGGTTTTTATCTGATGGCAATCAACTCATAATAGATGGGATACCCCATAGTTTCGATACCAATCAGATTATCAGCTTGTCACAACATCACCACGTGGAGTATGAAAACATTACCGCCATGAAGATGTTGCGATTTAATTCAGAATTTTATTGCGTACTCAATCATGACAGTGAAGTAGGATGCAAAGGAATATTATATTATACTCCTGCCAAAATTCCTATCGTGCAGATTGACGGGCCGGAACTTATGGTTATGGTTGATGCATGGGATGTTACCGATATGGAACTGGAAATGAAAGACAGCCTCCAGCTTGAAATGCTTCAAATGCAATTAAAGCGGATCTTAATCCTTTGTACACGAATGTATAAAAAGCAGGGTAATATGGCGTATATTGACGACAATCAGCATGATTTGGTACGGGAGTTCAATTTTCTGGTGGAAAAAAACTTTAGAGAATTTCATAGCGTTTCGCACTATGCAGACTTATTATATAAATCACCCAAGACGATCACAAATACTTTTAAAAAGATAGGAGAAAAATCTCCTTTGCAAGCTATTCATGATCGTATCATGTTAGAGTCAAAAAGGCTGCTGCATTACACAAAAAAAGATATTTCTGAAATTGCATACGAGCTTGGGTTTGAAAGTGTACAAGGGTTCAGTCGTTTTTTTAAGAAGCAAGCGGGCATCTCTCCGTCTGATTTTAGACATAGCTAGCGGATATCTGAGGCAGTATTTCCAGAAATGACAGTCACATTGAGGCGATTGTGACCAAATATGCGATAAAAAAGACAGTTGTTATTAAGATGGCAAAAGATGATAAAAGCTTTTATTAAGGTATAAAATTAAACCACATAGATAGATTAGTCCAATTTTCGATATTGAAGAAAATCCAGACATATCCAGCTATTGGATGGTGTCTGGATTTTTTTTAACAAAGAGACTCAGATGTTAATTAGGCAACTTATGGATAATTATTATAATGAGACAATTCAAATCTTGGAGGAAGAATTAAGTGCCTTAACACTTGAGGCTCAAGGTACGTTGGTATTTTATGAACAATGCATCGAACTAGTTGTAAAAAAATTGAATAAGTTAAAAGAATTTGTTCATGAAAACGGCTTTAAAAATTCATCTCAGGAAATTCTGTTTTTTAAGGTTCAGAAACCAAGTATTGTATCTAAGCTCATCTATTATAATGCTATCTATAAAATTGAAGCAAAAATGCCGTACGGTGGGAAGCAGATTAAAGAGAATTACTATAATGAACAAATATCTGACCTTAAAAGATATTACGACAAAAATGTAGAGTTATATAAATATTATAGAACAAACAGTACACATCTTGACGATAAGTATTTTTTACGGGGTGAATATAACATCAAACTGAGTTTAGATACTTACTATTTTGAAACTGATCATAGTTTTGCAACATCACATGATTATAAGATAGCTAAAATTATCGCAAATGATTTAATTCATCTATATATAGAAAAACAACTTTACAATTTAGCGAGTGCAGGCGACTTCATCAATCAAGGTCAAAATATGATGTCTCTAAATTGGACAGCTAATAAAACTGACTTGATTGAGCTAATTTACGCACTACATACCCGACTAGCTATCAATAACGGCAATATCGAAATAAAAACTATTTCAACTTGTTTTGAACAATTCTTCAATATTGAGCTAGGAGAATTTTACCATACCTATTTAGAATTAAAAAATAGAAAAAAGAACCCAACCAAGTTTCTCGATTCGTTGAAAGAAGGTTTAATAAACAAAATGGATGGAGAAGATTAGCATGTTGCTCAATTTTTAATAATTGTTTCGATTCAAAGTAACACGATCTTCAGATACCAAAATCTTCAAATCGGCTAAAAAATGGTTCGAAAATTGTCCCGACAGGACGACTAAAAAAAGCTCGACTTAGGTCGGGCTTTTTTTGTGTCCGGGTGTGGCAGGTTCGAACCGTGGTTCGATCCGAAGGAGCTTCAGGGGAGTGTTTGGGGTGTGAGGGGCTGAAGCCATCCTGCCACCCCGACAAAATCCACTGATAATCAGTGGTTTTTTCTTTTTTTTCGGACACATTTCGGACAAATTATATCTGAATATTGATTATTCAATAACCTAAGCAAAGTTAAGTTAAGCTAGAAGAATAA
Source organism: Sphingobacterium sp. NPDC055346 (assembly GCF_053645235.1). Lineage (NCBI taxonomy): Bacteria > Pseudomonadati > Bacteroidota > Sphingobacteriia > Sphingobacteriales > Sphingobacteriaceae > Sphingobacterium > Sphingobacterium sp. NPDC055346. The sequence goes on from NZ_JBSHMI010000003.1 coordinate 145,948, forward strand.
CCCTTCTTAAAGAATGATTGGAGCATAATGCTTGTTTCTATAGAGCGTGAAAAGTTCATCTTATTCTTATAAAAAATCAAGAGGGCTAGGAGTCTTTTGCTTGTCTATGTCAGTGATATGAGTGTAGATCATAGTCGTTTTTATATTTTCATGACCCAATAACTCTTTTACAATTCGGATATCGATACCTGATTGTATTAAATGTGTGGCATAAGAATGTCGCAATGTATGTACAGAGCCTTCCGACTGAACATTTGCTTTGATCAATGCTTTTTTCAGAATCAACTGTACACTTCGTTCGCTATACTTGCCACCCCTCTCACCTTCGAAGAGGTACTCCTTTGGCTTGAATGCTTGATAATAATGTCTCAAAGTCGCCAGCAATTTGTCTGGTAATGATACAATCCGATCTTTATTACCTTTGCTTTGATGGATTCTGATAATTCCATCGGAAGATTTTATGTCTTTGATTTTGAGATTCAACAGTTCGCTAAGACGTAGTCCACAACTATAGATTGTCATCAGAATAGCCTTGTGTTTTAGATTTTGAGTGTTATCGAGAATATTTCTTACTTCTTCTTTTGAAAAGAATTTAGGTAATTTAGAAAATGAGCGTTTCGGGTATAAGTAATACAGTTGGATTTTTTTGTCCAATATCAGTTCGTACATCTTCTTGATTGCGCCCACTAATCCTTTTTGATAGGAAACACTAATTTTCCCATTTTGAACTTTTTCGTTTATAAACGCCTCAATATCTGACAGTGGAATTTCTTCAAGGGAGGGATATTTGCTAACATGTTTAAGAAATATACTAGCGTAATCCTTGTACGATCTAATGGTATTGCCAGCATATCTCTGCATCAGCAATCTCTTTTCGAAGGTTTCAAGTATGATTTCGCTATTCATATCAGGGAAATAGTATTTTATAATATTTTGTTTCGATATTTGTGCGGTTTTATTTTTTAAATACAAATATATCAATATCTTATGTAGAAAGAAAAGTCAAATAACGAAACACGTATATAGGGTTGGTTAAGCGAAGTTTTCCGTATATTCGTTTCGTTAAAACAGATGTTACAAGCAACCGTATGACGACAGACCAAGAACATAACTGTATTGACGACAAGAAATTTTCTACTGACATTGAAAAATTCGGCTGGACAGTTTTGTTAATAGAAGCGACTGACTATTTGCCTTCTTTTGCTTACACGGTTGGACTTTGGAAAAACTATAAGCATCCAGAAATTATATCTTTCGGCTTAACGACAAAGACTTTGCATTTAATACTCAATGATGCGGGAGAGATTGCAAAAGCAGGACGAAAAATTCAAGTCGGCAAAAATTATGACGACTTTTTTGAAAATAGCGAAACTCAATTTTTGAAAGTTGATAACCGAAATATTTCTGACTACTTCGGTCACGCAATAACTTATTATAACACGACTGACTTTCCTGCAATTCAACTTGTATGGACAGACAGAAATAACAAATTCCCTTGGGACAAAGATTACGAAGTAGAATTTGAAAATAGACAACCATTACTTGACCGAAATGCTGATTTCAAATACAGAGAAGCAAAAAATCTTGGCATTTTTACGACAAGACAATGGTTAGAACTTGGGAAACCTATTCTTCACGTCATACACGACAATGACGGAGATTGGCAGTTCCTGACAGGCGACCAAATGCCCGAAGACATTAAACTTGTTGCATTGGAGCAAATGACAATTAAGGACGAAACACTTAATGAAGTTTTCAATCTTGACTACGGAGAACATGCAATAAGAGAATTTATAGGCGGGAAATGGACACGAACAAAAATTGAAGATGATGACGAATAATAGAACGGCAGCTTGTAACAAGGTATTGCCAACAGCAGGACTAAAGTGCTTCGACTGAGCATTTGTACAAGGTTCAACTTTAGGATTTCTTTTGAACTTTTGTGCTAAAAATTCCACTTTCGCCAAGCCGTAAACCCTAATGTGAAAGCCATTCCACACACTCCAATGAAAATAATTTTAAAAACAGATCGTCTTTATTTGCGAGAACTTAATATTCAAGATTCCGAGGATTTCTATAACTTGAATCTAAATCCAAACGTTATAAGGTATACAGGAAATTCTGCATTTAAAAATATCGAAGAAGCAAAACAATTCTTATTAAATTATCAAGATTATGAATTGAATGGTTTTGGAAGATGGGCGGTAATTGAAAAGGAAAACGAAGAATTTTTAGGCTGGTGCGGTCTTAAATATGATAAGGGAAAAAACGAAACAGATATTGGCTTTAGATTTTTTGAAGAAAAGTGGAACAAAGGTTATGCTACAGAAAGTGCAAAAGCTTGTGTTGAATATGGAATTGAAAAACTGAATCTAAAAACAATTATAGGAAGAGCCATGAAAAATAATATTGCGTCAATAAAAGTATTAGAAAAAATAGGCCTACAATTCGTAAATGAATTTGATTTTGATGAATCCAATATTATACTAATCTACAAAATTGAAAATAATAAGGCATTCACATAACATCGGTTTTGCGAAATGGCGCGTTAAGGGAAATATAGAAGGTTTGTGCAAATTGAAAGTTCTCGCTTTTTATCTGCCACTCTCGCAAATCCGTGGCTCGTGATCTGATATAATAAAACAACGCACTGAAAACCCCTGGGAGGGGTGAAATATTTGTAGGAAAATTGGATTGCAAAACGGATAACCCAAAGCGTGGGTGAAATATTTTTCTATACCTTTTTTGTGTCACCCTGAGGGAAGCCCCGAAGGGTCTCAGAACTATCCACAAACATTTGAAATAGTTTCCTAATCTTACGATAGCTGAATGACAGCATATCCTAAATAATATCAAAAATAGATTCTTCGCTGTGCTCTGAATCCATCTCAAGAATATCCAATTCTGAACGATTAGTGAAGATTCTGTACGTAAATTTCTCAATACTTCCTTGTCATCCTTGATCGAAGATCAAGGACCTGTTCGCTAATGATGTTGTTTTATGTATGATTCTGATATCATTTTCTGAATAGCACCAAGATTCTTCGTTCCTAGCAATGACATTTTGTAGAACTGTGTTTCTAGGTATTTAGACCCATATTTATTTCCCTGATGAATCTCTCTTTTGGCGTCCTACTGCCCTAGAAGGGCAGAATTATTTTAGCATGGATGGTAAACAATATAGGGCTAATGCAAAAACGATGTTCGATTAATCGAACATCGTTTTTGCGCGACTTTTAGGCTAACGTGCCATGTCAGCTAAAATAATGGAACCCCAAATGGGGTTCTATATTTAAAAAATAAAAGAGTTAATTAATTTTCATTTCCAACATCCTGTCATCAGCATCCAATAAATTTTATCTAAATTTTTCATTCTCAGCATGAACAAAATATTCCATCTCTTAATTACATAACCTGTATAGGGGTTTCATGGATAAACTCGGCCCCAATACCGATAAAATAAACCTTAAACATATCGTATAATAGAACGAAAGGATTTTTTTTTAAAAACATTTAACCAATACTTCATATTGCACAATATGTTTTAATTAGATAAATTTTCTATTTTTGAGAAAAATATTTAAAATACTTTCTTAATGTTTACCCTAACTCCTTTTAAGCAAGAGATCCTCCCCGAGGAGGATCACCATGATCCCAATAGCAATAGAGCATTTTCTGTTGGGAAAGACAAGAAAATCCATTTCATAGACGGGGGCTGTGATAGATGCTCACATTAATGAACTTTTAATATATTTTTAATTGACTAACGATGAAAAATTTTTTTCCTATTTTAATTATCTTTCTTTTAACCTCCTGTATAATTATAGAAACACCTTTTCCAAATCGATTTTACCGATATTCGAATGACACTGATCTTGATTTAGAATTAATAAGGTATGACAGAAAGTATGGAAGAGATAAGGATAATAAATATATTTATCGCTACAAAATCAATAAAAAGGATTCTCTCTTAGTAGATGATAGCTTAGAAAAAGATCCTATAATTGATTCCATTAAAATTGTTTTTGAAGATGGTAAATTTCAAATGTTTAAACGTAGTGACCGTGACGTTTATCCAAAAAGATGGGAAAAAGGTCCTTTAAATAATGCCAGATATAGGCAAACTGAAAATATTGATATTAGAAAATATACAATAGATAATTCGATTTATAACTTATCTAATTAGATTATTTTATATGTTTATTTCCTAAAAATTGATTATATTCTGATTAGAAAATTCTGCAGAGCAAACAGTTTATAGAACCTTCATAATCTGTAAAAATGATTTATATAAAATTTACATACTCTAAAATAAATTTTATGAAAGCACTTATCACAGCACTAACCATGGTTTTCATGCTCCATTCACCTTCCTTTTCCCAAGAAAGCAATTCAGCCAAACAACTCATCAAAACTTTCTATAAGGAAATATTTGAAGGTCAAAAATGGTCAGATGAAATCGTCGATAAGTATGTGGTTTATGTAGATTCCAACTATGAGGATGCAGTCAATTCCGTGGAATATTTCCAAAAGGGAACTCATGAACCCTTTATTGCTGCATTTAAGGAAAACATGCTCAGTGATAATATTAAGTTGGTTGGATATGAAGAGTTCAAGGAAGAAGATAAGGCAAAGTTTTTGAGATTTAATCCGAAACGTTATCCAGATATCTATAAATTGTCCTTTGCGGATTATCCGCCGATCTATGTCCTGGTAAAGGACCATCAAATTGAATCATTCTTTGGCTTTCAGAAAGCGCAGGACGATAGTTATCTTTTTATCATCTATCACTAAAAACCTGGAAATAGGGCTGTCCTTATACATACCATTATCCTTAAACTTAGTCGTCCACTTCATTTGCATCCCTGCCATTAACAAAAAACTCCTTAGTTCAATTCCCAAGGAGTTTTAGAAAGCTTTAGATTTCCACTCAATATACCCACCTTAATTCCCTTAGCCCTTGATCATGGTCAGCATCATTTTGAATGCTGTTGTGGCATATACTTCGTGGGGGATGTTTGCTGGTAGGATGATCATTTCGCCTTCCTTGACCACATGGGGTTCACGGGCGATATGGATCAGGGCTTCGCCATCCAATACTTGTAGTGCAGCATCAAAGGGAGCGGAATGTTCGCTGAGTTGTTCGTCTTTGTCAAATGCGAATAGGGTAATATTGCCAGCCTTGCTTTTGATAACCTGTTGGCTTACCACACTGTTTTTTGAATATTCTATTCTTTCCTTTAGTGAAAAAACAAAACCTGTTTCTATTGTTGCCATATTATTTTATGTTTTTCTTTTTATAATAACCTTTCCAACAAAAGGATTCTTCTTGTTGGAAAGGCTGATAGATTGTATGATGCCTATACGCTTAGCATCTGTATTGTCTGTTGCATAAGGAGCACTTATTGATTTGTCCGATATAATTTAATGATCTTATCATTAAAAATCAATAAAATCATTAGGATCTTTACCTACAGGAGACTTGGTGGGTTTGGTTATGCTTTTATCCTGTACCCATACGGAAGCAATGACCATTATGACAGTTTCATTGGCCATGGCTTCTAATATTTGGATGGTTTTACCAGTTTTGACGTTATAGGTTGCAGACATTGAAAAACCCATACCTGTTGGCTTTGTTGTGGTGCCTTCCTGTGTAATCTGGAACATGTCCTCTAATTTGGCTGTTATGGTATAGAGATCGTTTTCTTTCTTCAGGCCGAAGTTTTCGAAGAAGTAGTAGCTTCCACCTACAGAAAAGTAGAGCTTGGCTTTTTTATCGATTACAAGGTTTGAAGCCATGTATTTATTCTCATTGTTGTCCCATTGAATTGATTTAAGGGATTCACTAAAGTCTTTTGCTGCTTTAAAATCAGGGTTTAAATTGGAACTATATTGTAGCTCTTTATAGCTACTATTATATTTCATGCTGGTCCGCAGTTCTTCTTTGAGCTCTGCTAGGATTTCTGCATCGGTTTTTGGTACCACTGGAGTTACTGTAACTTCATCTTTATTTTCGTTGCATGAAGCGATGCCCAAGGTCATCAGGGTAAAGGCTCCTACAAATAAACGGCTACTAAATTGTCTTCTGTTCATGATCATTTAATTTTTGTTAATAATATTTTTAAAAGCGGTATCCAATTCCAATTGTCATTTGTGTTGGGTCAGGTTTTAGCTGACCGTTGAGTTTCCAGCCTACCGATTTTGTGAAATCAGGGTTGACCTTTGCTCGGTTTGCCAAGAAATGTTTGAGATCCAGTTGCAGAAACCAACTTTCATGGAGGTGATAGTCGAGTCCCAGGCCGAGGTGCAATGCTGAACGGCTATGGTATTCCACAGCATCGGCTGCCCATCCTGGATCTTCTTGGTCAAATAATAAAAAGCTTCGTCCTGCGGCGAGGTATGGTTTTATTTTATTCCATCGATTGAAATGATAGCGAATGGAAAGGCTAATCGGTGCCAACCAAACCCTACCTAAGGTAATCTCATCTCGCAATACCTTCATGCTGGAGTAGTCGCCGTTTTTCATGGACATTCGGTAGTTGCCAGTAGAGGCGCTGACTTCGGTAGACCAAGAAGGTGTAAGGAACCAGGCAATGCCAAAGCCTGCGGAGGGAGAATTGTTCAACTCATAGATTCCGCCGACTTTTTGCAGATGACTGCTTTCATTGGTCCTGGCATATCCGCCAAAGAGCTTTACGGTAAACCTATTAAAACCATCATCCTGTGCATAAAGAGCGTTGCTGGTAAACAGATGCACTACTATAACAAGTAGGGGAAGGGTCATATTTCGATTATTTCTGAGCATACCTATTCCTCTATGATCTGTTTGAAATTTTTCCAGCCCGCTGCATTTTTATAGGCGATGGAAGTCCCTTTGGGGACGAAAAGTTTCACCTTTTCAAAATCAGGGCTTTTGTTGTATTCAGGTTTTCCCAATGGACTGATGAGGATATCGTTGAATAAGCTATTTGCTGCTGGCGGTATGGCCCAGGTAATATGCACTTCTTCAAGATTGCTCATTCCATTGATAAAGCCTAGACCCAGACTGGAAATGTTTTGATGGAACCATATTCGCTTGATGGTACTTTGGTAAAAGCAGCTTTCTCCGATTTTTGTGATCTGGTCGGGTATATGGAGTTCATCCAATTGACTTCCACGCATGGCTCGCACACTTAATTCGGTCAGGCTTTGGGACCATTTGATTTTCTTTAGTTTGATTCCGGAAAGGAACCCCTCTCCAACTTGGTTTACCCCATCAGGCATCAGCAATTCCTGTATTTTCGTGCCTTCAAACGCTGCGGATCCAATGGATATCAATCCTTCGGGCAGGTTTATGCTTTCCAGATCATTGCTTAGGAAAAAGCATTCATCGGGCACTGCCGTTATCTTTTTTGGGAAAGTAAAGCTGGTCAGTTTGCTGTTCGCAAAACAGCCTCGCTTTATTGTTTCAACGGATTCGGGTAGGGAAAGTTCCTGATAAGGATAGTATCTGTAGGCAAATTCCCCGATTTCTTTTACCGTTTTGGGTAATTGATATCTTTCCTTTGCCATGTACGGAATGTCTATGGGGAACACCTGTCCAGTTCCTTGAAAATCTATCCTGAAGCTAACGATTTCGAAGGTTCTATCCCCAATGATTTCTACATCCTGCGGAATAATAATCTCCCGGACCCAGAAGGATTCGGACATGACATTATCGCCGGTGCTTTTGATCTTTTTTGGATAAACGAAATATTCCAGGTTTTTCAGCTTGTGGAAAGGGGAATTGATGAATTGGCCTTCAAAAACTTCGGCGTCTCGAAAATCCAGTTCCCTTAGCTCGCCATCAAATGTCTCGGCTATGTAGCGCTTGATGATGCCTATATCTTTATTGTTGATATGTCCTTTTAGGATAAGTTTCTTGATGCCGGACCAGTCCATTTGATCAGCTGCATGCTCGAAATCGCCAGCCTTTTTACCCTCGTAAACAAGGGTTTTGCTGTCATTTTCTGCGATAGTGAAAAAGGAAGAGTTTATTGGGAATTCTTCCTTGTTACAGGAAGCCAATAAAAGCAGTGCGGTCAACAAAAAGCTTAGTATTCTGCGCATAGCCATTAGGAATTGGATTACTATGGAATTAGATTTTTGTCAATACGATTTGAAAAGGGATTTGGAAACCTAATTTTATCCGAATGGAAAAGGCCTGGGCAGAGTTGCCAGTAGTGGTAATAATTGCCGCAGAACCATCAGAATCCTGACTCGGATTGATAAAAGGAGGGATGCTGCTTCCAGGATTTCCGTTTCTTCTTGCCAATGCTTTCAGGGGATTTCCCTGGCTTATATTTCCTGTAGCTTGGTTGAACGTAAAGCTAACATCCTGCAAAGCTAAGGCCATGGGCATTTGATTTTTCCAATAATGCTTGGTTAAGGCATAGTCGAAATCGCCATAAGATGAAGGTGGATTTCCGGGGTTCAGACCACTAATATTACCGTTGGCATCGCAGAATTCTACTTTTGTTATTTCGGATGTTTTGGCGGAAAATTTAATAAAATGATACCCATCAGGGTTTAATAGCCCTTTTGCTAGGTTGGTGAATAAATCACCCATGGGGTCAAAGAATACTTTTACTTGGAATATGCCTGTTAGGGAGGTTGCTCCTGTAGATTGGTTTGCGCTCATAATGATGGATTTTTGAATGATAAATAAATATTTTTGATGTCGTATCAGCTAGTATGTGAGCTTGTTATATGGGTTTAATTCAGTTTTTGGACAGATTTGATGATCACCACTACTGGTAGTGACACCGCGGGATCCAGTTTAAGGTCATATTGCATTGCACCTGATCCGTTGGGGTTCTTATCGATTGTACCGGTCAGCTTGGACTTGCCATTGCTGTGCAAGCCTTTCTTTAGGGCTTCCTCAGGGATTTCAAATCCAGGATCTACATCGGGATCAGCCCCGCCAGCAGGAGGGTCTGCATCAAAGAAGCTTTTGCCCTCTACATTTTGTACCAACAGTCCTTTTGCAGTTTCTGAAATGGTAAAGCTGGCATCTACACTCATCTCAAAGGGCATGGGATTAGCGCGGAAGCCATTGAAACGGAGTCTCAATACTCCATTGCCTTCATCGGAAACTATGCCATCGACGGTGCCGGTTGCAATGGGAATGGTCCCCATCATAGTTGGAATAACTTGAAATCGGTATTGACCTGTCAGACCATATTGTTTGATCAGGGTACTGCCACCGGTATCTTCATCCTCCTTGCTACAAGAGAAGAGCATCAACCCGCTGAGCAAAAAGAATAAGAAGTAAGTTAGTTTTCTAATTATGCTAGTTGTAAACATGGATTTCTAATTTATTTAGAGCCCGTTATATGGGCTTTAATGGGAATGGGCAACATGAGGTCCAGCAGGGCACTAAGTTTCTTGTTGCTTCGGACGTAATAACCCTGTAGTTCGGCGTCATCACTTTGCGGCAGAGGCGTTCCGATAGCTTGGCCTGAAGCTTCTGCAGTTCGGATCTTTCCATCGGTTCCCCTCAGCCAGATCGTGTCTTTTGTGCTGTTCAGTTCCAGTAGGACATTGATGTTGGCCGTCATTTTAAGCGGCATCATTTCGGTCTGGAAATTCCTATAACCAAATTCTAAAGCTCCGTTGGCTAGCCAACGCATATTAATGGGCCATTTTTGTTCGGTAAAAGTCAGCAATGGCTGCTTGCGTGTAGCATCGTCGTACATGATCATTTTTATCAGTACGCTGTCGTTTTTATAGCCCGTATATGCCTCGAAGATTTCCTTTGCCAAGGCCTGCGTCCCATAGTCTTTGCTTAAGTAATCAGATCTATCGGGCATTAAGCTAGGGTCGTTCAGGTCAGGCGATAAATAATCGTCGCCTGAACACCCGCAAAGCAGCATCAACATCATCCCTATGAAACCAAATGCCTTCATTTCTAGATCTTTTTTCGAGCAACAATGGCAACGGCATTGATGTCATTCTTATGCTTCTTGAATGTTTGGCGCATCTGAAGGATTCGTTTTCTTAGGTCGCCATGCGTCAATACATTGAAGATGATTTTCATGGTCCGGAATAGGCCTTCATCGGCTAGTACCCGCTTTGGCTCCAAGAGCGCCATGGCATTGCTGTCTACTTTGACAATTTCAAAGCCTTCATCGACCAGCAATTGGCTCCATTCAGAGATGGTCAATGGGCGCGCATGCACACGGATATTGGAGCTGAGGTCTTTGTACACGCTCTGTTTTATTTCTTCACTGATATTTTCTGGTTGAAGGCCCAGTTCATGGATACCGTAGTAGCCACCGGGTTTCAAAAGGCGTGAAGCTTCTTTTATGATCGCTTTTTTATGTTCCAGCGGTTGCATGGTCAACATCGCCTCGCCGTAGACTTTTGATGCATATCCCGAAGGGATCGTCGTATCGGAAGCATCTGCGACAATGAACTTAACCTTATCGTATTTTACGTTCTTACGGGCTAATTCTGCAGCTTGTTGATTGTTGTCCACCCCGGTATAGCTGTTTGGTTTTTTTGCACATGCAATCGAAGCTGTAAAGCCGAGACCTGGAGCAAACTCCACGACATCGTCTGCGGAGTTGATGTCCATATTGTCCATCAGTTTTTTCGTAAGTTCACGACCACCGGGACGCAACACTTTCTTACCTACCTTGGCAAGTATCCAGTGTCCTTGTTTTTCATTTAATTTTTCTTCTATTGACATTTTTTGTATTGAGTTTGGAGAGCTTAGGGTTATGAATCCTGCCCTCTTTGTTTTACTTCTATCTTAAAATTTATAAGTGAGTCCTGCATAAAAAGCCCTAGTCTGCCCCGGCATGAAAAACGCCACATTGTCCACCGTAAATTCGGGGAACGGAATAGGGGGGAGCAAGATCTGGTCGCTGATGATGTAGCTCGAAGCATAATATCTGTTCAGGATGTTCTTGCCTTCTACGTAGAATGAAAAGTTTTTCCAGCTATCAATCCCTGCACGCATGCCAAGGATGGTAAACGGTTTTTGAAAGACTGTATTCGTATGGTCAATCGGACTTTTTAGGGGTTGGCTTTCGGCATTTAGCGATACAAAGAACTTGCCCGGATTTTTATATTCAATGGCGGCGGTGAGGTAATGGGGTGGAACGCCAGCCAGTTTTTTGCCTTCGTAATCTCCCGCAGAAAAGAAAAAGTCACTGTAGGTGTACATCCCTTTCACCGAAATTTGATCCTTTGGATAGAGGATTCCTTGGAAAGGAATGCCCATTGCTGCAAACTCAATCCCTTGGTGTATAGTCTGGGGATAGTTCTTGGTTTGCTTCACCCCAAGCACAAAATCCTTCACTTCCAGCAGTTCATTCTTTACCCAAGAACGGTATAGGGAGATATTCCAGCTGTAACGAGTGTTCTCATGCCTTGTGCCAATTTCTACAGTGGTAGAAGATTGTTTGTCCAATTTGATAGCAAAGAACTCTTTCGGACTGGTATTGATGTTGGCTGTTACTTTTGTCCCAACCAGTTCATCGAAGGTTGGGGGCTCGTAGCTTGTGCTGACATTGCCAAAAAACTGGATATCCATGTTCCGACCGGCATTGTAAATTGCGCCAATCCGTGGGTTGACAGATCTAAACTGTTGGTCTAGCGATTGGCTGTAGGAGTGGAAATAGCGATATTTGTGCGATGTATGGCTGTACCAAGGACGTAATTCGGGATCTGGGAATACATCTTCGCTGTTCCGTTCGTTATTGACCGCTTGAATATTAGCAATCAGCTGGAAGCGTTCATTAAAACGATGTTGATATTCCGTGTAAAACGTGAGGTTTACTGCATTCAGCTTGTCCTTGCTGAACATGTAGGAATCCAATCCATTGACATTGATATGCCCTCTGCGGTCGATATTGCCATGGCTTTCTAGGAAACCGACCATGAGTCTACCTTTATCCATCCTATGCTCAGCTTGAATGCTGATTCCTCCATCAGTTCCCGTTGATCTTTGGGTTGATAATACAATGGGAAAGACAAAACGATCTTTGATAAGCTGATAATAAGCCTAAACAGTAATATCGGTATTCGCTGAAATGCGGAAGGCAGTTCGGTTGGCAATCCGTAATACTTCAGCCTCACGTCCCGGCTTGTCGCGTTCGATATTGGGCCCCATAAAATAGGGCAAGGCAATTCCTTTGTTGATTTGTGAAGGGTCCTCCAAAAGCATTTGAATGGTAAGAGGACCCGGTACATCGAAATTGATATATGAATAATTGAGGAAAATACGACTGTCAATATTGTTGGAAAAACGATGGCCGAAATTGCCGGCTACATTCATCTTTCTATTGTTATTGTGCTGACGAAAACCATCTTGACGGCTTCCAGAGACTGAAAGGAAGGCGTCTGACTTTCCCCAATGGTTGCCTGCCATCAAATTGCCCTGCGTATATGCAAAAGATCCACCTTCGACTTTTGCCTGTAATCCCTTAGTAAATCGACCGGTATGGGAATTGAAATTAACGGCACCTCCAAGCGTTGCTGCTCCATAGCGGAGGGCATTGGCGCCTTTGAAAGTTTCAATCGATTCGGTAATAGCTGGATCCATTACACCGATGATAAAGGAACCATCAGCAAAATTAATGGGGATGCCATCTTGCAATAGATATACACCCCGGCGTTGGGGATTGCTTTGGATGCCCGACCCACGTATGCTCAAGCGAGGTTGGTCATTGGCTCCAAAAAACTCTTGTATGACCACTCCTGGCTCATATTTCAAGGCATCCTTAATGGTTTCCAGACGCTGCACCTCAGGAGTCATCACAGCCACTGAAGTTCCCCCTGCAATCTGCTTATGTTCCAGTTTGATGGTTTTGAGTGATGGGGCAGCGGATAATATCTTTTTTCCCTTAATGTCTACTTCTTGGATCTCTATCCGTTTTTCTTTCAAATAGATGTCGTAAGAATGCTTGTTACTTTCATTTCCAGCTATCCTAAAGATTCCTTCAAAAGATTGGTAGGATTGGTGGCTAAAAACGAGGGTATGGCTTCCTTCGGGCAGGCTGAGTTTGAAGGACCCTTGGGCGTCCGATCTGGTCGAGATCTTATGGTCGGTTTTTAAAATGATACTTACATTAGGAATGGGTTCTTTGTCATTGGTCAGTACTTTTCCTTCGATCAAGAATTGCTTTTGAGAGATGGATATGTTTCCATAAACTATTTGACATATTGTATTCATCATTACCAATAGAAAGCAGCACCTAAAAATTCCTAGCATATAAATTATTCCGACTCGTATCCTGATAATCTTCATTCAATTGTAATAAGCAACCGAACGCATGATGTTATTTAGATTTATACTAAATATAAATTATCTTTACAAAGATATCTAAAGTGAGATTTTTTGAGTGCCCAAAATGGAATTAAAAGTGCCCAAAATAGAAGTTTTTAGTAACCGCTATTGCTGATGGAATTGATATGGACCGATCGGAAAGGGGCTGAAAAAGCCAGCATCGTTGTTAATGATGTTTACGACCTAGGGTCTGAGCTGAAAGAACTGCTATTGGGCAATGAGGAGCTTTCAGACGGCCTATTTAGGCTCTTCCATACGGATGGACTGATCCTTATAGATGTCCATTCTCATCTTTCTCAGCGGGCTACTGCAAACTTGTCTTTCAAGGATAATGTGTTGCTCATTGTTTTTCATCTTGAGGGCGATGTAAGGATCATGGACATGGTGAGCAGTCATGACCCTGGTCTAAAGTTACAAAGAGGGGAACATAAATTCGAGATTTTTAATGCCAATAATTTAAAGATAATCTATGAACCTGCTTTAATGCTTAATTCCTTTATCGTCGTTCTTTCTCCGGAGTTCAGCCATCGCATTATCCCTCATAACTACAGCAATCAGGATGATCTGATAAAGGCCGTTATGGAGGGGGAGAGAATTAGTTTAGCTTTAGATTTTGCGCCATTGAGCCTTGATATGAAACAGATAATCGAGAAGGTTCGTAACTGTAGTCGAAAGGGTTCTTTCCATCGTCTATGTCTCGAAATAAAGATTGCTGAATTGCTGATGCTGCAATTGGAACAGCAAGCCAGTTTGCATTCAGAACAATTGGCAAGACCGGCCATGCATGATGCGGATTTTGAAAAAATAGAAGAAGCGAAAAACATTTTGGAGAATCAATATATCCAACCACCAACCATAAAGGACTTAGCAGGGATGGTTGGTCTGAACGAGACAAAGCTCAAAACTAATTTTAAGAAGACCTTTAACAGTACCATCCATGCCTATACACAACGGATAAGGATGCAAAAGGCGCATGAACTTCTTACCCAAAAGAATTTATTGTTGAAAGAAATTGCCATGCAAGTTGGCTATCAAAAGCCTTCCAATTTTACCAGTGCTTATAAGGAGTTTTTTGGAATACATCCGGGTGATGTTGCTCGAAATAGGAAAAGAAGGGAATATTAATGATCAACTGTTTTCTTATAGAAAACATAATATTGAGTGTTGCTTTTCTTTTGGGTTAAAGTTTTAAATTGCAACTCAAGCAAGGGATATGCAAGAAATCTAGTTGCTCTAATCATTATTTAGAACTAGGTCCTTACAAACGGCCCTGTTTGTCGGTTGTTCTTTGAAATTGACGAAATTTCACATTTTTTGCAGCTGAATGCGAAAGTTTAATCTTCGTTACTTTTGAAGCCCAAAAGTACCAAACCGACGAAGGAGCTCAGGGATACCAAATACAACTCGAATCCGTAAAACCTTTGGCTCATTTAAGGATTATCGATCTCATTGTTACTTTTGAAGCGCAAAAGTAACCAAAACGCTTCGGCCCATTTAAGGTGGCTTTTCGCACTGTCCTTCGCACATGGATAGAATGCCTTGTTGTCGGGAATATCTTCCTTCAAAATTCTCCCCTTAGATGGAGAATTTTTTGAAAGCATTCCAAGGCCAATCCCATCGCACGAGGCATCGGCATTCTTTCCATCTTTCCGCCAAGGAAATGAGCCGGAGGCTAAAGTGCTTCCTCCGGAAGAATGAATGTTCCTTGATTTACTAACAATGCAGAATCTTAGCAAGAAAAGAACCCTAGAGGGGTTCAATTATTTTAGCAATCCCATCGGACAGGGCATCGGCATTCTTTCCTTCTTTCCGCCAAGGAAATGAGCCGGAGGCTAAAGGACTTCCTGCGGAAGGATGAATGTTCCTTGATTTACTAAAAATGCAGAATCTTAGCAAGAAAAGAACCCTAGAGGGGTTCAATTATTTTAGCAATCCCATCGCGCAAGTCGACGGCATTCTATCCATTTTTCCGCCAAAGAAATGAGCCGGGGGCTAAAGGGCTTCCTGCGGAAGGTGAAATGTTTGTTTTGAGTAAGTCCCAGCGGGGGTGGAATCTTTATAGAAATTGAATCGCTTAACGGATAACTCACAGTGTGGGTGAAATATTTTTCTGAAAATCCCTACTGAATTCATTTCAATTTTGAATGATTAAGAAGACTCTGTACAGATGTCCAACCACAGACTATGTCATGCTGCACCGAAGGAGCAGGAACTGTACGCCAATACAATCATTATTTGTATAGTTCCGGGACCCTTCCGGTGTCAGGGTGACAGTGTGGGGTTAACCTTCGGTTAAGGGCTTGTACGCTAATACAATCATTATTTGTATAGTTCCGAGACCCTTTCTTCATCAGGGTAAAACAGGAAAGGGATTTTTCTCTATATTTAAATTATGAAACCATTGTTGCTAGCTATTCTATTTATTTTCATTTCTTGCCAAACTAATTATGTAGGAAAGAAAGAACCAAAATCTTTATACATAAATACTACCATTCCAGCTAAGAGCTCTTTGGAGATTTCAACTGAAGATAAAAAATCATTTTCTATAGATGGGCAAAACATCTCGAATGATCCAATTACTGTGTCAATAGCTGCAATGGATTCCACTATGACAAAAAACAACAAATACTCGTTTAAAGTAGAGGATAATGGAATTGTATTATTAATAAATTCTTCAAATCAGGAAGCTGCAATAAAGGTTAGGGTCTATAATCATTCCTCAAAAGTACTACAGAAAGCTAGTGCCTTATAATGGAATCTGATGCAGATTGTTGAGTATTGGTATAATTTTTTCCTTTACATCAACAAGCTGGCACAAGTATCGAATAATTCAAGTACAAATATTAATCAAATATATCTACCTAATGACAAAAAATAAAAAACTACCCGAACTAAGCTTAGAAGAACTTTATTTAGAGAAAAAGAAACGCAAGGGGATGCTAACGGTGCTTGGAATTACCATGCTAATCGTATGTTTCGCACTTGTGGTTCTTGCTATCAAAAGTGGAAATTACGCACTCATTGCAGTTGCCTGCGGTAGTTTCATTACTCTATTGCCAAGTTTCACCTATTTAAGTCAACTCGAGACTGAGATTAAAACCCGAGAGCAAAAGTAATTCAACAGTCTGCTGTCTGTAAGTGCTTAGGAAATGATAGTCATAAAAAGAAAAGAGCTGCCCATTACAGGCAGCCCTTCCTTATTAAACTCATAGGTAATCAACATTTTTCCGTTCCGCAGCACTCTATTTCCGATTTTATCCCCAATGCCTTCAAGATGTTGTTCAGTAGGCACCATTGGGTAATGGAAAATTGCAATAGGTTTGCACCTACAAATACGGCGAGCCATATCCAATTGATATTGATAAAATAGGCTCCTAAGCTGGATATTAAAACCATCGCACCAGCGATCATTTTAATGTAGCGTTCTCTAGTCATATTTGATGTTTAACTGGTTAATTTGATTTTTCAATAGAACTGATGGCGATATGCACTTTCGAGTGCAGGTCCATCGTCCGGTTTAACTCTTCCACGGCGGAGAAAATCTGATCAGATTGCTCATCCTGCACAAAGGCAAAGAACAGCAAGGATTCGGTCTTGTTCATTTCTGAAGCGAACCAATTATCCTTCACAGCATCCATTGTGCTATCCCTATAGCCCGTTACGGCGCTATAGGAATAGGTGATCACCTTATTTTCTGCCAGCAAATTTTTGACGCTGTATTGGTAGCTATTTGCAGCTGTAATGATTAATAGTTTCATAATAGTAGATCTTAAAAATTAATCCTTATTGTTAGCCCACTTCTTGCGTTCGACGATATAGTATACCAATGGCACGACGAACAAGGTCAGGATCGTGGATACGATGGCACCACCCACCAGGGAGATGGCCAGACCTTGGAAAATAGGGTCGAAAAGAATAACCGATGCTCCGATAACAACCGCTCCAGTCGTCAATAGGATAGGAGTGGTCCGAACAGCACCAGCATCAATGATGGCCTGTTTCAGTGGAATTCCATCCTTCAGCCTGATCTCGATAAAGTCGATCAGAAGCACGGAGTTCCTCACCATGACCCCAGCTAAAGCTATCATCCCAATAAATGAAGTAGCGGTGAAGAAGGCTCCCAGTAACCAGTGGCCGAGTACAATTCCGATCAGGGATAATGGAATGGCCACCATCATGACGATCGGTGTTTTGAAATCTTGGAACCAGCCTACGATCAGCATGTAGATAATGATGATCACGACCATGAAGGCAATTCCTAAGTCGCGGAACACCTCTAGGGTAATTTGCCATTCACCGTCCCATTTCACCGTAAAATTGCTGGTCTCCTCAGGTTGCCCCATGTACAGATCGGAGATTTCATATCCTGTAGGCAATTTCATTTCCTTCAAGGTTTTCTCCATACCCAAGATGGCATAGGCAGGGCTTTCCAGATCACCGGCCATATCCGCTAGGACATAGACCACGCGCTGCTGGTCCTTCCTGCTGATGGATTTTCTCAATGTATCCTGTTTTACTTGGACGATATCACGGACAGGGACCATATTGCCTTGCTGACCTTTGATCTTCAGGTTCTGTATATCCTCAATGTTCGTTTTGTCCTTATCGTCTAAGGCCATCACGATGCCCACCGGATTAACCGACTTTTCATCGTATAGATTAGAAATAGGGTATTCACGCAATAGGTAAGTCAGGTTGCCGACCACTTGTTGTGGTGCAATACCATTCAACATGGCTTTCTCCTTGTCTACCTCTAATTTATATTCGGTCTGCACATCTTCAACTCCCCAGTCCACATCGACTACATCGTTGGTCTTTTTTAGGATTTCCTTGACCTGATAGGCCACTTTGATCTGCTCCTGATAGTCAGGGCCATAGACTTCTGCAACAATGGTGGAGAGAACCGGAGGACCTGGAGGAACCTCGACAATCTTCACATTGGCATGGTGCTTTTGAGCTATGGCCTGAATCGCTGGTCTAATGCGCTTGGCTATAGCATGGCTCTGCTCATCACGATCTGTTTTGTTCAACAGGTTCACTTGGATATCTGCCATGTTACTTCCACCGCGCAGGTCATAATGGCGAACCAAGCCATTGAAGGTAATAGGAGCCGAAGTCCCAATGTAATTCTGATAGTTTACAACCTCAGGTACAGTAGTTAAATATTGCGATATCTCCTTGGCAACAGCCGATGTCCTTTCTAAGGTCGTGCCTTCTGGCATATCGATCACTACCTGGAATTCATTCTTGTTGTCAAACGGAAGCATCTTTACTGCGACAGATTTAGTGAAGAACATACCCACAGACCCTATCAGGAGAACTACGGTAAGACCAAGAACCACCCAACGTTTTTTGGAGTTGTCCAATAATGGTTTTTCAAACTTATTATAGATCTTGTAGATCCAACTGGTCTGGTGTCCCTGTTCTTCCTTTTCATGTTGCTTTTCCTTTTCATTCAATAAATGGTAGCCTAGGTAAGGCGTAATGGTCAAAGCAACAAATAGAGAAAGCAACATGGCAATGGATGCACCAATTGGCATAGGACTCATATAAGGGCCCATCATGCCTGAAACGAAGGCCATCGGTAGAATAGCCGCAATAACGGTGAAGGTTGCCAAGATGGTCGGGTTACCTACTTCATTGATCGCATAGATAGCGGCATCCTTGAATGGCAGTTTCCGCATCTTGAAATGCCTGTGCATATTTTCTGCAATGATAATACTATCATCCACCACGATACCGACGACAAAGACCAGAGCAAAAAGGGTAATCCGGTTCAAAGTGTAGCCCAGCATATAATAGCTAAAGAGTGTCAGAGCAAAGGTCAGCGGTACAGAAAGGAACACAACCAATCCACCTCGCCAGCCCATAGCCAACATCACCAATGCTGTAACTGCGACAATAGCTACTCCAAGGTGGAACAGCAATTCATTTACTTTATGTGAAGCTGTTTCGCCATAGTTTCTGGTTACTTCTACTTTAACATCCTTAGGGATCAAGTTGTCCTGCAATTTCTCCACACGCTGCAGGATCTGTTCTGAGATCTGCATCGCATCGGCACCTTGCACCTTTGCAATAGAAAGGGTGACTGCAGGGTATTCCGATGGATTGCTCTCGAAATTTTCATTGTTCTTGCTATATCCGAACGAAACATAGCTTTTGGCTGTTCCAGCGGCATCATTGATCTGTGCAACCTGTTTTAAGTAAACTGGCATCTGTTGGTGCACACCAACCACCAAGTTTTCCATATCTTCTTTGGTTGCCAAGAATTGACCAGTAGTCAATAAAAACTCCTGATCGTGCTGAACAAAGCTACCTGACTGCATACTGCCATTATTGGCCTGGATCATCTGCATGATGCTCAAGGCATCAACGCCATTTTCAGCCATCTTATCTTTGTCCAAGATTACCTTTAGCTCACGACTACGGCCACCAATCTCCTTAATGGTAGAGACGTCCTTGATCTTTTTGATTTCTGCGGATACCTCTTCGGCCATCTGACGGATCTGGAAGTCGTCATATCGATCGCTCCATAGGGTCAGTGCCAACATAGGCACATCGTTTATCGACCTTGTTTTTACTATAGGAGGATATACGCCCTGAGGGAATATATGCTGGTTTTTTATCAGCTCATCATAAAGTTTTACATAGGAACGTTCAATATCTTCGCCCACATAAAATTGGACGATGATCATCGCTTGGCCATTCATGGCCGTACTATGTAGGTGCTCTACACCTTTGATATTGGAAATGATTTTCTCCAAGGGTTCCAATACCCTTCTTTCAACCTCCTCTGGACTTGCACCAGGGTAACCGACCATAATGTCGGCCATTGGGACGTTGATTTGAGGTTCTTCCTCTCTAGGGATCAAGGAAGAACTATATACACCGATGATCATCAAACCGACCATCAACAGGATGGATAGTTTGGAGTTCAAGAACATCGAGGCTATTTTACCTGATATACCGCTTTGCATTGCTCTGAATTTAAATTTTAAAGAATTCTGTCTGTTCTGATGGTCTATTTAGCCTTGATTTGAACGCCATTGAATAGGCGACCATCTGCTTTTAGCACATACTTTTCATTCTCGGATAATCCGGATAGGACCTCAACATCATTTCCATAGGTCTTACCCAACCTTACCCATCTCAATAGTGCAATGTTCTGGTCATTTAGGACATAGATTCCTTTCAGTTGCCCTTCTTCAATGATTGCTTCCTTCGGGATAACGGTCATGGTAGTTGCAGCAGCAGCCGAAGCACTGCGTTCTATTGGGAATACCGCTTGGACAAACATGCCCGAAAGGATCTCTGCCGGTTCATCCAAGTTGATCTTAACGATGTATTGGCCGCCCGTATTCTGCGCAGAACTACTCATTTCGGCTACTCTACCTTTAATGGTTTTTTGAGTGGATTTTATGGTTACATCGGCCTGCATGCCATTATTAATATTCAAGATCTCACTCTCCGAGACCATGACTACGGCTTGGAGTTTGGATGCTCCTTCCATACTGATTATCGGCATGCCGGGATTCGCCATATCACCTTTCTTCATGAATGTCCCGGTAATAACTCCACTGAAGGGTGCCGTGATATTGGAATAGGAGAATTGAGCCATTACCTCATTACGCATTTGTTTGGCAGCTTCCAGTCCAGCCTTTGCCATTTCCATGCGGGTGCTCATATCATCCAGTTCCTTTTGGCTTGCACTTTTTTGTGCAAATAGGGCCTGAAATCGTTCGTAATCTTTTCTGGCATTGTTGTAGCCGGCATTCGCTTGCGCAATTCCTGCCTCTGCCTGTGCTTTTTTAGCGCTCAGGTCATTGCTGCTGATTCGAGCCAATAGTTGCCCTTGAGAAACCTTTTGTCCGGTTTTAACGGTGATATCAGTTACGAATCCCATTAAACGGGTGCTTATCATGGCGCTGTTCTCTGCTTCAATTTTACCGCTGGCGGTTACATATTTTCCTTGGTTTGTTCCTGCAGTGTGTCCTATAGTTGCAGCAATGGCAGGAAGTTCTACCTTCTTTGGCTCTGTTTGATTAGAGCAGGAAGAAAGGGAACCCAAAAGAGCTAAAAAGCTTATAGATGTTAATATTGTTTTCATTTTATGAGTTAATTTGATGGTTGAGTTAAAAACTTGATTTGTATGATGGAAAGGTTGTATTCTTTGATCGCTTCCAGCAATTCCACCTGTTTCTCGAAATCCTTTGCTTGGGCAACCAATAGGTCAGAGGTTTTTTCCAGACCTTGGCTGTAGCGGTTTTCCAAAATCCTTAAGGATTCGGAAGCCTGCTTTTGTGCAGTCTCCGTCAATCGGATCTTGGCTTGGTTGGCTACTAGATCACGTTTAGCTTTCTGCAATTCCAATTCATGTTTTTCAATATAGACCAGCATTTCAGATTCAGCTTTGGCATAGGAGATCTGACTTTGTTTGATTTTATTCTGGGTTTCATTTCCATTGAATACATCCCAAGAGAGCGAGATTCCAGCTAGGTAGCCATTTGCACCGAAGCCAACAATCTTCTTGTCGTTGAAATTATATTCTCCAAAGGCATTGATCCTAGGCAGAAGTTTTTTCCTGTTCATATCAATCATCTGTCCCTGCGCCGCAAGACCAGAAACCATGGCCCTGATATCTGCTCTTTCCTGTGAGAATGTCAATTGATCAGTAGCTAAGCTCATGCTAGCTAGAGGCGTGTCAGGTATGTAGATTTCATTGGCCGGCTTGCCCATTAACCAGTTGAGGTAATCGGAAAGATTAGAGATATGGTTATCGACTTCAATACCTTTCTTCTGAACCTCGGATAATCCTACCTGCACCAAATAGACATCTGAAGTCTTGGCATATCCTTGTTGTTCCATATTTTTGGTATTTCGCAATACCTCTTCGTAAGCAATCTGACCCTTTTCTACAGCCTTCTTAGCTTCATATAAGAACTGAAGGTTGCTATATGCTTTTTCGATTTCCACAATCAGCATCTCCTCCGCAAATTTCTTTTGGTATTGATTGGCAACAATTTTTTCTTTCAATGCTTTTCTTGCCGAATAGACATCGAAATTCAAAAGGGGTTGTTGAACGGCTAGTTTGGTATTGAAATGAGCCATATCATCAGGGTTATTCAACAGGTCTGGATTGAAGTCTGCTGCGGTCACCGTTTTTTGTTGAAGCTTGAACCCGAAAGAATTCAAGGGGTCATTGGTGAAAAACGCCGTGTGGCTCACAGAAACCTTCGGGAGAAATCCAGATTTCGTTCCTTCCAGTTCTGCATTTGAGAAATCAATATCTTTTTGTTGTACCCGAAGCTGCGAATTGTTCTGCTTCATTTGGCTGATCGCTTCTTCTAAGCTTAGTGGCTGCTGTGCCAATAAATATGAGCTCCATGAAGAAAGGATAATAATTAGTACTATAAATCTTTTATACATACCTGATCGTATTTAATTAATAATGCAAAATTCAGATATGGCAAAGTGATTCTAGGTTACAGTAGTTACACAA
Source organism: Sphingobacterium sp. NPDC055346 (assembly GCF_053645235.1). NCBI lineage: Bacteria > Pseudomonadati > Bacteroidota > Sphingobacteriia > Sphingobacteriales > Sphingobacteriaceae > Sphingobacterium > Sphingobacterium sp. NPDC055346. Next base: position 168,762 of record NZ_JBSHMI010000003.1, read on the forward strand.
GGAAAAAAAATAATGATTATTTTTTAAAGGGATAAAATGTAGCTGAGTTTAAAGAAAATGGGCATTTTTGATTAATAGAGCGTCTTTTTGAAAGTTTAATTTGCAGACTTTTAAACAATTACATACTTTTGCCCATAATTCTTTGATTTAATCATCCATTAATCTAAAGAAATCATGACAGAGCACAACAACATATCATCCCTTTCGCTCATTGCCTAAAAAGGCAGTCAAATCCCTTATATTTTAAAATATAGTGAGTATTGTTTATCAACAATGCTGCTGCCTTAATATCCTGGGGTTTTCTGAGCACTTTCAAAAGGGTATATCCTGATCAAGGACGAACAGAATCAGAAAATCAAATTCAAAAACATGTAATTCATTGCGATGAGCAATTTGGATTGGTCGTGCGGTATGAAATCTGCACGACGCAAAAAGCAACTTGTCAGGAAAGACCGAGACAGAAGGTTGATTGCATTGTGGCGGCATTATAGCAAACTCAGTAAATACAAATGGAGCTTGCCTTTCGTCGAACTTGAACAGCCTTATCAACGTGGTTGGAAGCGATATTTTGTGTTGCAAGATGATTTAAGGTTTAATCCGAAAAAGGATTTCTACGAAGCATTATTGGAAAAGATCAACACTGTTGAATACCATCATGATAAGGACTTTAAGTATAAGAAACGAAAAAGAAAGCGTTCAGGTTATGAATATAGAAGACAATACCTTCGTGAGTTCGCTTCTTATGAATGGCTTGAAAATAAAATGAAGTTGACTGAAGAGGAGAAAGCCTATTTCATGGAAGTGGAAACCTACAATGTATATGCAAAACGGACGAGTATCAGCTATGTGTTTACCGAACCGTGGCGCTATAAGTTGAAAGTTTCTCCACATTTTGTGACGCATGCAAGAAAGCTCGATGTAGAAGTAGAGCGAGAGTTGGCATTAGTCAATAATCATATCAACAGGAATTTTCTATGGCCTAGGATCGATCGCTTGACTTCCGGTAAAGGCTATCGAGGTAATCGCTTTCTTGACGAGAAACCGAAGTATAAAAACAGGATTAAAAACATTCCCAGGTACAGTTCCAAAGAACGATTCCTGGAATTAGATATTTAGAGCCAATGGGCAATTTAAGAACAAAAGATTTAAGTAAAATAGGTTATCACAATGATCAGCTGAGAAGCTTGGTCATTAACATAGCCAGCAAAAATTTCAAGCATCACAGTAAACAAGAATTGCTTGATTTGCTTGTGGATATTAAAAATGATCCAGAGGCATTTTTAGAAAACGAAGAGACTCGTAAAATAGCAGAAAAGGTTATCGGAAAAGTGAAGGAGGTAAGTTTTAAAGCTTATGAACTAAGAGAAGAACCAAGCTCCTGCAAGGTTTATGGTAGTAAGGGGATAGAGTCATCTGCCAAACAGCAGATGGAGTTAGCCTGCATGTTGCCAGTAAGTGTACAGGCTGCATTAATGCCGGATGCCCACATGGGTTTTGGTTTACCGATAGGTGGGATTTTGGCAACAGATCAAGCCATTATTCCATACGCTGTGGGGATGGATATTGGATGCCGAATGGCACTCTCTATTTTAGATGCTGCAGAAGGATTTAGCAAAAGGAATGAGTTCCAGATCATCCAAGCCATGAAAAACCATACCCATTTTGGTATGGAAGGAGGCTTGGCAATCAGGCAGGATCATGAAATCCTCGACCATCCGCTATTCAATGAAATTCCTTTTCTCAAGCCTTTGCGAGGAAAGGCCGCCAGACAATTGGGGACTTCAGGCAATGGCAACCATTTTGTGGAGTTTGGAGAAATCGAGTTATTGGAAAATAATAGTCTTGGCCTGGAGCCCAAGGTCTACACCGCTTTGCTAACGCATTCTGGTAGCCGAGGGCTAGGAGCCGCAATTGCCAAACAGTAAACCCATATCGCTATGGAAACCTGTAAATTGCCTCGGCATGCACAGCAATTAGCTTGGTTGGATATAGATACTGAAGCAGGACAGGAATATTGGCTAGCCATGAATTTAGCCGGTGATTACGCCAAAGCTTGTCATGATCGAATCCATAAAAACCTGTTATCTGCCTTGGGACTGAAGGCGATGGCACTGGTGGAAAACCACCATAATTTTGCTTGGAAGGATAGTCTTTCTAATGGAAAGGAGATCATAGTACATCGAAAAGGTGCAACCCCTGCCCATCAAGGAGAATTAGGAATCATCCCTGGAAGTATGACAACCGCGGCATATTTAGTTTCGGGCAGAGGAAATGAGCATGCCTTAAATTCGGCTTCCCATGGCGCTGGTCGTGCAATGAGTCGCCAAAAAGCAAAGGATAATATGACAAATTCTGCTATGAAGAAGCTGATCTCCAATGCAAATGTTAAACTGATCGGGGGATCGGTGGAAGAGAATCCTTTGGCTTATAAGGATATTGAACAGGTTATGCTGGCACAAAAGGAACTAGTCGATATTCAAGGTAAGTTTATACCAAAGATTGTAAGAATGCACAAGGAGTAAAGTTTTAAAAAATAATTTAGGCGGCAAGAAATTGCCGTCTTTTTTATTTTCATTGGTTTCAAAGGAACTAGTCCTAAAATTAACTTATATTTAAGAAGTGAAAAACACATTAATATCTTTAGGATCCATCTTCATTGCTTTTTCAGTCGGTTTCTTACCAAGCTGTTCGGAATCGAAACAAAAGGATTTAATTGAAAAAAAACTAATCTCTTATCAAGGTAGAGATACCGTCACGATTGATTTGATGCTACATCAGAAGCGTTTTGTAGGGAAGTATACAGTTAATGGTCCTGGTGATTATCTCGTAACTGGGGAGGTCGAGGGCGAGATCAAAGCTGATACATTATTGGGAAGCCTCTATTATACCCCGTTTGGTTGGCGTGATAAAAAACGTAAAGCCTTTGCATTACTGGCCAAAAACGATCAATATCTTTCGGGTAAAGGCACTGAATTGATCTATATGGGCATTCCTTATTTTGTACCGAATACAGTTAGATTCGGTCCTGAAAAGGGAGTCTATCAAGTTGTTAAGTAAATTATAATTCTATTTGCAACTTATTTAAAATCAATATACTACCTCAAATTAATCTTAAATTTTAGTAACTTGGGTAAATAAACTCATTCAGCTTATTTTGCATTGCTATGTAATAAATTGCATTGCTATTCTGTCTTTGAATTATGACCAAGACTAACATTATTATCCTAATCAGCTTTATTATATTAAAGTTTATCCTGCAATATTCTTTGGTTCACCCAATCTATGACCTCCAACGTGACGAGTTTTTACATTTAGATCAAGCCAATCATCTGGCATGGGGTTTCCATTCTGTACCACCGATGACTTCTTGGATTTCCCTAATCATAAAGTTCTTTGGCAATGGAGTCTTTTGGGTTCGGTTCTTTCCTGTACTTTTTGGAGCATTGACGGTATTGGTAGTTTGGAAGGCCATAGAAGAATTAAAAGGAAATCTATTTGCATTGATATTGGGCGGTACTTGTGTCACCTTCTCCGTTTACCTGCGATTGAATAGCCTTTATCAGCCTAATTCATTGGATGTGCTTTGTTGGACCTTGATGTTCTATTTCTTGATCAAATACCTGAACAGATATGAAAGCAAATGGCTTTTTTACCTATGCCTATCCTTTGCTGCAGGATTCTTGAACAAATACAATATCCTATTTCTTGTGCTGGGATTGATACCAGCCTTTATGCTTGTGCCAGAAAGGAGAATCTTTGGGAACCGTATTTTATATTTCGGTATCCTTGTGGCATTCCTTTTGGTCCTTCCCAATATCATTTGGCAATACAGTAATGATCTCCCTGTCTTGCGCCATATGAAGGAATTGTCCGAAACCCAACTCGTTCATGTGGACAGATGGGGCTTTATCCGTTCTCAATTGATGTTCTTTCCAGGTACCTTTCTGTTGTTTTTTATTGGGCTTTATGGCTTGATGAAATATCCAGCGTTTAAAAAATACAAGGTTTTCTTTTGGACCTTTTTCTTTGTCCTCGCCATATTCCTGTTCTTAAAGGCCAAGGATTATTATGCATTAGGACTTTATCCTATTTATTTTGCCTTTGGAGCAGTATACTTATCGAATTTATTAGAAAAGAAAGTTTGGACAAAAGTGTTAAAGCCAGTCATCTTAGTTTTATGTCTTGTGCTATTCCTTCCTTTGTTTTTTATTGCCTTTCCGAATAAAACCCCTGAATATATAGTGAAACATCCAGAATATTACAGAAAGTTTGGAATGTTGCGATGGGAAGATGGACAAGAACATCAATTGCCACAGGATTTTGCCGATATGCTGGGCTGGTCTGAATTAGCTCGTAAGGTAGATTCTTTGTATAAAACAATGCCTGAAGCTCAGAATACCCTAGTATTATGTGATAATTATGTACAGGCCGGAGCAATAAATTATTATTCAAGGTTAGGCATCCAAGCCGTTTCTTTTAATGCCGACTATCTGAATTGGTTTGATTTGGATATCCCTTATAGAAACATCATACGTGTTAAGAATGCTTCCGAAGTTGAGAAAGAATTAGCCGAAACTGGGGCCTTCTTTGAGAGGTCACATTTAGCTGCTTCAATTGACAACCCCTATGCAAGGGAATATGGAACAGGCATCTTTTCTTTTATAGGTGCAAAGCTGAATGTAAATGAACGTATTAGGAACGAAATCGAAGAGGAAAATACTTATTGATCTCTTTGATATAAGTTTTGTAGAATTATGTTTACCTATTTATTAACAATGTAATAATAATTTAATTCTATTTCTATTGGGTTATATCTTTGTTGGTTGTATGATTTCATATCAAGCAGGCTTGATGGTTATTGGATTTTTATGGTTAAAAAAAGGGTATTAGAAAAGCTTTCAGACAAGGAGCTTGAAGGATTTATCCAACCTGGCTCGAGAAAGGTTCCTGAGGCAAAAAAGATGGCTTATGAAATTTTGGTTGAAAGAGGACGCATGTTTTCCGAGGAGGAGAAAATCAAGGTTGAAAGTTTAATCGAAGAGCAGATCCAAACCGAATACCAAGAAGATCTAACCAGAAGAAAAGCAATGGATAAGCAGTTGACAGATGATCAAAGTGCTGTGGCACTGTATACCAATTTTTTCATCTTCGTCATCAGTATAATATTTGGTGTTTTATATGGCTTTATCTTGGCCATGATAAATTATATAATCCTGAAAAAGTATGGTTTAGCTTTTTTGTTATTGGCAATCGGTATTACTGCATTTTCTATTTCTAGTTATTTTATTGGCTTTCTCATGATGAAGGTCTCTTTGTCAAATGATATTTTAGGTTTTATTGTTGGGGTTTTTGTTTCTGCCTTCGGTTTGGCTATCATTTCCTTGTTCAATAAGAACTTTATTCCGAAAGACCTCGAGTACAGGTCAAGATCAATCCTCATTCCAACAATTTTTTGTATTGGTCTTTATATTCTAATCAATTTCTATAAATAAGTAAGGCTTGGTTTATATGCAAAAAAGAGTGAACATGGGATATATCCTTAATGTTCACTCTTTTTTTATGCTTTTTATTTCTTTTTCAGCAAGATGGTGAAATGTCTCAAGATCTCTGACTCCCACACGATTTCTAGACCTGATTTAATATCTTCTCTTCTTTCAAAGATGTTTTTTAGGGCCACTGCGACGTAATCCAGATGTTTGTAGCTATAGGTCCTTCTTGGTATTGCCAATCGAAGTAATTCTAATTTTGGAAAACGATCCTTCCTTGTTTCCGGGTCTCGATCTGCAAGCAAGGTCCCAATTTCAACTCCGCGAACACCGGATTCCTTATAGAGCTCGATCGCTAGAGTTTGGGCAGGATATTCCTCGCGCGGTACATGGGTCAGGAAGTTTAAGGCATCCACAAATACAGCATGCCCTCCAATAGGTTTTTGGATCGGGATTCCGTATTCAATAAGTTTATTGCCTAGATACTCTACTTGGTCGATCCTAGCTTTTAAATAGGGGAGCTCGGTCGATTCCAAAAGCCCTTGCGCCAATGCTGCCAAGTCTCTTCCTGCAAGACCTCCGTAAGTAATAAATCCTTCGTAGATAATTCCCATATTTCCACAGGCACGGTAAAGCTGTTCGTTTCGCATCCCTAAAAGCCCACCTATATTCACCAAACCATCTTTTTTGGCAGACATCGTAAATCCATCCCCATAGGAGAACATTTCTTTCACGATTTCCTTGATAGTTCTGTCTTTGTATTCAGCTTCGCGCTCCTTGATGAAATATGCATTTTCGGCAAATCTAGCTGCATCAAAGAATACCGGGATTCCATATTGCTCAGATAGGGCCTTGACATCCTTAATGTTTTGCATAGATACCGGTTGACCCCCAGAAGAGTTACAGGTAACCGTAATCATGCAGAACGGAATGTTTTCTTTAGGATGGGTCTTATAGACTTCTTCAAGTTTTTTGAGGTCTATATTGCCTTTGAAAGGATGTAGATTATTGATGTCAAATGCTTCATCAATGGTGCAGTCTATTGCATGAGCCTTGCGGAATTCGATATGTCCTTTGGTCGTGTCGAAATGAGAGTTTCCAGGTACCACATTGTTTTCTTTCACGAGGATGCTGAAAAGTACATTCTCGGCAGCTCTTCCTTGGTGTGTTGGCAAGAAATAGGGAAATCCAAGTGTATGCCGTACGACTTCGCGGAGCTTCAGATAAGATTGAGATCCAGCGTAGCTTTCATCACCCATCATGATTTCTGCCCATTGTCGGTCAGACATTGCTCCCGTTCCGGAGTCCGTTAATAGATCAATAAAAACACGGTCGCTTGCTAAGTTAAATAGATTGTTTCCTTCCTCTTCGATCCACTGTTCACGTTGTTCTCGGCTAGACATAAAGATTTCTTCAACCATCTTTACTTTATAGGGCTCTGCCCATGGTAGTTCCATAAAATTTATATTTGGTTCACTGTTGTTAAAGTTAAAAAATTAATCTAGGATATTTTAAGATTGCCGCTCCCATGTTATGGAACAATTTTGTTATCAATGGATAAATATGAAATGGGTAGGGATTATTGTTGTTGATTTTATATAAATTAGATGGGAAATATTCGTCTCATAGACCATCACCTAAACTTTAGAAAACATGAAATCATTCTTGCTCAGCATTTTCATAATAGTTTGTACCACCCCATTATTTGCGCAAAAGCCATTAAAGTTGGCGGTAGCTGGCTTGAGCCATGGACATGTGGATTGGGTATTCAATCGAAAGGATAAGCAGGATATGCAGGTTGTTGGGATCTATGAAACCAATCCGGAATTGGTTGAGCGATATATCAAACGTTATAAATTGGATAGATCCTTGTTCTTTACGAATTTGGACGAGATGTTGGACAAGGTCAAACCGGATGCGGTTTCGGCTTTTGGAGCGATCTCAGAGCATATCACGGTAGTAAGGGTCTGTGCTCCCAAAAAAGTCCATGTTATGGTAGAGAAGCCTTTAGCGACCAACCTTGCCGATGCTAAAGAAATTGAAACCTTGGCAAAGGATAACAATATCCATGTCCTGACCAATTTTGAAACTTCTTGGTATGAAAGTAATCAAAGGATTAAAGGTCTTTTGGCTGAAGGAAAATTAGGAGAGATCAGGAAAGTCATGGTCAATGATGGTCATCAGGGACCTAAAGAGATAGGAGTAAGCAAGGAGTTCTTCGAGATATTGACTGACCCTGCGAAAAATGGGGCAGGAGCCCTGGTGGATTTTGGTTGTTATGGAGCCAATCTGATGACTTGGTTGATGAATGGCAAAAGACCTACCTCAGTGACTGCGGTAGTGCAACAGAATAAGCCCGAGATATATAGAGAGGTAGATGATGAGGCAACCATCATTCTGCAATATCCTGAAGCCCAATGTGTCATTCAAGGATCCTGGAACTGGACCTTTTCACGTAAGGATATGGAGGTTTACGGAAATAAAGGCTACGCTATAGCATCTGATGCGAAAACCTTAAAAACGCGCCTGCAAGAAAATCAGCCAGAAGAGACCGTAAAATTGGATGCTAGACCAGCACCATTCAATGACCCTTTTTCATTGCTTGCGGCGGTGGTTAATTGTTCGGTTGTTTTGGATCCATTGGATCAATATGGTCTGCAAGTCAATGTAACTGCTGTGGAGATCTTGGAAGCAGCAATGAAATCTGCGAAGGAGAAACGGACCATTGTTTTAGGGGATAAATAAGTGGGGAAGATATTGATGTTATTATTTTCAATTGCATTTGTAAACAGTTCTTTCAACTTGAGGAACGAAATATCTTCGAAGTATACATGCGTATCATTATTATTCAATGAAGATTGCATTGGCGTACAGTTCCTCTACCTTCGGTACAGAATGACAAGACCTGTTGGAGGAGAACCGTACAGATTCTTCACTAATCGTTCAGAATCACAATGTGCTAAGTGAATCTCGAATAAGGTTAATATGAAAATGTAAGATAAATCTCTAAGATTTTCCTGTCAGGTAAATGGACAGGAAAGGTGGTCGTAATTCTTCCAACCACCTTTATAGGAATCCATTTTTTTCTTCGCTATGGCTGAGTTGGCTGATCTGTTGGTGTCTCATCCTTGACTTCATCCTTACCGGAAAACCACCATATTGCAGCTCCTACGAGTACGAATGCTATTTTAATTAACCATGCTGTTCCTTCTCCCCAATTGTAGATCCAAAGCAGGATGCGAGGTACTGCATTGAAGAAATTCATAATGATGGCCAATATGCCATAAATAAATAAAATTGAACCGATATTTTTCATGCTATTTTGATTTTGTTTATGATTGAAATTTGAACCTTTTAAGGCATATTAACCCGTGTGATTAAATGTTAATCAAATGTAGGGATGTTTCATTTTTCGGGACATCCCTGAAATCAGGTATTTATCCAGTTGGGGTGGGGTCTGTCTGTTCTGTAACCTTTTCGTGTCACCCTGACCGTTTCCGGAAGGGGCTCGGAACTATACATACATCATTTGAAATGGGTTCCTCATCTTACGTTAGCAGAATGACAAACACCTCAAAAAAAAATCAAAAAATAAATTCTTTGTTTCACTCTGAATCCCTCTTTAGCGCTTTTTCTTCTGAACTATTTTGAGGAATCTGTACGGTTCTCCTCCAACAGGTCCTGCCACGCTGCACCTAAGGTGCAGGAACTGTACGCCATTGAAGTTCTTATTGATTTATTAAAACAAAATGTCTGTTAAGTTCCGAGATGTTTCGTGCCTCAACATGTCAGCAAGGCAAAAAGTGCACAAACCTTTCGCCAATGCAAACCTTTATGATTTAAATTTGGTTTTCGTATTATTCTGAGATCCTTTCTGCGTCAGGATTACATTGTGGTAGTAAGAGAAAATGCAGGATTCGTTCGCCCCACGATCCTTATTAAGCATGTGTTATTTTGATGTTTGTCAATTATTTCTTAACTTATTTATAGACGGCTTAGGCTTAAATCTGATCCAATCGAAGTATTTGGACTATTTACAGAGCATAAAAGAAAGGAGTTTGGCTTTGAGTTTAAAGATAAAAAGGATAGATAGCATTCTTGAGACTATTAAGAAAAGTGAGATAGAAATAGTGAAGGACTATTATAGCAACGTGGATATCAACAAGCCCGATCGATTCAACCGGACCTTGTTGATGAATTCTATTTTGTACGGTGAAATTGAATTAGCTAAATGGGCCATTAACCGACATGCCGATGTCAACCATCAGGATAAAAAGGGTTTAAGTGCTTTGCATATCGCAGTTGAAAGAAATCAATACCAGTTAGTTTCCTTCATGTTGCAAAAGGGGGTAGCGGTTGATCTTCAGGATCATTTTGGAAATACCGCACTTTGGCGTGCGATGATGGACAATGTTGATGTCAATATTATTTACATTTTATTCCAATATCAAGCTGACCCAGACCTTAAGAATAATTATGGGATTTCGGCACGCGATCTCCTCAGTGAAGAGAACCGGAATTGGGAAATCCTCCATAAGATTTTTAATGAAGTCAGTCCAGCTAATTAAGGATTTAAAGCGTTACCGATTTATAAAAAGATTACCCTTTACGTGATCATGCCATTTCTTGATCACGGCACAGGTCTCGTATGCCTCCTGACGGACAAATTGTTGCAGAAGGGTTTCTAGGGTTAGGATGAATTCCTCGAGATGGATAAAATTGCCTTCTTCATCGCGATAGTCGGTAAGGATATCCAGTAGAAAACAATGGGTTTCGAACTCACGGAACTTGTTCTGATAGTTCTGATCTGCCCTCAACCAAAGTTTTTCCAATTGAAATCCCGACTTGATATGCATATGACAGGCGTCCTCATATTCTGACCGGTGCGTCTTGAGTTCCTTTTTCATTTTTTCGACACTGATTTGCAAATTATCATACATGGATGATAAATGAATCTGTACCTCTCGTTGTTTTGAAATAAGTGGCATAATGATGGAATTTGGATGCTCGCAAAATTTTCAACAAGTGTAACCCCAATTTTGTTTTAATAATTTATTGATTTATTGTGAATTAAAAAATCAACAGCTAATTACAGCAGCAAAAAGAATATATTTGAATATATGAACGAAGCTAGGATAAATGGAATTCAATTGGAGATATGCTCCAATTCGATATACTCGGCAAAGCAGGCCCAGGCAGGTGGTGCAAGTAGGGTAGAGCTGTGCCAAAATCTGGAAAATGGCGGTACAACGCCTTCATATGGGCAGATCAAATTGACCAGGGAGTCCCTAAAAATTGGAGTCCATGTATTGATCAGGCCGCGGTCAGGTGATTTTCTCTATACCGAGGAAGAGTTTCAGGAAATTGTTGAGGACCTCCGTTACTGTAAGGAGGTCGGTTGTGATGGGGTTGTTATCGGGATATTAAGGGCAGATGGTTCTGTAGACATGGAAAGGATGAAGGTTTTAGTGGAGGAGGCCAAACCCATGTGTGTCGTGTTCCATAGGGCTTTCGACCGTTGCAAGGATCCTAAACAAGCATTGGAAGATATCATTGACTTGGGTTGTGACCGAATATTGACTTCTGGCCTGCAAAATACAGCATGGCAAGGACGGGAACTTTTAAAAGAGTTGATAGTACAGGCTGCTGGCCGGATAGAGATTATGCCGGGGTCGGGTGTTGATGCAGGCAATGTGAAGGAAATATTGAAATACACAAAGGCGAATAGCATACATTCTTCAGCAAAGGTCGTGGTAAGATCAAAGATGGAATATAGATCGGACTCGGTAACAGGGATGGACGAGGATGAAATCTATAGTTCGAAAGAGAAGGTCGAGCAGATCGTAGAGCAAATAAAAAGCCTGTAGAATGTCTACAGGCTTTTTAATATAATGTTTTCTAAACTTATTTAGCGTCTGCTGAAAGTTTATCTAAGATATCATTGTTCTTAGTGATTTGGCTGTTCTTCGGCATTTTGCTTTTTGAACCTGGTTCAATATTACGGCCAAGTTTTAAAAACTGTACTTCAACGCGTGCAACAGTTTTATTTCTTCTATCTTTTCTTTTTAAACGTGTAACTCCCATTGTGATCAAATATTTTTAATTGTTATTAACGAGGTCGGAAGCGGATTCGAACCGCTGTAGGAGGTTTTGCAGACCTCAGCCTAGCCACTCGGCCATCCGACCCTTTTACCTTTACAGGCATGCAAAAATAGGATTAAATTTTAAAATAAAAAAACCTTTTTCGCTTTTTGTTTTTCTAATTGCTTTTAGCCCCCTTAAAGCCTTGATTTTGAATTTAATGCTTAAAAATTAGCTTTGAAGGAAATGGATGTTTCATAAATTTTTTAAAATTAATACTTTGATTATTAATTATTTGCGTGAAATAAATTTGCTAAAATAGAGTTTGGTCTAAACTTTGCAAGACTTGGGTGTCTCTCGATAACATGTGTTAGGGGGAGCATAACAAAAAGATAAAATAATAAGACTATGAAAAAATTATTACTTTCATTTGGTGCTGCATTTTTATTAGCAGCTGGAGCTCAAGCTCAAACGAGTTATGGTTTAAAAGCTGGTGTGAACTTAGGTAAATTCTCTAATCAATCTGATCTAGCGAAAGACTACCAATCTAATAATGTTTCATTCTATGTAACTGGTTTTGCTGATCTACCTGTAGCTCCTCAGTTCTCCATTCAACCAGGAGTTTCCCTACAAGGAAAAGGAAATAAATACAAGTTTGATGGTGATGGACTGGATGGTTCTTCAACTACGAATTTAATGTCAGTTGAGATTCCAGTAAATGCAGTTTACTATATTCCTGCAGGTTCAGGTAATGTATTCTTAGGTGCTGGTCCTTATGTAGGATTCAACGTTTCTGGAAAAGCTAAAAACAAAGGTAATTTAGGTGATTTTGGTGCTGAAGGAGAACGTGATCTGAAATTCTCTGGTGATAACAAAGACATGAACCTAATTGATGCTGGTGCTAACTTTATGGCTGGTTACAAATTCAACAACGGTTTATTGGTTAACGCTGGATATGGTTTAGGATTAACTAATCTTAACCCTAATTCGAATGGAGATAAATTCTCTACTCGTACATTATCATTTGGATTAGGTTTCCAATTCTAGTCGAAATTGAAAAGGCTTAACAGCCTTAGTGAATAAATTATTGGGCAGTCCGGTTGGACTGCCTTTTTTTGTTACCTCTTAGGTAGATATTCTATTTAAGGATTCATGCTTATTCCTTGTATTTAATTTTTTCTTAGGGAAAAATATGTGACTGTGAAATTATGTTAATTAACTAAGTGTTAACAAATAAAATTCTCAATGCTGTTTAATTTTGGTTCATAAACTAAAAATATTAAGCATGAAAACATTTTTATCCTTACTTGGCATCGCTGGATTGTCCATCTTTGCAGCCAATGCCCAAACTTCCTATGGCCTTAAGGCTGGATTGAACCTTGGGAAAATCACGAGCTATGATTCCCAAAAATTTAATCCTTCCTATTTTGTAACAGGTTTCGCAGATATCCCATTAGCTGGTAGATTTTCGATCCAACCCGGGATTTCCCTGCAAAGCAAAGGGACTAAATTTGTAGACGCCATTCCCAATTGGGATCAAACCGCAACTGACCTCAATACCTCTAGTCTCAATGTGATGTCCATCGAAATCCCAGTCAATGCAGTTTATTACATTCCTGTTGGGACTGGCGATGTTTTCCTTTCTGCAGGTCCTTATTTAGGCTATAACCTCAGTGGAAAATTGAAAAATTCAACGCGTAATTCAAAAACAGCCAGTTCACGGGATGTAGAGTTCAGCGGAAATAATAAAATGATGAATCGTTGGGACGCTGGGGTAAATTTTGCAGTAGGGTATAAGCTTTCCAATGGATTCTTGATCCAAACTGGCTATGGACTAGGTTTAAGCAACCTGAATGCAGCAAGTAAATCTAAAGATTTCTCAAGCAGAACGTTGAACTTTGGTGTAGGATTTCAGTTTTAGCTTTCATAGTATTGAGATGTGAGATCTGAGATTTGAGATATTAAGGGGAACAAAGTACAGCTTAAGAGCAATGGGTTGGTTTTATGCTATGCTTCAGATTGGAGTCTAAAAATTCTTTCAAATTTCTCATGTCTCATATCTCATATCTCAAATCTTGAAAAAAACAAAAGCCCATTGAAAAATGGGCTTTCTTGTTTTTTTCAAAAGAAATCTATCACACTTTGATTTCAACTTCAACACCTGAAGGTAATTCTAATTTCATCAACGCATCAACTGTTTTTGAGTTAGATGAGTAGATGTCTAACAATCTCTTGTAAGAACATAATTGGAATTGCTCACGTGCTTTTTTGTTAACGTGTGGAGAACGTAAAACGGTATAGATTTTTTTCTCAGTAGGTAATGGAATAGGACCACTAACAACTGCACCTGTAGGTTTTACTGTTTTTACGATTTTCTCAGCTGACTTGTCAACCAAGTTGTAATCGTATGATTTCAATTTGATTCTGATTCTTTGGCTCATTATATGAATTTGTTTTTAAGATGACCCCTGGTTAGAGCTATTTGCAACCAGGGATCGGTTTGTTTTTATTCGTATGAATTAGTCTTCGATACCTTTAACTTTTCCTTTAGACTTCGCGATTACGTCATCTTGAACGTTACGAGGTGCATCAGAATAGTGATCGAATTCCATTGTAGAAGTAGCACGTCCTGAAGTGATGGTACGTAATTGCGTTACATATCCGAACATTTCAGAAAGAGGTACTAATGCTTTGATTACTTGAGCACCATTACGTGAATCCAAACCTTGCATTTGACCACGACGACGGTTCAAGTCACCCATTACATCACCCATGTTTTCTTCTGGAGTCAATACTTCCACTTTCATGATAGGCTCCATCAATACTGGAGAACATTTAGGAAGTGCTTGACGGTAGGCCATCTTCGCTGCTAATTCGAAAGATAGAGAGTCTGAATCGACTGCGTGGAATGAACCATCAATCAAACGAACTTTCATACCTGACAATTGGTAACCAGCTAAAACACCATTTTTCATGGAAACTTCAAATCCTTTTTGAACTGAAGGGATATATTCCTTAGGAATAGAACCACCAACGATCTCATTAACGAATTGAAGAGGGTTTTTAACTACATCCCAATCCTCATCTGCAGGAGAGATAACAACTTTGATATCCGCGAATTTACCACGACCACCTGATTGTTTTTTGTAAACTTCACGGTGCTCAGTAGTTCCGTTGATAGACTCTTTGTAAGCTACTTGAGGAGCACCTTGGTTAACCTCTACTTTGAACTCACGTCTCAAACGGTCGATCAAGATATCTAAGTGAAGCTCACCCATACCTGAAATAACTGTTTGACCAGTATCTTCATCAGTTTTAACTACGAAGGTTGGATCCTCTTCCGCTAATTTGTTAAGTCCGATACCTAATTTATCAACGTCAGCTTGAGTTTTAGGCTCGATCGCCAAACCAATAACTGGCTCAGGGAATACCATAGACTCAAGAACGATTGGGTTTTTCTCATCACAAAGGGTGTCACCAGTTTTGATATCTTTGAAACCAACAACAGCACCGATATCACCAGCTCCGATTCTTTCGATCGGGTTTTGTTTGTTCGCGTGCATCTGGAAGATACGAGAGATACGCTCTTTGTTTCCTGAACGAGTGTTCAATACATAAGAACCAGCATCTAAGAATCCTGAATATACACGAGTGAAACACAAACGACCTACGAATGGGTCAGTAGCGATTTTGAAACCTAATGCAGCGAATGGTTCAGCTTCAGAAGGTTTACGGGTAATCTCTTCACCAGTACGTGGGTCAGTACCTTTAACAGCTTCTTGATCCAATGGAGAAGGCAATAACTCCATAACGAAGTCAAGCATTGTTTGAACACCTTTGTTTTTGAAAGATGAACCACAAACCATAGGAACGATAGCGTTATCCAATACTGCTTTACGTAAAGCATTTAAGATTTCGCGTTCTGTTAATGAATCTGGATCATCGAAGAATTTCTCCATCAATGACTCATCATATCCAGCAACAGCTTCTAATAATTTTTCACGGTATTCAGCAACCTCTTCAAGCATATCGTCAGGGATTGGAACTTCAGTAAAGGTCATACCTTTATCTGCTTCATTCCAAACGATACCACGGTTGTTGATCAAGTCAACAACACCAGTGAAGTTGTCTTCAGCACCGATAGGCAATTGAAGCGCTACAGCTTCAGAACCTAACATATCTTTAACTTGCTTAACTACTTTTAAGAAGTCAGCACCAGAACGGTCCATTTTATTGACGAAACCAATACGAGGAACTTTGTATCCGTCAGCTAAACGCCAGTTAGTCTCTGATTGAGGCTCAACACCATCAACAGCAGAAAACAAGAATACTAATCCGTCTAATACACGTAATGAACGGTTTACTTCTACAGTAAAGTCAACGTGTCCCGGTGTATCAATTACGTTTACTTGGTATTTTTTGTTACGGTAGTTCCAGAATACTGTTACAGCAGCAGAGGTAATGGTGATACCACGCTCTTGCTCTTGTGCCATCCAGTCAGTTGTAGCAGAACCTTCGTGAGTTTCTCCTAACTTGTGGTTAACACCTGAGTAGAATAAAATACGCTCTGTAGTTGTAGTTTTACCAGCATCGATGTGTGCAGCGATACCAATATTTCTTACTAATTTTAAATCTTTTGCCATGTTTTTTATTGCAGTTTGCCTATTGGCTGATTGTTATTTCCTTTGAAATAAATACACCGACTTTGATAATTGAAAATTCCATTATCTAAAGTCGGTGTAAACATATTTGATTCTTTTTGTTCAAAATTAGAATCTGAAGTGTGAGAACGCTTTGTTAGCTTCCGCCATCTTGTGCGTATCTTCTTTCTTCTTAACAGCAGCACCTTCACCTTTAGAAGCTGAAATGATCTCTCCTGCCAATTTCTCAAACATAGTTTTTTCACCACGTTTGCGAGCATAAGAAATTAACCATTTCATACCTAAAGCGATCTTGCGCTCAGGACGAACTTCCATAGGTACTTGGAAGTTTGCACCACCAACACGACGAGATTTAACCTCTACGGCTGGCATTACATTGTTAAGAGCTTTTTTCCAAGTCTCAAGACCATTCTCTTGAGTCTTTTGCTCTACTAATTCAACTGCATCGTAAAAAATTGAATAGGCGATAGATTTCTTACCGTCTACCATCATGTTGTTTACGAAACGAGTTACCTGAACATCGTTAAACTTTGGATCAGGTAAAATGATTCTCTTTTTTGGTTTTGCTTTTCTCATTTTCTTTTCCTCCGTTTATTTTTTCTTACCTTTTGCTGGTGCAGCAGCTGCTTGTCCTGGTTTAGGACGTTTTGTTCCGTATTTAGAACGACGTTGGTTACGACCGGCAACACCTGAAGTATCTAATGCACCACGAATGATGTGGTAACGAACTCCTGGTAAATCTTTAACACGACCGCCACGAATTAATACGATCGAGTGCTCTTGTAAGTTGTGGCCTTCTCCTGGGATGTAAGCATTCACCTCTTTACCGTTTGTTAAACGAACACGAGCTACTTTACGCATTGCTGAGTTTGGTTTTTTAGGGGTAGTAGTGTATACACGTGTACACACACCTCTTCGCTGTGGACATGAGTCCAACGCTGGTGACTTACTCTTGTCTACCAGAGCTACTCTACCTTTTCTAACTAGTTGTTGAATAGTAGGCATTTACCTGTTTTTCTTTTTTGTTTTTGTTAAAAAATGTTTTTAAGTCCGCAAAGATATAAAGAATAATCTAAACTGTAAAGAGTTGTGTGCTAAGTTTTTTGAAATAAATGCCTATTTGTCAAAAATTTATTGTTAAATCTCCGTAACCCCGTCTGATCCAAATAAAAATGCCCTCTAGAAAACTAAAGGGCAAGTATTTTATTCTGATAGGATATTTCTAAGGTCTAGCTCAATAACGTGAAGTCAATCTGTCTTTTTTCAAGATCCACTTTCTTGACCTTGATCTGAACCTCATCCCCCAATTGGTAAACTTTTTTCTTTCGCTGACCAATGATGGCGAAATTCTTTTCGTCCAAGGTGTAAAAATCGTCAGTGATATCTCTCAAACGGACCATCCCTTCGCATTTGTTCTCTTCGATCTCTACATACATACCCCATTCGGTCACGCCAGAGACGATTCCGGTGTATTCTATGCCGATCTGATCCTGTAAGAACTCAGCTTGTTTGTACTTGATGGAAGCTCTCTCTGCCTCTGCAGCTTTCTTTTCCATTTGCGAGGAATGTTCAGACATTTTTTCATAATGTTCCGCATTCACGTTTTTACCACCGTCCAGATAGAATTGAAGCAGTCTGTGTACCATCACGTCTGGATATCGACGGATAGGGGAGGTAAAGTGCGTATAATAATCAAATGCCAGCCCGTAGTGAGAAGTCTTCTTGGTAGTATAGATGGCCTTTGCCATCGATCGGATCGCCAATGAGGTCAGAAGGTACTGTTCTTTGGAGCCTTCGATTTTTGTCAACAGCGCGTTTAAGGACTTTGCGGTCTCTTTGTCGGTCTTGATGCTCAGGCGGTGCCCAAACCTAGAGGCAAACAGAGAAAAGCTGGTCAGGGTCTCCGGATTGGGTACATCGTGGAATCTGTAAACGAAAGGAAGCTTGTTCTTTCCTTTTCCCATTCTCCCAATGAATTCAGCGACCTTGCGGTTGGCCAACAACATGAAGTCCTCGATCAACTTATGGGCTTCTTTTCTCACTTTGGTGTAAACGCCAAGAGGTTTTCCGTTTTCATCGAGATTGAATTTTACCTCTTCGGATTCAAAGCTGATCGCTCCAGCCTTAAATTTACGGTCGCGCAGGATAAAGGCGAGTTCGTTCAGCTTTAAGATTGCTTCTGATAATTCGTCTTCTTTTCCTTCGATGATCTCTTGCGCTTCTTCATAACTGAATCTTCTGTCTGAATGTATAACTGTTCTTCCGAACCATTGGTCGATCACATTTGCTTTCTCGTCCATTTCAAATACGGCTGAGAAACATAGCTTGTCCTCATTAGGGCGCAATGAACAAAGGTTGTTGGAAAGTCTCTCTGGAAGCATAGGGATTACGCGGTCAACCAAGTAAACCGAAGTTCCGCGTTCAAATGCTTCTTTGTCCAAAGTGGAGTCAGGAGTCACGTAGTGCGAAACGTCAGCGATGTGTATGCCGACCTCATAGTTTCCGTTTTCCAGTTTCTTGAATGAAATCGCATCGTCAAAATCTTTTGCATCCGCAGGGTCGATCGTAAAGGTGGTCGTCGACCTGAAGTCGTGACGCTTTGAAATTTCCTCTGCAGAGATGGAGTCCGAAATTGAATTCGCTGCGTCTTCTACTGCTTTAGGGAATTCGAGCGGGAATCCAAAGTCGGCTAAGATCGCGTTCATCTCGGTGTTGTTTTCGCCTTTTTTACCAAGGACGCTTTTTACAATACCGATAGGGTTTTTTGCATTCTTTGGCCACTCCAAAATAGACACCAAAACTTTCTCTCCGTTTTTCGCCCCGTTCAGGTTGTCCAGTGGGATGAAAATATCGTGCAGCATTTTCCGGTCGTCCGGTTGGAAGAAGGCATAGGATTTTGAAATGTCTATGGTACCGGTAAAGTCTGTCTTTGCACGTTGCAAGATTTCCACCACTTCGCCTTCTCGTTTTCTTCCTTTCTTCCTTTCGTAGACATGGACTTTCACGATGTCATTGTGCAGTGCTTGTCTCAGTTTTCGAGGGGCTACATAGATGTCGCTTTCACTGTCGTCATCAGGAACGATATAGGCTGATCCATCGGCAGTCATGTCAACCTTTCCAGTGACATAAACATGCAGTTGTTTAAGTTGGAATTTTCCTCTCTCAGGTTGGTGGAAAAGACCTAGTCTTGAACCATCCGAAAGGATGTCTGAAATGGTGGTTTTCGAGTCGCTGTCGGTTATGTTAAGTTTGGCAGCTACTTGCTTATAGTTAAGTGAGGTGTTTCCGGATTTTTCAAAAATGTCTACGATCAGTTGGGTTAAAACTTCTTTGTAAGGATTCTCTTTTTTTGATTTCATAGTCTGTCGTTTTGTCTGTTCCTTCCGTTGAAAATCTTTAAGGGAAGGAGAGGGGAGAGGGTGGAACTAAATGGTTTGCCAGTCAGTATTTTTTGTACTCCTCTGAAACCCGAATCTAATATACTGAAAACTGTCGGTTATTGGTTCATAGCGTTGAAAATGTCTGTTTGATTTTTGATCCCATTTGTAGATTAATTTAATGTGTATTTTAGCTTTCATAAATATCTGATAAATAACATGATAAATTTTTTTTGCTAAAACATTTTTGACGAGTTATATTCGTAAGTTGTTGTTTATTAGGTGTAAATGGGTTTTGATGGGTTAAACCTTACTTTGTGCTAAAATGAAATTATTAAACTATTATACCATATTCGAACACTTAAGTGCTTATAAAATAAACATCTATATAATTAAATACTAAATATTAGCAAGGTGTAAAAAAGTGATTTAGCTTATGGTTTTGGGGCAAAAAAAATACTCTTGAAATTTAATAGGGTCATGAAATTTCAAGAGCAATTTATAAAAAAAATATGAATATTTACGAGGATTTCTCGTTACAAATGTCGCAGATTCCTACAGCGTTTATGGCAATGGAGTGTAAAGAAAAATCAGTAGGAAGGTTGATTTTGGGTAAGGCAATCTCCTCCAGACAGTAGACAGAATTGCACACTGAGCAGATGAAATGAACGTGCTGATCATGGTGATGGTCCGCTGAGCACTTCGTCGAACAGAAGGCATAAGTCGCAGTTCCATTCAGGTCGAAAACCTTATGGAGGATACCCTTTTCTTCAAAGCTTGCCAAGATTCTATAGAGGGTTACACGGTCTATTTCTGAACCTAAAATCTTCTCCAATTCGGGTTGTGAAATTGCTGAAAGTTTGGTGGAAATAATATCCAAAACCCTTAGTCTCGGTTGGGTGATTTTAAGTTGATTTGCCTTTAATACCTGGCTGAATTCTTCTAGTTTTTCCGGATCCAATTCCGTGCTCATATCCGCTTTCATGGTATAAATTTACACAATTAAATTGGGTATAAAAAAAGCCCCCAATTTCACATTGGAGGCCTTATATTTTATCAGCAAATAGTAGACTATTTACCTGCTGCTTTTGCGTGGTCAGCTAAGAATTGAGCCAATCCGCTATCAGTTAATGGATGCTTCAATAAAGCTAAAATAGCTGATAAAGGACCAGTCATAACGTCTGCACCGATCTTAGCACAGCCTAAAATATGTGCACTATGGCGTACTGATGCCGCTAAAATCTGTGTTTCAAACCCGTAATTATCGTAGATTTCACGGATTTCTTCGATTAATCCTAAGCCATCAACAGAAATATCATCTAGACGACCAATGAATGGAGATACATAAGTAGCGCCTGCTTTAGCCGCCAATAGCGCCTGACCAGCAGAGAAAACTAACGTACAGTTGGTTTTGATGCCTTTTTTACTGAAATATTTAATCGCTTTAATACCGTCTTTGATCATCGGAACTTTAACAACAATCTTGCTGTCTAACGCTGCTAATGCCTCGCCTTCCTTGATCATGCCTTCGTAATCTGTAGAAATTACCTCTGCACTTACGTCTCCATCAACGATATCGCAAATAGCTTTGTAGTGATTGATTACATTTTCTTCCCCAGAAATACCTTCTTTAGCCATTAAGCTAGGGTTGGTGGTTACTCCGTCTAAAACGCCAAGATCTTGAGCTTCTTTGATTTGTTCAAGGTTTGCGGTATCAATAAAAAATTTCATGATAGTATTTGAATTAATTTGTTTTGTAGAACTTTTGATTATCCTTTAGGATAGGCAAAGGTAATTATATTGTTTCAAGATTTGAAGTTATTGGCTTCATATCCAAGATATTTATTACGTTTCAACGCATTTTTAATATCAAATGCAACAATTTCCAGCTTTCTCCTGTTAATATTGGAAAGCTATTGTAGTAATTCATTCACTTGCAATAGGTATTTCCGTTTTGGGTTTCAATCCTTTATCTTTAAAAAGCTGTAACAACAATACGCATTTCATGCAAATATTTAGATCTCTCCAATACCCCAACTATCGATTACATGTTATAGGGCAATCAATTTCCCTTTTAGGTACTTGGATGCAACGGATAGCCATCAGCTGGCTGGTCTATCAACTGACAAATTCCGTCTTTTGGCTAGGTTTTGTTTCCTTTATTTCCTTACTTCCATCGCTTGTTTTATCCCCCTTTATTGGTGCTTTCGTCGATAGACATAAGAAATATAAACTTGTTCTGATTACCCAGATCGGCCTGATGGTTCAAGCCGGCTTATTGGCCTTATTGGTCTATTTAAAGCTGGAATCCGTACTGTATTTGTCCATTTTAGGCTTTATTCAAGGCGTTGTGAATGCATTTGATGTATTGGGAAGACAGGCTTTGTTGGTGAATTTGGTCGATAACCGTAAGGATTTGCCCAATGCTATTGCCTTAAACAGTTCAATATTCAATGCCGCGAGGATGGTCGGGCCAGCAATAGGAGGGATTTTACTCTCCACTTATGGAGAATTGGCTTGTTTTACACTGAATTTTTTGAGTTTTATCCCGGTAATTATCTGTTTATTGCTGATGAAAGTAACGGAACACGTCATTGTAATTCCAAATGAAACTTCCTTCCAAGGCCTCGTACATGGTTTTAATTATCTCAAGAGATCGCCGCATATTGCTTCTTTGATCGTGATTTTAAGCATATCTAGCTTATTCGTTATTCCATATACCTCACTTTTACCTGCAGTGGCGAGGGAATTATTTCAGGGAAATGAACGTACTTTCTCCTGGTTTGAAAGTGCTGCTGGATTAGGAGCCATGATCGGAGCGATCAATATGGCAAGGTTAAAAACTGGGGAAAACCTCAGGTATAGGATTATGTTTGCAGCCTTTTTTATGGGTATTTCATTGGTCTTATTAGCTTTTGCCCATTATCTACCGTCTGCATTACTGTTCACAGGGGCGGTTTCATTTTCCATGATGATGCAGAATTCATCCATAAATACCTATATACAAACCCACGCAATGCCTGCATACAGAGCTAGGGCAATGTCTTATTATGTGATGGCATTTCAAGGGATCTTCCCTGTCGGAAGTTTATTGACAGGGGCTATAGCTGAAATTGTAGGTATTAAAAACACCCTTTATATTATGGGTGGATGTGGAATTCTATTGGCCATAGGGTTCTATATTTACCTAAGGCTTCATATTCAACGCCGGTTGTTTAAGTTCAATTTACGCTGATTTAAGGTCAATATATTCTTTTTGTAGTCTATTTTAGCTCCATATAATTTTAAGATATCGCCTCCTAAAACTCCGATTACCGGATCTAAACCTATCTGACTATAGGCATAATTTATGGAACTCAGGTCTAAAACAGCCGCTGTAAAGTTTTTGGTGGACCAATCTGCCATTTTTATTTGGGGAATGGTGATCATGAAACTCTGCATATTGTTGGTTCCAAGTCCAGTGGATAAGATATCGGTGTTAAGGAACTCCTCCTCGTTTATTCCTGAATTCAAAAGGGTTTCCTTGTCCAACACGGTTTTTGAAGCACCTGTGTCGATGACCATTTTAAAATTCTTGTCAAAAATCTCGATCTCTGTAATAATATGAAAGCCATCGGCTTGCAGGCCGATGACTTCAAATGGAATATTTTGCATTTAAATGAAATTCTGAAATAATATTGAGTTATTTTTTGAGTACCCCTTCGGCATAAAGAACATCGTTCATTTTGCGTACAGCCTCTGCACTTGCCTTGAACAGTTCTTCTTCCTCCGCGGATAAATTCATTGGCACTATTCTGTCCCAACCTTTATTATTGATGATAACGGGAACACCGATATTGATGTCTTCCTGTCCATATTCTCCCTCTAGGTAAACGGAAGCCGTGAATAATTTATTCTGGTTGTGGACTATACTTTCTACCATCGCTGCTGCTGCTGCGCCTGGTGCATACCAAGCAGAAGTACCGATTAAAGCGGTTAATGTTGCGCCTCCAACCATGGTTTTCTTCACGATTTCTTGCTCTTCTTCCTCAGTTAGGAAATCGGCAACCGGTACGCTGTTCCATGTCGCATGTTTGATCAGTGGAATCATCGTGGTATCGCCATGACCACCAATTACGATGGCATTCAGGTCATTGGCTGATGCATTTAATTTATCACTGATTTGATATTTAAAGCGTGCAGAATCCAATGCGCCGCCCATACCGATGATTCGGTTTTTAGGCAATCCACTAGATTTTAAAGCTAAATAAGTCATTGTATCCATCGGATTGGAAACAATCAGTATGATGATATCTGGAGAATGTTTGATTAGATTTTCAACTACAGTCTTTACGATATTTGCGTTCGTACCGATCAATTCCTCTCTGGTCATACCTGGTTTCCTAGGAATTCCAGAAGTAATCACGGCCACTGCTGAACCTGCTGTTGCTAAATAATCATTGGTAACACCTTTTATCTTTGAATCAAATCCTAAAAGGGCAGAAGTTTGCATCATGTCTTGGGCTTTCCCCTCTGCAAATCCTTCTTTAATGTCTAACAAGATGATTTCTTCTGCTACATTTTTTCTTACCAGATTATCAGCGGTCGTTGCTCCAACTGCCCCTGCTCCAACTACGGTTATTTTCATATAGTTAAGGGTTATGTTTATTTCCACTAAATCTAACAAAAATAATCGTCAATCGCAGGCTAAATAGCGTCAATTTAATGTAAATCAATAATTACAATGCAATTTACCCGAAAGGGAATCAGAAAAAATCAAAGGGATAAACCAGCCTAATTTTTATTAAAAGTGGATAATTCAGGCAAAATAAAAGAGCTGTTTATTAAACAGCTCTTTTTTCTAGAATGGATAACCTATCGCTAAGTTAAACACCAGATTATCTCTTCTCCAATCTCTGTCCCGTATGTCGATATATTTAAATACCCAACGGTCATCTTTAGGACGATATGGAACTCTAAATGGAATGGCAAAGTCTGTACGGATAATCAAGAAATCTAAATCTAACCTTAATCCTAAACCTCCGCCAACAGCTAACTCACTTAAGAAATCCTTACTGAAACGACCTCCAGGTTTGTTTTCATCTTTGTTTTGCAACCATACGTTACCCGCATCGATAAAAGCGGCCCAATGTAGCATTCCTGCAATCTTGGCTCTATATTCCGTGTTCAATTCTAGTTTATAGTCACCAGTTTGGTCAGCAAAAAAGTTTTCCTCTCCCAAGTTTTCCGGTAGGGATGAACCCGGTCCGACCGCACGTGCCCTGAAAGCCCTTAAACCATTGGGACCTCCAGTGAAATATTGCTTTAAATAAGGTAGAGAACGCGAGTTTCCGTAGGAATAACTCGTTCCGATCATTATCCTGGATGCCAAGGTTGAAGTAGGAGTAATCTTTAAATAATGCCTTAAATCAGCCTCTGCTTTAATAAATTGCGAATATGGAGTGCCAAATAGTTCCTTGATTTTTCCTTCATTATAGTTCGCCCCTTGAATCAGTCCCAGGATATTTCCTGAGGTGTTCAACCCTGCTTTGGCATAGAAAGTATGCTTTTTGTTCTCCATCGTATTCGTGAAAGTGTACACGTAATTTGGACCAAAGGAGAATTGCGGGTCAACAATATGACGTAGGGTAGGAACGGTGTCCATCTGTGCCCTATATTCATCTGAAATACCACGAGGTTGAACATAGATGATCTCGGCAAGCGTTAGATTATGGTCTTTCTGCTGGTTTTCCTTCCATGCATAACCATAGTTTAAGGTCATTGAATTCAAGGTATAGGCGGTCCTACGGTTCAGGAATTCATAACCCGCTTTTAAGAATGTCTTAGGTATATATTGTTTCCCTGGAGTCCATTTATAAGGAGATAGCAAGCGCGGCCAGGTAATCCCTACTTCGGCACCATAACGGATATAGGAAGAATTTAAGTTTACATTTCCACCTGTTTGGGTCTCATACCCTCCAAAAACAGATACGGTTAAGTTCTCAAATCCTTTAAAAGCATTCTTTAGGGTCCAGTTGGCAGTTACTTCCGTACCATTATAAACGGCGGCAGTTTTACCCACCAGCTCCAAACGAATGGATTTTTTCTCCATTGGTGTCAAATAATAGTACACATCCAAATGATCGGTAGAATCAGGGCTATCCACAAATTCGTTCTTTACGAATTTGAAGGTATTCAGGTTCACCAAGTGATTGATGGTCATATTATGGTTCCAACGGTTGTACATCTGTTCTGGTTCCAAGAAGAGGTGGTTGGCCAAAACTTTTTTACGGTATTTGTTCTGAGGGTCTATGATATAGAACTTATCATCATATTTCTCAACGCTTCTGGGAACCCTTCTTCTATTGGATCCAGCAGTTTCCTTATAATCTGCAAAAACATATACATTACCAATATGTTGCGGCTCCTTTGCTTGTCTAGGAGTTTCCGGTTTTACGGTCATGAACATGTCGACTTTATTGTCTCCAATTGTACTGTCCACTTCAACCAATAAATTATCGGGACTAAAATAATAATAACCCTGTTCCTTCAATTTATTGTCAATCCGGTCTCTTTCGTTCAAGATAACATCCAGGTTATAGTTGTTTCCAGGCTGCAACAAGGTCTGGTCCTTGGTCCCGATGATGGATTTTCCCAAACGGCTATTGCTATCCACATCAAATTTAACCTCATTGATCCTGTAGATCGGTCCTGGAAAGGCATCATATTGAATAGTGGCCATTTTACCATCGATAAGCGTGTCAGAGGTAACTCTCGCGGTAAAGAAACCCAGGTTTTCCATCTTATTCCTTAGCAGGTTTTCGTTGTATTCACGATTAACATCACTTAATAGGACAGGGGCTTCACCTTGTTTTTTCAACCAACGTCTCACGAAGTTATTGCTGGTATCTGGGCCTCCACCCATATTCCAGAGACCAACCTTAAAGTAAACCCCTAATAGTTTACTGTTTGGCTTGGGCAATAAAGAGTTTTCCAAGAAAGTCTCAAAACCTTCTTTTCGCTCTTTAGGAATGGTATCATTATGGATGACAACATCACCTTCTTTATAGAATTTGTCCCCTTCAGCAATGTATTTTGTAGGATTACAGCTTGCGACAAGCAATAGTCCAAAGGAGTATGCAAATAGGTGCTTAATTTTCATTATTACCCCCTTCCTCTTCTTCATTTTTAATGGCAGACTTATTTGGTTCAATGGTATTTGTTGAAGTATCTCTATGTGTGCTATCTATAGGAAGGCCAGTGCTATCCGGCTGTGTTTTCAACTCTTCCTGTTTTCTCTCTTTTTCCCGTTCTTCCATGCGTTTTCTGAATTCAGGGCTATGGATCATCAAACTATCACGGATGACCATGCGAACAGAATCACGGTACACCGAATCAGTTTCCATCCTTTCCACATCAAATCTTCTTCTGAACCCACGGCTATCGGTATTATAATATTCCTGTAGCGCTTTGGAATTCATAAACAATTCCCTGAATCTGTTGTAGCTCATATTAATGATAAAACCTATACCAGTCTCAACAAATTGCCCTTGTAGGGTGGCCTGATATTGATTTTTGCGGTAAACTCTCGCAAAGTAACGTCCATCTTTCGATAATTGATAATCTAGGGAAATATCACCTGCAATATTCGAAGCTTTTTCGCCTGGACGTGTATTTCCTTCTACCTCAAAGTTAGAACCTATCGTGATTTTCAAACGATCATCAAATAGCATCTTAGAGATACCAACATTGAGGTCGGTCCTTGTTTCCGCATTTCCGGTCAAGTAATCCTCTTCAGAATTCAAGTTGAAATCAAGCTCCACGCCCTTGATCAGGTCAGAGGCCAAATTGTTCAATTGACCCGTCAAGAATGAACTTACCGTACTTCTCACCATCGCTTCTGTACCTCCTCCAGACAAACTTTCAAATGGATTAGCCGACATAAATCGACCCAAAGCAATCAAGGAGAAAACCTGTTTGTTTAATTCTGCAGGATCCTCACGCATATTTGAAAGGGCAATATTTACCTTACTTACCACATCTTGGGAAACTATGGCATTCTTTTCATCCAAATCGATATCGAAATTGATCTGCGGTTTAAACAGTTCGCCGGTCAATTTCAATAATACATTGAATGGAACCCTTTGTTTATAAAGGTTTTGGCTCTCAGAACCAATTTGGTTCTGTACCAATTCCAGTGTAGCGAATTTACCGGAGTAAACAGCTGTAATGTCTAATCTGGCATCCAATGGATCTCCATTCCATGTAATGGTACTTCCTTTTTGGAAACTGAAATCCTTTGAAATAGGGCCGAAGGAGAAGGTATAGTCACCTTTTTCCACCGTAAAGGTTCCAGACATGGTGATTTTCTCATTGGCATCAATACTGGTATTGATTTCTGCAACCCCTTGAATATTTAATGCATCTTGAGTTCCTTCATCCAAGATTACCTTGAATTTTGCATCAGGGTCTGTGCTCAGGTTCAAGGCGATATCATATCCTGATAATTGACTTGATACCGTAGTCAAGGAATCAAGTTGAGCAAATACATTGGCTCTTGCGGTATCACTCTTATCCACGAATTTTACGACACCTTCGCGTTGAGCCACACCTGGATCGTCATTAGGCACAATAAAGTTGAAATCCGTCCGGTCATTGGCCTTGACATTACCGTCGATTCTTGGTTTATCCAAATCGCCTGTAATACGCAGGTTTGAAGTCACATACATCTTTCCAAAGAATAGATCATTGTCCAGACGTGTAGAGTTCATGACCTCGAAATCATCGGTAGTCAAGTTCAGGTTAAAGATAAAATCTGTATAGGTTGTCGTTTTGATAGTACCATTTAAGCGAGCAACATTGTTCTTGGAATCTACCAAATTAAACTGACGGAAAGAAATCCCTTGATCATTAAAATAGATCTTTTGGTTATCCGCGCGCATATTGGAGTTCAACATAGATGCATTGATTATGGCATCGTGGAAAGTCAGCTCACCATTGATCCTTGGCGCAGAAGTAGTTCCGGTTATTTTCAGCGCACCTGATAAATCCCCTTGAGCATCCCTCAGATTACCCAAACTGAAAGCTTGGATAGTTTGCATGCGCATTGGGTTAAGGTTCAGTGTAGCATCGATCTGCATATCTCCTTCTGGAGGAGAGATAACATCACCCACCAAATGAACGTCATTTCCGTTTTCCGTAATTCTGACATCGGCTGAATACGTATTTTCTTTGATGTTGTTCACCTTTAAGGCGACATTACCAATGGTATCTGTGCCAAAGAAGAATTTATCGATTGTCAAGTCGGAAACAAATACTGGAGAAGACTCAAACCTAGATACCGTTGCGTTTCCATTGATACCTCCACCAACTTTTAGCGTTTCAGATTGAAGCATCTCGGTGATGGTTTCAATTCTAAAATTGTTGAAGCTAAGGTCAATAGGGGCGTTGTAAGTGGAATCCTGCGATTGAATACGCAATTCCTGACCTTCATTGGACAGAACAAAGCCAGAAGCGCGAACACCTCTCTGTCCAAAACTGATAACATTGTTCGGTTCGATATCCCAGTCCTCATAGTTCAACATCAGTCCATCTTCTTTCAGGGAAAGATTATAGCTATTGTTGCCAACCAACATGGTCGCACCTAAATGATACTGTTCCTTATCTTCCTTGTCTTTGATCCACAGACCGAAATCAACATTGTTTTCAACCACACTACCACTGATAACCGTATTTCTAAGCTCAATATTGCTAACTAAGATATGGCCAATCAAGGCATTGTAATATAAAGTGCTGTCGGCTGTAATGATATCCACACCCACATTTTCTATCTCAGTACCGGCATAAGTGACCTTCGGTGCCAAGAGCTTGGCCATCAATGTCCGGTCTGTACTGTTGAAAGTTCCATCTAAGGTTACATCCTGTAGTTCTTCCAGTTCAGGAAGGAAATCCCTAACGATCCTAGAACGATATAAGCGTGCTGAAAATTCAAATTGCTGTGGTGAATATTCGTATTTCTGATGTATCCCCGAAGGATTATAGTAAGTCTGTATAATATCTGAAATGGAAGATCCCAGTTCAGTCAGTTTATAACTGCCCGTCAAATGGGCACTCATAAACTCTGAGTTTAATATCAAAGTATTTTTACCGGTATCAGCCTGGGCCGTTAGTGAAATCGTATCCAATGCATAGCGGTCCTTCTCATAGGCAATCGAAGAATTGGTTACCAATAAAGCCCCGTTCAGATTATCCAAATCTAGGCTTTCAAAATCGGCCACAATCTTTCCATGGTACCTGACATCTTGATCCATTAATTTCAAATTCTTGAAATTAATACTGTCAATCATCATTTCAGCATATAGTTTCGGGAATTGACCTCGCATATCTGCTTGTATATTGGCATCGAGATCAATGTTAGGGTCGGGACTGTTTATAGTACCTGCAATATCACCTGAGCGTGCCGTAAGGTCAAAATCAATATCCTTATAGCTATAGCCCATCGCATCAAATCGGTTCAGCGTACCTAATATATCGGCCTGCATGGTCTTTGGATCAAGGCCTGTTCCATTTACTTGGGCTTGTGCAGATACATAGCCTAAAACAGAATCCTGTTTCAGGAATTCGCCGAGGTTGAAATTGTCAACCGTCACAAAGGCATTATAGGTAGTATCTCTACCCATGTTCAACTTTCCATTAACCGTGGCATTTCCTTGCTCGGTAATCAATTTCATGTCGGTGTCAAAACCGTTCATGCCTCCTTTAAAGGTACCTGTCAAACTGATGTTCCTAGGTAATTGTATGCTATCAGGCAATAGGGAAGGAGCGATTAATTGATTGAGGTCGTTTCGGCCGGTAACCAATTTTTTCAGGTTCAGGTCAAGATACATTTTATCTACATCCGGAAGCCCCTTAATATGGGCGGTAGCTATTACATGGGTATTGTTCAAAGTTTTGAACTCAAAACGAGGAATGCGAAGGTCGTTCAATTTACCCATCACTTTACCATCAATATAAAAGCGCTTGTTCATTAAAGGCTTCATAACTTCCTCTTTTTCAAGGTCAGGAGCTAATAACCTAATGTCTTTCATATCAATATGACTCTTTTTGATATTGGCATTGATACTCATGGTCGCTGGATTGTTTGAAACAGCATCCAATGATGGATATGAAATGACAATTTCATCCTGAATCAGGGTATTTGGGGTTTCAAGCAATAGATCCTTGATGGTTGCTCCGGTATTGGTATAGACGAAATCACCCTTCAACATTTTTAGGTCAAAACCAGAATGGTCCTTTACCGTGAATCCTTTTAAATCACCTGAAATAGAGTCAGATGAATAATAGAGCCCATCTAATGCTCCGGCAATATCGGTAAGCTTAAGGTTAAAATAATCAATTCCCTTGGTCCTGGCTTCATTGTCATCCTTGAACCAGAAATTCGTCTTTTCAATGGCCAGTTTATCAACAGATACCTTCCAGTTGACTGAGGAGGTTGTGGTATCAGCCTTATCGTCAAAAGTGTGTTCTGTTGTTGTTTTTCCAAATAGAACCTCAGAATCGGATTGCGAAAGCTTGATTTCTTTCAGCTTTACGATTTCTTTGTTCAGGTCAATCTGATCAATATTACCAGCAAGGTTCTTAATGTCGAATTTGCTCTGCATATTGATCGCCTTATCATCATATCGGATAAAGATATTCTTCAGGTCTACCGTCTTGATATCTATATTTGGAAGTAGGGAGCTTTGTTCTACACTCTGATCGGTAATACCAAAATCTGATGCTTTAACGGAATCTTGCGAGCTGATTACTGCCCATTGCTTGATATCAGCAGATAAACCATCGATTTTTACATTTGGCATGCCAAATGCCATATTATTCGTCAGGTCAAATTTAGATACCCGAGTATCAAACTTATTTAAGTAAATATCTGCAGAAGTACCGATCACATCATCCTTATAGACAAATTTAATCCTTTCAAAAAGGACTTTGTCAATATCAAAGGTTAGGGCAGAAGAAGAGTCAGCGGTAGGTGTACTTTCCTTTTCTGAAGAAAACGCAGCTACAATATAATCAAAGTTAAAAGTACTATCAGGAAGCTTTCTGTTGATTTTGGCAGTAATCCCTTTTAACTGAAGTTCGTTGATTTCAACAGTGTTCTTTAATAATTTGAACATATTGATGTCGACCATCAGGGATTCTCCCGCGATGAGCGTGTCCTTCGATTCATCCGCAAAAAAGACATCGTTCAACTCCAGCTTTTTAGGGAAGTTGATATAGATATGGCCAATATCTACCTGAGTTCCAAGCTTGTTCTCTAAATAATTCGAAACCTTGCCAACCACATAGTTTTGAACTGAGGGAAGACGGATCAGAAAAATTAGAAGTAAAATTAAAGCTATTATGGACCCTATGATCCACAAGACCGTTTTTAATACAATTCGACCAAATCTATTCAAAGCCTGAAAAATATCCTTTTATAATTAATATTGTATCTCTTACTAACACCTATTAGCTGCATTTGTTTAATAATAAATCATTTTAATTGCAGCATAATTTTCCTGCAAATATATAGTTTGAAAAGGAAAATACCCTAGATTTCTTTATTGTCTTTCGGTGAATTAAAGCAAGGAATGTGCTGTATATTCTATTAATAATCAATTTGTTTACACTAAGTATTTTCATTTATGAATATTGAAATAATATTAAACTATTGTTTAAAAATTTTGAATTATTGATGTCTTATATTTCAGATTCCAAGTTCTATAATAAAAATAGCTTAGCCACTTTTGTAAAATTATAATATCGCTGTAGCGTTTCTCCTTCCATTTGTGAAACCTGTGCAATTTTTTCTTTTTACAGGGTTCATCAAGTGAATAAAAAGAAAGAATTCTTATATTTATATACCTACATCAATCTAAATTTTAAACATGAAAAGAAAAAACTTTATCACAACAATTCTAGTCGGAGCAAGTTCAGGAGCATTATTGAATTCTTGCGCAAATGAAGCATCTAATGCCAACAAAAGTTCAAATGCAGACTCTACTTCAGCGGCTACCACTTCAACGGCAGCAGCTACGCAACAGGATGAGCTGGGGTCGGGACTGATTGTACATAATGTGTATTTTTGGCTTAAAGAAGGGATCACTGCTGAGGAGGAGAAAGATTTCATGAACTTTTTTGAAGAACTAAAGAAAGTTCCAGGACCTAAAGCCTTGAGGTTCGGAAAACCTGCGCCTACAACAGCTCGCGATGTCGTAGACAACTCCTTTTCCTACTATTTATTGGTGACTTTCAATACCATGGATGATATCAATACGTACGAACATCACCCAATACATCTTGGAGCGGTTGATAAATTCAGTAAATATTGGACCAAAGTTCAGGTAAAGGATGCTATCCTGATGTAATCTTGACCGATAAAAATATAAAAGAGGCCGCTGGATTTCCCAACGGCCTCTTTCGTTCAGTAAAAAATCTAAGAAATTAGTGGACTTCAATATCCGTACTTTGTGTGTTTTCTTCTGTTTTTGCGGCCTCATTAGGGTCTTTATCTTCTGGTTTATCACTGCGTTCTACAGTAATTTTGCATTCAGTTAACAAAGCTGCTATCGCGCCTACTGCTGCAAAGATCGGAGCCAATACAACTCCAATTACACCTAAGGTTACTGGAAAGCTCATAATGTCTTTTCCGTGCTTATCAGCAATGCTGATCTTCGTAACGTTTCCTTCAGCGATTAAATCCTTGATTCTTTTTAATAAGTTCTCCCCAGTTACTGAGAATGTTTCTTTAATTGACATAGTTGTTCGTTTTTATTTGATATACAATTTGTTGCTAAGTTATTTTTGTTACTCAAAGATAAGACTTGTACAACTTTCTCTACTACGAGATTAGGTCAATCAATATATATTTTCGGTAATTGCCAATAAATAATCGGTGAAAATTCCATTCTTGGACTTACTTGCTTATTTCCTGGATGATGACCACAATCCCCATCAATAAAACAAACCATCCGAATGCAGGTTTCAATTTTTTTCCATCAATCTTTTGGCTCAGTTTTGAACCGATCAATATGCCTGCAATAGCAATTCCGGAAATGGTTAATAGGAAAGTCCAATTGATCAAATGGAAGTCTAATTTTCCAATGAAACCAAAAAGTGAATTCGCCGCAATGATCAATAGGGAAGTGCCTACAGCTTTTTTCATCGGCATTTGATTAAAGATGATCAATGCTGGAATAATCAAAAAACCTCCTCCAGCACCAACTAATCCGCTGATAAACCCTACAGCAGAACCTTGAAACAGCAATGGCAGGATACTTCGTCGACTTAATTTCTTAGACTCCTCTTCCTGGTTTCCTTTTATCATTTTCAACGCCGCAAACAACATCAGGACAGCAAATAGGAGCATGATTCCCATATTTTTGCTTACTGCAAAGCTGCCAACCTGAAACAAATGATTTGGGATAGACTCTATGACATATAACCGGGTCAAAAACACCGTAATAATGGAAGGTAGACCAAAATATAATGCCGTTTGAAAATCAACTAAATTATTTCGGAAATAGGGAATTGCTCCAACTGCAGAGGTAGATCCCACAATAAATAGGGAATAAGAAGTGGCCAATAATGGATCTATATGAAAAAGGTAAACCAAAACAGGTACAGTTAAAATACTGCCTCCACCACCAATCAATCCAAGGGAAATTCCAATTCCAATCGACGCAAAATATCCTAAATACTCCATAAATAAATTTTTCTTCCGCAAAGTTCAGGGAAAGATTTTTTGGAGTTAGTTACATTAGTTACATAGCTATGAAGCAGTTTTGCTCAGGATATGAGTAACTTTGGTTACTGAAAGACTTTTTTAAAGACCGTACTTTTGCACAAAATTTATTTAACGACTATGGATTTATTAATGGGGCCTTGGCCCTGGTACGTCGGCGGCTCATTGGTCGCCCTTATTATGCTGGCTTTAATTTTACTAGGTAGAACTTTTGGATTTTCATCCAATTTCAGAAACATCTGCGCCGTCTTAGGGGCAGGCAATTCCTGTAGCTTTTTTAAATTTGATTGGAAAAAACAGATCTGGAACCTGTTGTTCCTGCTAGGATCTGTGATTGGTGGCTTTCTTGCCGCACATTTTCTTTCCGACAATCAAATTCCTCAAATTTCCGAACAGACAGTTTCTGATCTGAAGGAATTAGGAATTGAAAGCGCCGGAAAAGCCTACTCCCCAACAGAAATCTTCGAAACCATAAACGCTAAAAACATTGCCATCCTTGCAATTGGTGGTTTGCTGATCGGTTTCGGAACTCGATATGCTGGTGGATGTACTTCTGGACATGCAATCTCTGGATTGAGTGACTTACAATGGCCTTCACTGATTGCTGTTGTCGGATTTTTTATCGGTGGACTTGCCATGGTTCATTTATTCTTCCCCCTTATTTTTTAAGACATGAAAAAATTGATTTATATATTATTAGGCGTGGCTTTTGGTATTGTCATGTATAAAGCTGAAGCGGCATCATGGTTTCGCATCTATGAAATGTTCAGCTTTCAATCCTTTCACATGTTTGGATTTATGGCAACTGCTTTATTGATTGGCGTTCCTGCAGTACAATATTTGAAACGCAAAAAAGTGAAAAATGTCAATGGCGATGCAGTTTGCATTTCTCCGAAGGCTAAATCAATCCCTAGGTACCTCATTGGAGGAATTCTGTTTGGACTTGGTTGGGCATTGGTGGGTGCATGTCCTGGGCCAGTTTTTGTGTTGATCGGTTCAGGTTTGTACAGCATGTTGATCGTTGCGGGTTTTGCAATCCTGGGAACCTATCTATATGGTCTTGTGAAAGATAAATTGCCTCATTAACAAATTGATGTGTAACAAAAGTAGCGGATACTGATTATTGATAGACCTAACTTTGTTGTATAAAATTTGTGATATGATAAAATTATTGACAGTACCAGAGTTTAAGGCTCAAATAAAAAATAATGACGTTCAACTCATCGATGTGAGAACTGAAATGGAATATTCATTAGGTAAGATTGATGGCTCTACGTTGATTAATGTCCAATCTTCTGATTTTATGGATCAGGCTAAAGAATACATTGATTTTAAAAAGCCAATCTTTATCTATTGCCGTTCTGGAGCTCGATCACATATGGCAGCCAAGATCTTGGAAAACATGGGGGCAAAAGAAATTTTCGATCTACAAGGAGGATTTTTATCTTGGAGCCAAAACAATAAGTAAGAAACATTAACTTAACAGAATTATAAATTTAATATTTTAAAGGAATACTATGTTTTTTCAACAAGTTTATGATAAAACCTTAGCTCAAGCCAGTTTTTTTATTGGCTGCCAAGCTAAAAATGAAGCAATTGTAATTGATGCAAAAAGGGATATAGATACCTATTTGGAAATTGCAAAGCAAAATAACATGAAGATTACGCACATTGCTGAAACACATATTCATGCTGATTTCCTTGCTGGTTCTCGCGAACTGGCAGAAGTAACCGGTGCTAAATTATATCTTTCTGATGAAGGTGGTGAGAATTGGCAATATGAATTCCCTCATGAAGGGCTGAAAGAAGGCGATGTCATCAAAGTGGGTAACCTAAGTTTAGAGGTTATGCATACCCCAGGTCATACACCTGAAAGCATCAGCTTTTTGTTAAGGGATCATCCTGCTTCCGAAGAGCCTGTAATGATTTTTACCGGAGACTTCGTCTTCGTAGGTGATATCGGTAGACCTGACCTGTTGGAGGAAGCTGCTGGTCTGGTTGGTACCAAGGAAATTGGCGCCCAGCAAATGTTTGAATCATTGAAAAAGTTTGCTGCTTTACCTGATTACGTGCAAGTATGGCCAGGCCATGGTGCCGGATCAGCTTGTGGTAAAGCCTTAGGTGCGGTTCCCAGCAGTACTGTGGGCTATGAAAAAATCAGAAACTGGGCTTTCCAATTCGGAGATGACTACGAAGGATTTAAGAACTACCTATTGAGTGACCAACCTGAAGCCCCTGTTTACTTTGCCATGATGAAGAAATTGAACAAGGTAGACAGACCTCTGTTGGTTGAAGTTCCTGAGCATCCTACCTTATCGGTAGAAGAAGTTGAAAAAATGGAAGATATCACCTTAATCGATACTCGCCATAAAACCGAATTTGCAAAAGGACACTTAAAGGACTCCATCAATATTCAAAACAATAATTCCTTGGCAAATTGGGCCGGATGGATGATTGACTATGATGAAAACATGGTCATGATAGCTGACGAAGGCAACCAAGAAGAGATTACAAGAAAATTGATGCGAATCGGTTTAGATAACATCAAAGGTTTTGTGACTGACTTGGAAACAGCAGAACTGGAAAAAACCAAGCTTGTCGATGCGGATACGGTTGAAGCGATGAAAGATAATGCCGACACGGTATTACTGGACGTACGCGGTTCCTCTGAATTCAAAGCTGAACATATCCCTGGAGCAGAACATCGTTTTGTGGGCTCTTTTAGAAAGAAATTGCCTACAGATATCAAAGATAAAAAGATCATTATTCAATGTCAATCTGGAGACAGAGCTACTATTGCAGCTTCTTACCTAGAAAAAAATGGTTTCGATCAAGTTTATAATTACGCCGGTAGTTTTATTGACTGGAAAAACCAAGGTAAAGAAACAACAAAATAGTATATTTGAGTATGAGTCTAATAGAAAACGCTTATACCGGAATATTAGAACCCGCCTTAATTGAAGAAATTGAGGCGGTTGCTACTTTAAAGACCTTTCAGTCTGGTGATATTATCATTGATATCGGTCAATATATCCGTTCCATGCCATTGCTGTTGACAGGTG
The DNA here is from genome assembly GCF_053645235.1 of Sphingobacterium sp. NPDC055346. Classification (NCBI taxonomy): domain Bacteria; kingdom Pseudomonadati; phylum Bacteroidota; class Sphingobacteriia; order Sphingobacteriales; family Sphingobacteriaceae; genus Sphingobacterium; species Sphingobacterium sp. NPDC055346. The sequence goes on from NZ_JBSHMI010000003.1 coordinate 206,190, forward strand.
CGATTAAGATCATGAGGGAGGATGAAAAGGAAGGGGAGCTGTTACTTTATTATTTAGCAAAGGGTGAAACTTGCACCATGTCGATTGCCTGTTGTTTAGGTAACAAAAAAAGTGAAATCAGGGCTCAAGCTGAAATGGAAACAGCGGTAGCCATGATCCCTAATCAATACCTCAATGAATGGCTTGTCAAATATAGTTCTTGGAGAAGCTTTATCCTCAATAGTTACTCCTCCAGAATGAATGAAATGCTTGGTGCTATCGATAACCTGGCATTTTCTAAAATGGAAGATCGCATCATGAACTATCTAAAAGAGAAAGTAAAACTTACTGAAGATAGAATTCTAACAGTTACTCACCAGGATATAGCTTTAGACCTAAATACTTCACGTGTGGTGGTCTCAAGGATCCTTAAGAAGCTGGAAAATGAAGATAAGATCGTGTTACTTCGGAATGAAATAAGGGTGTTAGTATAAAAGCTAGCGCTCTATTAAGAATAATAATAGGGACAAGTGATAATAGGAAATGTTTTTATGTTTGAATACCTTTTTCAACGTAGAGATTGCCTTAGATCTTGAAAAATAAACATTACTGGCAGTTGTCCCTAATTCCTCACAGATCTCTGCCGTTTCCTTACCCTCCAATACCGATAACTGAATTATTTTTCCCTGCTGTTTCGGTAATTTCTCAATCTCTTTTACAATCAATTCAATCAACTCGGTATAGATGATCTTGCTCAGGATGCTTTCCTCACCTGATTCTAAGTCAATCAACCATTCTTCATCATGCTGAAGTTGATTTCTTTTCAATTTCAAATGGTCCAAACATTCGTTCCTTGTAACAAGGTAGAGGAAGGATTTAATGCTTTCCTCGGCATGAAAGTTCTCCTTCTTTTCCCATAACTTAAAAAATGCCTCAGAAACAATCTCTCTAGCAATGTCCCTGTCCTTGATAATTTTGAAGGCATAGAAGTGCAAGGCATGGCTGTATTGATCCATGAAGTAGCATAAAGAAGATTCTTTACCCTGCTGTAAGCCATTGACTTCCTTGTCAAAATTATTCATGTTGTGATTTGATAGGCAATATTAAAATGGTCAATATAAATTTAATGTTAATTTGACAAATAAAAAAGTTTAAAGCAATTTTTTAAGCAATAAAATAGAAAGAAATTAGCCTATTTTAAATTATTTACAAAAACTATCCATAAACAGTAACGGGAATCACTGAGGTTTTAGGATAAAAAATCGAGATCTGCTTCCGCAGACCTCGATTCCTCAATTATAATATAATGACTCTAACAAAACTTACTCATTTTCAATTTTAGACAACCCAAAATTCTCAAGTCTGTCGTCTACTGTCTTATGTCTATTGTCTTTTGTCTTTAAATAGCTTTAAAGTTCCAGAACCATGCAGTTCCCCATGCACCTACGCCAGGTTCAGGATAGCTTAATACAATTTCTGAATCATTAATGATCAAGATGTCATATTCATAGACAGGTGCATTTCCCTCATTTGGGGATTTACCACAAAGGACAGTCACCCCTTTGGTGGTTAATTTTCCTTTGGCCCAAACGGTTCCATCGTCCAAGGTTACTTTCTTGCCCATGTCAAAAGAAAAACTTCCCACTTCTTGTTGCCCTGTAGATTTTACTTTGGTCAATTTCGCTCCACGAAGGGAAAAGATCATTTTTGCGCCTTTTCCCTCTCCAGGAGCCTGACCATCTATATCGGCCTCTTTCAAGGTCCACCATGCTGGACCATTGCTGCCCATATAACCTCCATTTCCCCAAACTGCAGGTTTGGTCGTATCCCATACCCAAGTCTTGTCCTTACCATCGGTTAGCATTCCCCATTCCAAAGGAACAGCAAATGACAACTCATCAACAGTGACTTTCAGGGACTTACTGATCTTACTGCCATCAGGGTTTAGACCTGTAAAGATGATTTCATTTTCTCCGGTAGAAACTAGAAGAACTGTATCCGTTTTCTTTTGTGTTACGCCGGTTCCATAATCCCAGGAGGATAGGACCGGACTATTGTTGTTGACTACTACCTTATTGCTCTTTTTACCATTTACGGTCAGAACAGTGGCAGAGATATCCAGTTGCTCAGCTGCAATGGCCGAACCCAATTCCATTCGATCTTCTATAGGTTCACAACCCAATAACAAGGCAAATGAAATCGAAAATATGATGATATTGATTAAATTTCTCATTTGTTTAAGTTTATTGATTACCAACCTGGGAACTCATTGCTTGAATCTCCCCAACCTTTATTTTGAACCAATACGCCTTCTGAAAGCGCAATCTGCGAACTTGGAATTGGCCAAAAACCGCCCGTAGCATCAAAACGCGCCTTATATCCACCGCCAAATCCCTTCATTTTCGTATCGATCCCTTTGTTTTTGATGTCCACACCTTCTTGTTTTGCCAAGGCAGTACTAGCATCATTCCAACGCATCAAATCAAAATAGCGTAAGCCTTCAAATGATAGCTCCCAACGACGTTCTTTTTTTAGGGCAGCCAATGAATAAGCAACTGGTGTCAATTTTGCCCTCGCTCTTACTCGGTTTAGGTTAGTTGCGGTCTCCGTCAACTCAGCATGCATTAGCAATACATCTGCAAACCTGATTAATGCCAGGTCCTGGGTATGCGCAAGTTGCATTTCAGATTGTGCGGCATTGGCCAAGATAGCATAGGATGGGAGTAGTGCGCCGCTTTCCTTGTCATAGGCTGTAATGGATATGTATTTCTTCTGCCAAAAACCCGTTTCTTCCATTTGGTTGTCGGCCCCAAAGATATAGGAGTCCACATCAGCTGTCGCATTGATGATGGAACCTTCACGTCTTACATCAGTTGGTTCGGCCTGTTTCCATTCGTTCCATAGGTTGCTGTTCACTGGTCCTGCTCCCCAGCCTTGGCCAAATGGGAATGTTCCAGCTAAACCGTTGTTAGAACGCAATCCAAAGTGTAAGTTGTATTGATTGGAATAACCCAAATTGTACTGATCTCCCCAATCAACCAAGGTGCCGAATTTCACTGCAAATACAGTTTCCTTATGGCCTTCGCCTTCATACTTAAGGTTGTTATCCTTTGCGTATTTATAGTCCAACTTGGTGAACTCATTGGAATACGGCCACAGATTCCTGAAATCACTTACCAGGTCATGACCGCTGTTTTTGATACAATCATCTAACCATTGAATGACCTGTGCTTTGGTTACCGATCCACCAGATGCTAAAGGAAGATCTGCTTTTTTATAATATCCAGTGTAAAAAAGGAAAACTCTAGCCATCAATGCTTCTGCTGCCCATTTGGTCGCATGACCCGAAGGGATTGAATTATAGGGCGTTGCTGGCATCAAGCTGATCGCGGTCTTCAAATCCTCAGCAATCAATGCATAAGTCTCTGCTGCTGGGTTTTTAGGGATATTGGTAACTTGAGTACTGGTTACCAAAGGAACCTCACCAAACATTTGGGAGAGTTCGAAATAATATAAGGCCCTTAAAAAATGAACCTCACCAAGAACTTGATTCTTCTGTCCTTCGTTGGTCCAACCTTGAACCTGATCCAATGTTTCCAATGCCGTATTGGCCCTGAAGATCCCTTGGTATCTTGCAGTCCAAAACGTCAAGAAACGGTCGGGCTGGGTATTCATCAGATGATCTAAACCTTGCATATCGCGGTCATTCTCACCACCACCGCCAAAACGGTCGTCTGAAGCCAGTTCAGCCATATAGAAATGTGTATTCGCTACATTCGAAATTGCTGCACTTAAACTGGAGTAAATGCCTGTAAGCATGGAGTTTGCGTCCGATACATTGACCGGAAAATTCGCTGTATTTTTCTTATCGTAACTCTCAGAATCTAGAAACTTTTCACAAGAACTAAGAAATCCTACAGCCATCAATAATAATATCGTCTTTTTCATGATTGCAATTAAAATTTAAGGTTTAAACCAAACATTATAGTTCTAGGCTGTGGATAGAATCCTAAATCAATTCCAGTAACCCATGATTTATCATATCCATAACCAATTTCTGGATCCATTCCGCTGTATTTGGTAAATGTATACAGGTTCTGAACCGTTCCATATAAACGGATCTGGCTGAATGGTGATTTATTCCATAATTTGGAGAAATCATAGCCTACAGTAATGTTTTGGATCTTCACAAAATCGGCATCTTCGATATAGATATCAGAAATATATTGGTTATTGGTATGGCTACCACTGGTTAAGCGTGGTAATTTGTTGGAGGTTCCTTCTCCATGCCATCTTTCAAAAATCTCAGTCGTATAGTTCTGTAATGGACTGTCAGCAAATGAACGGTAAGATTTTGCAATCTGATGTCCAAATGAACCATGAGCAGTAATGCCCAAATCAAATCCCTTGTAACCCAAGCTGATGTTCATACCACCACTAAAGTCAGGATGTGGGTTACCGATCATCATTTTATCCTCATCAGTAATTGCACCGTCCATGTTTGCATCAACAAAAGCCACATCGCCAGGTTGTGCGGTAGGTAATACGCCTTTTCCAGCAGCACGCCATGCATCAATCTGATCTTGGTTTTGGAAGATACCATCAGTCTTGAATCCATAGAAATAGCCTATTGGAAAACCGACTTGAGCACGGTACATCTCTTTTGTTCCTTGACTCAGTACATTTTCTTCACCGTGGATAATTCCTTCTGAATTGGCGATACGAACAACTTCATTTTTGTTATAGGCACCATTCAATCCGATGCTATAATTGAAATTATCATTTCTATCTGACCAGTTCAATCCAAGTTCAAATCCTTTGTTAACGATGTCACCACCATTGATAAATGGGGCAGAGGTTCCATAGATCGCTAGTACCGGAGCTTGAACTAACCAATCCACCGTTGATTTTTTATACCAATCGAAGACTACCGATAATTTGTTGTCTACAAACCTGGAATCTAAACCTACGTTGATCTGTTCGGAAGTTTCCCAACTCACATCTGGATTAGGAAGAATATCTGGATATGCTCCGCGAAGAAGCGTATTCATGTTATTGCCAAAGTAATAGCCGTTTTTATTGTTAATGGCAATGGTAGCCAAGTATTGAAACGGTGAAATGCTTGCATTACCATTTTGTCCCCAGCTTGCTCTCAATTTGAAGAAATTGATGCTTTCATTTCCTTTTAGGAAATCTTCATTGCTCACTACCCAACCCACAGATGCCGATGGGAAATATCCCCAACGCTTTCCAGGAGCGAAATTAGATGAACCATCCGCTCTTAGGGTTAAAGTAGCCATATAGGTCTCATTGTAGTTGTAGTTGATACGTCCAAAAACAGAGGCAATGGAACCCATTGGCCAATGAACACCATTCACAGTTGGAATAAATCCATCGTATCCTTGTCCATTGCTGACCCATGCTTTATCCCATTGGCCAGGGAATGAGGAGTTAGAGGTCGATACACTTAGGTCTTCCCCAATACCACTTTTCTCCATGGATTGACCGGCTACAACATCAAATTGATGACCTGTAATCGGTTCAAAATGGTAGCTTAAAGTGTTTTCTAAAACCCAATTATATCCTACAGATTGGTTCTGACTGATGTCATCTACCGCATTTTGAACCGTGGTAGATAGGTTATAAACATCCGTATATTGCCTGTAGGTCGATGCACTCATTCTATATCCAAAATTTGACTTGAATATCAGGTTCTTGATAGGCTGGACCTCTATATAGGCATTGGCAAATAAGCTATGGCTTTTTGCTTTATTCTGACCTCTACGGAAGACCATCTCCGCCATAGGGTTGGAAATAGCTCCATCCAATGCCCATTTATCTGCTACTTTGCTCGGTTGATCATAATATCCCCCATTTTCATTGAATGCAGGCAATAATGGATTGCCTACTAGCATGTTATGAACGTCATTCCAATAGATGTTACCAATACCGATTCCTGAGCGGTTGTTGTAACCGTAATTAATGTTCTCTCCAATTTTGATGATATTGAATTCATCATTTTTCAATAGGATATGGTCTGAATTAATCCGAACGGTATGTCTTTGGAAATCAGGTTGAACTGGTTTTCCAATGATCCCTTCACGATTGGTTATGGAATATCCCATAGAGAATTTTGACTGTTCATTTCCTCCCATGAGGTTTAAGGATGTATTCTGTAAAATAGCATTGTCATTATGGATCTCTTTCATCCAGTTGGTGCCATTCCAGGTTCCATCTTGAATTTGTTGATATTGTTTAGGAATAAGGTTTGCCCAGTCATAAGGAGCTCCACCCTCATTAAAGCGACGTTCATCTTGGATCGTCATATATTCTTTTGCTGTTAATAGGGAAGGCAGTTTATAGGCATTTTGGAAACCTAAATAGTTATCAATATGCAAGGACATTTTTCCATCCTTACCTTGCTTGGTAGTGACCAAAACAACCCCATTTGCAGCTCTTGCTCCATAAATGGCTGCAGAGGCAGCGTCTTTTAATACGTCGATACGCTCAATATCCGAAGGGTTCAGCATATTGATGTCTCCACCGGCAATTCCGTCAATGACATATAAAGGGCTTGAGTTACCAATGGTTCCTAGACCGCGGATCGTTACTTTGAAGCTTTCACCCGGCATCCCTGAACTTTGGGTAATCTGCACGCCCGGAGATTGACTTTGTAGGGCCTCCAAGATACTTGGGGTGCTTAATTTCTCAAGATCTTCTCCTTTTACCTCAATGGTTGCTCCTGTAGTCAATTTCTTCTTTTGGGTACCATATCCAACAACCACAATCTCATCTAAGTCACCTAATTCTTCTTTTAGGATGATATTGATGTTCTGTTGATTGCCAATACTAACTTCTGATTTCAAGAAACCTATGTAGCTCACGATCAAGGTTATATTGTTACCATTAACCTCTAAGGAGAAGTTTCCGTTTGCATCCGTCGATGTGCCGTTGTTGCTGCCTTTTACGACTACGGAGGCACCTTGAATAGCATTTCCAGACTCATCGCTTACCTTTCCGCTGATGCGTCTCTGTTGGGCGGATCTGTTTTCTGCCGTAGAAACTTGGTTTCCTAAGGTTGGATTTTCTGATCGACGTAGGATGATCGTGCCATCAACCAATTCCCAGGAAATAGGTTTCCCGGTAAATAGATTGGTCAAGGCCGTTTCAAGTTTTTCATCCTTGATGTCTGCATTGATCTTGGTATTTGCAATGTCTTTGCCGTTCAAGAAAAATGGAATGCCACTCTGTTTCTGAATGGATTGCATTACTTGAACCAATGGTGAGTTCTTTGCTTTTATGCTGACATGCTGTGCATAGCTGCTCGCATATACTTGAACTACACTTAGGACAGTCAATAAAAAGGTTAATTTCATGGTCAATACCCAGTGTTTTAATTTAGGTATGGCAGACCTACTGCCATAATCAAATTGTTGTATAAAAATCATATTTTTGTACAATTAGGATTTTAAATGATTAAGGTTTACTATCAGTTTACTGTATTCTTGAGATCCTCATTTATAGCCGAACATTGGTGTGAGAGACCATGTTCGGTTTTTTATGATGATCACCCTAAATGGGAATTGTGTAATGGTTTCTTTTCATAATTTGTTTAGTTTATTAAATGATGATTAGTTTATAAGTACTTCCTTTTTGTTTCAATTTGAATTTCACGCCACTCTTCTCAATCAAGCGAATGACCTCAGCCAAGTTTTTGTCCCGACCGATTTCTCCATAGAAATAGGTAGCAGGGATATTTCCTTGGTACTCCACCTGTATGTCATACCAGCGGCTCAAGCCTTTCATCACATCCCTCAACTCCGTTTCATAGAACATGAATTTATTGTTCTTCCAGGCAATAAAGCTCTCAACATCCACCGTTCTTTTGCTTAGACCACTTGCTGTATTGATCGCTTGTTGATTGGGCGTCAGGCTTACTTTGCCAGAGGCGGAATGGATATTGATGGAACCTTCTACCAAGGTAGAAATGGTTTGGGCCTCATCTGGGTATGCCGAAACATTGAATTGTGTTCCCGTTACTTCAATGGTCTGCGCACTACTGATTATCTCAAAGGGGACTCTTTTGTTGTTCTTGTTCAGCTTCGCAACTTCAAAATAACCTTCACCTTCAAGTTTTACCGTCCTTCGATTTGGCTCAAATGCCAAAGGATATTCCAATTTGGACATGGAGTTTAACCATACCTTGCTGCCATCTGGCAATACAATCTGATATTTACCTCCTTTAGGAACATTGATCGTCGCCATGATCTTGCTGAGGTCTTTTTTATCTACAGCAAGGAGTGGGGTGCCATCAGAATATTCCAAATCCTGGTCTATTACTATCCCATCTTTGTCACTTCGTAGGTTTATCGTCCTTCCATCAGATAACTTTAATTCTGCTTTATTGGAACCTGGTAATACGGACGATAGTTCTGCATCGATTTCTGTAAAATCAGGCGTACGATAATGATAAAAAGAATATCCTATTCCCAGCATCAGGACAATGGCGGCAGCATAATACAACCAGGTCCGTTTCTTATAACGGATAGGTTTTGCTTCGGCATTCCTGATTTTTTGTAAGGTATCGGACTTCATGTCTTCCAGCCATTCTGCATGGTCTGATTGGTTTAGGTTTACCCATACCAAAGCATCCTCAAACAATTCATCATCGGTCAATAGTTTTTTGAAGAATGCTTCATGTTCTGGCTTTTCCTTTATCCATTGGTCTAATCGGACACTCTCAAGCGAACTGATATTCCCCTCAATGTATTTTTTGATTAATGCAGCTACTTCTCTGGAAGTTTTCATTTTGTTTATAATGGTCGTTGGAGCTAAAACGAACATCTAGGTCAAACCTTAGTAACTTTTTTAAAATATTTTTTATTTCCTCCCAGAAGCCATAACTTTGCACCTATGCTTAACACAACAATCGGGTTCAATCAGCAATTCCCCCTTATCGCTAAGGTATTAGGGATAGTATTGCTGTTTGTATTAACCTCCTGTCCGATTAAGGCATCAATCAAGCAAAATCTGTATCAGGATACCAAAACTGAAACCAGAAGCAACAAATCAGCAAAGCCTGATTCTTGGATTGACTACGAAACGGTAGATTGTAGCGTTGCGAATGAGCAAATCAAAGCTCATGATCTCGTGGTTAAAGATTTTCAAGTACAGCCCGCTGTATTTGCTTTGTTTAGCCTTGCCTTAATCCTTTTTTCTTTCCTGCCTAGGAAAGAAGTAAAAAACTACCATTGGAATTCCCAAAAGACAAATTCCAATGACCTATTCCTTCAATTCCGTCGATTAAACTTATAGAATTGCTATCCTGACATCTGTTTGTCATTCTGACAAATGTATGTTGGCCTGGAAATGGACTGTCTTGTCCTTTCCTAAATTTTCTGTGCAGTGGCATGGCCAAGCCATTCAATCAATTCAAATTTTAATATTTAATATGGGTTTAAAATTAAATAGCCTATTGATCCTGCTGGGGATGTTTTTTGCCATGGATAGCCATGCCCAAAACCTGCAAGATCTCTGGGACAAAACAAGGAATTATTACAAAGGATTTGAAGTTCAGAAACAACAGATCCTATTGGCAAAACAGGATAGTATTGCCCAACAGATAAAATACAAACCGCAAGTTCAAGCGCAATTCCAACAAGGGTTTAGCTCCGTAGAAGGGACTTCAGGTGCTTTTCTTCCGCTACCCGGAATTATGAATATTTCCGGTCCTAATCAATTGGATGGAGCTTCCGCCACCTTTAATCATTTCCTTTCCGGTAGTATGAACTGGGATTTGATCAACTTCGGAAGAAAAGCGCTTGACAAGGACATATCCAGTACCAAGGTTGACTATTCCAAACTGAAAGAACAGGATTTCTCTTACAACGTCCAACAAAAGTTGAGCAGACGCTATATCGAATTCCTGTTTTTCCAGGTAATGGATGATTGGTACAAAAAACATAGCGAACGCTATCAGTCTATTTTGGAGATTACCAAAGGCCTTGCGCGTGCAGGAATTGTTCCTGGAGCAGATACCTTATTGGCTACCTCATCGCTAAAGAATGTAGAAAGTAACTTGCTTCAAATCCAAGGGAAATTAAATGGCGCCAAGATCTTGTTGAAAGAATTTACCAACGAAGAGGTAGTAAGTGTCGGAAATTCCAGTCCGGAAGCTTTTTTACAGGTAATAGGGAGTCAACAAACCAATGCGGTTGAACATCCATTGCTGATGATGAAAAAGAAAGAAGAGGAATCATTGACCCTCTTGGAAAAAAAACAGGGAAAAGAACTTTTTCCTCGAGTGATGTTATTGGGAGGATTGGCCAATAGGAGCTCAGGTATTACAGCCAATGGATATGTGAATGCCAACTACAGTGAAATCTATAATGATTTTGCCAATAATTATTTTGTAGGTGTTGGTGTAACCTGGAATCTTCAGGATATGTTTAGATCCAAATCGGATAAGAAGCAATTCAACATAAAACTTCAGAACAATCTATATGAACAGGAACTGCTACAGAATGAAATAAGCAGCAACCTCAATCAGCTGAATGCCGAAATATCAGCGGCTGCTGAGGGCATTGAAGAATCAAATATCAGTAGACAACAGGCAGAAGATGCCTATCAGCTCTATAAGGCACGCTATGAAGGTGGATTAATAAACCTTTCGGAGCTCTTGCAAGTTCAGGAAATCCTGCTTCAGACAGAAAGACAGAACCTGACGGCTTATTTGAATTACTGGAACCTGATGGTCAATAAAAGCTATCAACAAGCGGATTTCAGTCAGTTGTTTACTCACTTTTAAAGAATACTATGAATTTAATACGTTTTGCTTTAAGAAAACCGATCGCCATCATCATGGTCATCTTCGCGATTGCCTATTTTTCATGGCCGGTTATCAAAAAGATTAAAGTCGATATATTTCCGGAGATCGAATCTCCAGCCATGTACATTGCCATGCCTTACGGTGGACTTTCACCGGCCTATATGGATGGCTTTATGGCCAATGAATTCCAGAAAGTACTACTCTTTGTAAACGGTGTCAAAGAGCTGGATTTCAAAAGTGTACAGGGTCTTTCCTTAATGAAATTGACCTTCTATCCCGGAACGGATATGTCCCAGGCATCTGCAGAAATCAGTATGCAGGTTTCTAGGGCAATGGGTTTCCTGCCTTCCGGAGCGGTACCTCCCATGGTTGTACGCTTCGATGGTAGTTCACTGCCGGTTGGTCAATTGGTATTCGACTCAGATCAACATTCGGTCACCGAACTTCAGACCATGGCAGTTACGAAAGTACGGCCAATGTTCGTGAATATCCCGGGGATAACGGCTCCTGCACCTTTCGGTGGTAATATGCGAAGCTTGGTGGTCAATATTGATCCCCAGAAGATGAAAGCCCATGGCTTGAGTCCAGAGGAAGTGACCCTTGCTGTCACTAAAAACTCCATGCCTTCACCCGCAGGAAATGTACGGATCGGCGATAAGAACCTGATGGCGCCTATTAATTCTATTTCCAATGGAGTGGATGAGTTTTTACAGACGCCTATTAAATCTTTGAATGGACGAACCATATTGATCGGAGACGTGGCAACCGTCATGGATGCGGCGGATCAAACCGTAGGTTATGCCATCATCAATGGAAAACGATCGGTATACCTACCGATTATCAAAAAGCCCGATGCATCCACTTTAGATGCGGTAGATAACCTGAAGAAAGCTTTGCCCATGTTGGAAAGCCTTCTTCCTGAAGGGGTGAAGATTACCTATGCCTTCGACCAATCTGTTTATATCTCCCGGTCACTTTCCAATTTGATTTTTGAAGGTGCTTTGGGAGCCTTATTGACGGGCTTGATGGTATTTCTCTTCCTTCGAGATCCAAGGGGTGCCCTTATTGTAATCCTGACGATTCCGATTGCCATTATTACTGCTGTGATTACCCTGCATATGATGGGGCAGAGTATCAATATCATGACCCTTTCGGGATTGGCACTTTCTATCGGTATTCTCGTCGACGAGGCCACGGTGACCATTGAGAATATCCATCAGCACATGGAGCTAGGGAAGAAAAAATCACGGGCCATTCTGGATGCTCTGTTAGAAATATCAGCTCCAAAATTGCTGATCCTACTCAGTATTTTGGCAGTACTGACCCCAGCATTTATGATGGAAGGGATACCGCGAGATATGTTTATGCCATTGTCCATGGCCGTAGCCTTTGCCATGATCGCTTCTTTTATATCTTCCCAAACCTTCGTGCCCATCATGGCCAATTGGATCATGAAGACCAAGAAGCATCATGCTGGGAAATATAAACGTTCTTTTGTGGACAAAGTAGGGGTGAAATACGTATATAGATTGCGCTCGTATTTTGCGAAATCAAAATTGATTTCCGTTCTATATGTTGCGGTAGCTCTGTTGTTAGTTTTTGGAGCCGTGAATATCTTAGGTACGGATATCATGCCCAAATCAGAAGGCGGTGACTTTCAAGTCAGGCTGCGCATGCCAGATGGTACCAGATTGGAGCGTACGGAAGAGGCGGTAAAATCGATGACCAAAAGTATAGTTGCCGAGTTGCCTGAAAACAGTCTGAAGATTTCATCTTCTTTTGTCGGTATGCATCCATCAGCAAATCCAATCAACCCTATTTTCTTGTTTACGAGTTCAACTGGAGAGGCTGTCATGCAATTCTCCTTGGACAAGAAGAAATTAGGGATGAAAACAGATCAGTTCAAGGAGTTTGTTCGGAACCATGTCAAGGAGAAATATCCAGAAGCAAGGATAAATTTCGAACCGATCGAACTGATGGAAAAAATTATTGGACAGGGGTCCATGACTCCGGTGGAGGTGAAAGTAAGCTCTGCGCAATTGAAGAACGCCGAAGCTTTTGCCGAAAAAATTAAAAAGGAATTGGCAAACTATCCTTTCTTAAAGGATGTGCAGCTAGCCGAACCCTTACATTATCCAACCATTGATATCAAGATTGATCGCAGAAGGTTAGCGGAATTTGGTCTAACGGTTCAGGAAGTTTCCCGAAACTTGGCTGCAACAACTTCATCGACCCGATTTACGGATAAGAACCTATGGGTGGATCCTAAATCAGGTTTGGTTTTCCAAGTGCAGGTTCAGGTACCTGAAAATATGATCCAGACGCTTCAAGATTTGAGGTCTATTCCGGTTAAAGCTGGCTCATCAACGCCTTTATTGGAAGATATTGCAACTATTACCGCCAATGAGGTTCCCGCACAGGTAAACCGTAGAGGACCAAATAGGTATGTGAGCATTATTGCAGACATCCATGAAAAAGACCTTGGTGCTGCCAACAAAGCGGTCAATGAATCCTTGGAAAAGGTAGGAGAGGCTCCACGCGGTACCCGAATCTGGAAAGAAGGTAACCTAACTTTATTGGAGGACACCTTGGCTGGATTACTTTCAGGACTATCCATTGCCATTGTCGTCATCTTCTTTATGATGTCGGCTTATTACCAATCTGTTCGTGTAAGTCTGGTTATCCTTTCTGTAGTTCCTGCAGTGATTGCCGGGTCTTCCATTATGATCTGGATCTCTGGAAGTACCTTGAACCTACAATCCTATATGGGTATCATTATGTCCATCGGTGTGTCGGTTTCCAATGCGGTCTTGTTGATCAATCAAGCAGAATGGTATAGAAAGAAACTGAATCTAACAGCTTCTCGATCTGCATTATTAGCTGCCAAATCTAGGTTCCGTCCTATTCTGATGACCGCCCTGGCCATGCTTGCGGGAATGACGCCAATGGCATTGGGAATGGGAGATGGTGGTGAACAGGTTGCTCCATTAGGTCAAGCTGTTATTGGTGGGCTGCTTAGCTCTACCTTAACTATCTTATTGATTATTCCATTGATTTTCAGTCTTATCATGAACAAAGCATCTTATGGATCACCTTCATTGGATCCTGATGATTCAAACAGTAAATTTTATTTAGAGAAATAAACCATGAAAAAACTTAGCATATTCGGACTTGTCTTATTATTAGCTGGTTGCCAGGCAAACAGCAAAGAGGCAGATACTAAAAAGGAGGGTCCATCCAATAATACGGTTTCGGTTAAGGTTACCCAACCCATCGAACAACAACCTTCGTACAGCTTGAAGTTGCCAGCTGAATTGCATCCCTATGAATCGGTGGATGTCTTTGCAAAGATCAAAGGCTTTGTCCGAAAGATCAATGTTGATGTGGGCGATCAAGTGAGCAAAGGTCAGATCCTTGCGGTTTTGGAAGCTCCTGAAATGGATATCCAATCCACAGCGGACCGAGCTAAATCCCAGCAATTGAGTGCAAATTTCGAAGTCAGCAAAAGCCGGTTCGATCGCTTGAAAAAGGTAAAGAACCAAAGTTCAGGCGCTGTTTCAGACCTTGAATACGAGCAAGCCTATGGTTCGATGTTGAGGGATAGCGCCGCATTGGAAGAGAGTAACTTCTCTTACAAGAAATCAAACCAAATGCGTGAGTATTTGGTCGTAAGGGCTCCATTCTCCGGTGTGATTACCCAAAGGAACTTTTCCGTAGGTGCATTGATGGGCGATACGGGAATGCCATTCTTTAAATTGGTAGATAACAATAATTTAAAGTTAAAGGTGGTCGTGCCTGAATTACATGCGCAATCTATCTCAGACAGTACCGTGGCTAGATTCAAGGTGCTGAGCAAACCTGATACGGTTTTTACGGCCCAGTTGAAAAGGAACGCCTTGGTAATAGACCCAGTTTCTAGATCCTTGGCCTTAGAATTTGATGTGCCGAATAAGAGCAGGGCCTTGAATGGCGGTGATTATACGGATGTCCAATTAAACCTTAAGCGAAAAAGACCTACGGTATTTGTACCCCAATCTTCTGTGGTGAATTCCCAGTCAGGAATATTTGTCCTTAAACTTGCTGATGGAAACAAGGTAGAACGCGTTCCTGTGGTTTTAGGTCAAGCTCAAGATAAGATGATGGAAGTGTTTGGTGATCTAAAACCAACAGATCAGATCATTGAAAAGGGTTCAGAAGAAATTAATTCTGGACAAATAGTTCAAATAATAAAATAATCTAAGCAAATTTAAATATGAAAACGAAGCAAATGATTTTGGGAATCTCTATGTTGGCTCTATTGGCAGTTGGATGTAGTTCCGGGACTAAAAAGGAAGGTTCTGCTGATTCAACGGTTCAAGTTGATAACACAGAAGAAGTCCAAGAAGCGAAAATGGTCGGCAAACAAAATGACCTGAAAGCAAGTTTTACCAATATCAACGGTGAAACTGTTGCATTGAGCGATCTTAAGGGAAAGGTTGTTGTCATGAACTTCTGGGCAACATGGTGTCCGCCATGCATTGCAGAAATGCCTTCCCTGCAAAAATTGCATGAGGAATTGAAATCTGAAAAGGATATCGTCTTTATGGCCATTGAAGTGGATCAGGATATTGATAAGGCGGCCAAATTTATGGCCAAGAACAAATATACCTTACCCTTGTACACCGTTGGGTCGGAACTCCCAGAGGAGTTAATGTCCAATTCCATTCCAATGACTGTAATCCTAGCCAAAAATGGAGACATTATCGGCAAGCAGGTCGGTATGATGGATTTCAAGTCCGAGAAACTTAAACAAGGATTAATCGACCTTACAAAAGAAAACGAAAGATAATATCAATGAAATACATAATAATTATGGTGCTACTCGCTGGATTACATGCAGATGATGCCTTCGCGCAATCACGTGAAGAACTGATCGCAAAAAATCAACAATATACAGGTGCGGATACTCAAAAAGAGCAATATAAAGCCGTGTATCAATTGGATACCGATAATCCTGATATCGTAAAGAAAGCGTTCAGGAACATCAATAACCTTCTCAAAGATCCACGTTTAAGTGGCAAACTGGAAGTCGAACTGGTGACCTTTTCCGGAGGTACGGAAGTGATGCGCAAAGACAATCAATACGAAGAACAGCTTTTGGGACTTATTGAAAAAGGAGTACGGGTGGTTCAATGCCTGAATTCTCTTGAAGAAAGAGGGTATAAAAAGGACGAACTCTTTGACTTTATTGGATACACCCCAAGTGGCAATGGAGAACTCGTGATCTTAAATAATGAGGGCTGGACAGTGATCAAGCCTTAAGGATCATAGCAGATAATAAAAAAAAGCAACCCTTTCTGGGTTGCTTTTTTTGAATCAGGAAGGAAAGGATTGGAGGATAGACCAAGATTTACACTTCTAAAAGAATACTAGCTAACTTCCAATTCTGAACGAATAGTGAGGAATCTGTACGGTGGTCCTCCCAAACAGCTTGTCATCTTCAATCGAAGATTGAAGAACTGTACGCCATTGTTTCCCAGATCTTGGTCTATCCTTTCATCCCTTTCATCCTGGTTCAATATAGCTAACAGTTCCTGTACCGAAGGTGCAGGATGACATGATCTTCAAAAACAGTAAATAGATTCCTCACTGATCGTTCAGAATAGCAGTGTGCTAAAGAAATTTTCTTTTGGTGCTTTAATCTTGTTTCACCCTCTCATCCTTTTCATCCTGGTTCCTTACCAGTTCTTGGTCTATCCTCTTATCCTTTTAATCCTGGTTCAACCAATCCATCCCTTTAATCCCACTAAAATTCTACAAATTATGATGGATGTTTTTCGAACATTCTTTTGGTCTCATTCGAGACATATTCGGAAAATTCGGAATGTGTCTCGAATAAGGTCCATCCAAAACCCAACAAGAATTCTCAAACGAAATGCAGTTCGGGTCATTCAAATTTCCTTAAAAAAGTGATAGAAAAAAATGTAAAACACTTTTATTTTCTTAATTAATCGACAACACAATGTTAATATTCACTTAATAAAGCTTTGCTATTTTCGTGACCATAACTTAAGCTGATTAAACTATGAAAATCAAATCTACTCTTTTGGGAGCATTGCTTCTTTCAGTAGTTGTTACACAAGGCCAAACTGATAACGGCATTATGGAATTATCGGAGTTTGCATATCCAGTCAAACGCAAGAACTTAAATATTCCCAATGTCAATGGTTTCCAGGTTTTGAAATGTGATTTTCATATGCATACGGTCTTTACCGATGGTCATGTTTGGCCTAATGTCCGTGTTCAGGAAGCTTGGCGTGAAGGATTGGACGCTATTTCATATACCGAACACATGGAATATAACCCGAACAGTGCGGATGTGAAGGTAGACCATAACCGTTCCCATGATTTAGCCGTAGAACTAGCAAAAGAAAACAATATCCTTTTGGTGAAAGGTACTGAAATTACCCGTCAAACTCCTCCAGGCCATTTCAATGCGCTATTTATTCAAGATGCCAATATCTTAGTTTCCGATAATAATGCAAGCCTGGACCAAGAAGCGATAGATAAGGTTTATGCCCAGAAAGCCTTTATCTTCTGGAACCATCCTGGTTGGCAGGTAAATAACATACCTGGCTCTTATGAATGGATCGATTTTGTGGAAAAGATGTACCAAGAGAAAAAGCTACATGGCATCGAAGTGGTTAATGGACTTGGATTCCATAAAAAAGCGTTGGACTGGGCATTGGACCGAAATCTGACCATTATTGGAAATACAGATATCCATAACCTGATTGCCCATGATTATGATATGGAAAAACCAGGGGTTCATAGAACTATGACATTGGTCATGTCAAAAGACCGTTCAGCAGTTGGAATACGTGAAGCTTTGGAAGCAGGGCGTACCGTAGTTTGGTCAAGTAACTATCTTTTTGGAAAGGAAGAACATGTTAGGGAATTAGTGAATGCCTGTGTTTCGGTCTCAGCATCCTATCATGAAAAAATCAATGGCAAAACAAAAGTGAAGACCAGATATTATGAAATCAAGAACAATAGTGACCTATACTTTGAATTGGAACTAAAAGAAGGAAAGGGAACAAAGCGATTGGTCCTTTATCCAGAATCCACTCAAATCTTGACTGCCGAAGATGGCCAATCCAGACTGTCCTATGAAATTATTTCCACTTATATCAGAAGTGACAAACATTTGCAGTTTGAAGTCAATCTTAAATAAATAAGCATACAACCAACAAGTTAATATTAAAAAACCGCCCCAGAAATTCTGTGGGCGGTTTTTGTTAAAGATCGTATTTTGGATTAATGGATCAGCAGCAGAGAAATGCTTACCAAGATCATCAATAGGATTGAAAAAGCAAATGAATTGACAATGAATACTAATATTCCTATCAGAATACTCCTTCTTTTCCTAGTCGCATAGAAACGGTGATGTGCGATAAAGAAATACAGGCCTGCATATATCATGGCAATGCCGTAAATCCATGTGGAAAGATGGTTGAACCAGGCATAGGCGTGAAGGCTCGGTTCAATCAGGTTCATGATCAGGAATAAGGTAGCGATCATGAGCAAGAAAGAAAAATAATGTAGGGTAAATACGCCATGGTCGTAATACCACCATTTTTTCTTGTCATGGAAGAGGTACAGGATCATTGCAAATATTGGCAGGTAGAAGAATAAGGCTTTCGGGAAGGTATGCATAAAAACAGTCACAAAGCTCTGTACTATATCATTCAATGGAACCTGATGGTCCTTCAGTTCAAAATATTTATTCACATAAGGCCTGAAAATCTTTCTGATTATGGAAGGATTTACTTTGGAAATGGAGTCGTACTCAGCTAAGGAATTAAAACTGAACAGCTTTGTGTTGCTTAAATCGGCATCCACTTCATGCTGTAAGCTATCCAGATTAAATACTTGGTCTATTTTTGAATTTAATTCCGCAGAATCTAAAACCCCAATGCTTCCATTGGCCAAAAGATCCTGATTTAGTTCCTTCCGTAGGATTTCCTTTTGCAAGGAATCCAGGGAAACATTTCCTGAATTGTCAGCATGATTGTTAGTGCCTACGAAAGACGCAATAAAGAAGGTTACAAAGGAAATGAAGATATACAGTTTGACAGGGGGCACATATCCTTGCCTTTTACCGGAAAGGTAGATTTTGGTCAGCTTTCCTGGAAAGAACAAAAGATACTTCATAGTTTTCCAGAACTGACCATCATAGTGGGTGAAGTCTTCAAAAAAGTGGGTAAAGAGATAATGAAAAGGCTGTCTGTTTTCCGTGTTTTCCTGTCCGCAATGGGGGCAGAACCTTTCCTCGACGAAGTGACCGCAGTTTAAGCAGTTTTTTTCTTCACGTAGTTTTCCGTGGCTCATTAATTTGGTTAGTATTTTAATGCAAAATATTAAATATTATTAAAAAACTAAGGCTTTAATCCGACAAAAAATATTAACCATGTAGGCCTTGTTTGAACGCTAGGGTTCTTGTTTAATTTTTCTAATTAATAAAAAATAGAAAGTAATTGAATAAATATTTAACATTACACTGCGTACTGAAGCCATGTCTTAATGTATATTTTACAATTCCTTTACACAAAAACATCAATATGCATATTCGTTAATATTGGCTTAATAATTTGTTAATTCTTAATCTTCATTTTTGTGGGGATGAGAAATAGTATAATTCGCTTTTTTCCAATCCTAACTTTGTTAGGTACTACGTTTTTCTATTCATGTAGTAATAATTCCAATTCCATCAAGATGAAGGGGTCTGATACGGAAGTAAATTTGGCGGTCAATTTGGCTGAGAAATTCACCAAGTTGGACCCGACTTTCAGCATTGCCATTTCTGGTGGTGGATCGGGATTAGGGATCACTTCTTTGATGAATGGACAGGCAGACATTGCCAATTCCTCGAGGCCACTTTCCGAGGAGGAGGTTCAGCAATTCCAAGATAAGAACATCGATATCAAAACGGTTGTTTTTGCCGAGGATGCAACAGCCTTTATTGTTCATAAGGATTTGCCAATTGATTCCATTGATGTAGAAACCTTGGCGAAAATTATGGATGGAAGCATTAAAAATTGGTCGGAGGTTAATGCAATCAATTCTCCGGTCAACATTTATGGTCGTCAGAGCAGCTCTGGTACGCATTCCTTTGTAAAAAAGAAACTGAAGATTGAATTTGCCAACACGGCAAAGGAGATGACTGGGAATGCCCAGATTATCGAGGGCGTCAAGGCGGATAAGACTGGGATTGGTTATGTAGGAGCTGGTTATGTTTCTCCAGATCCGCAAGAAGCGCAAGGCATAAAAATACTAAAGATCAAAAAGGATAAAACCAGCCATTCAATTTCACCATTGGATCAGGATGCGATCAATAATGGTACATACTTCTTCCAAAGACCGCTGTACCAATTTATCCTGGCAAAATCTTGGGAAAAGGTTCGCCCATTTATCAATTTCGAACGCAGCCCTGCGGGAAGAATATTAATTGAAGACCATGGTTATTATATCTTAGAAAATCAAAAAAATGAAATATAGAGCAAGATTATCCTTGGACGTTTTTTTCAAATTCGTTTTCAAGGCCACAGGATTTTTGGTACTGGCTTTACTGGGCGGAATATTAGCCATGTTGATTTACAATTCCTTTTCATTTTTCTTGGATGTCAGACCCTTGGATTTTATTACAGGGATGGAGTGGAACCCTACCGGAAAGAATCCCAAATATGGGATGCTTCCATTAATCATTAGTACCACGATCGTCACCTTCGGGGCGATGTTGATCGCTATTCCCTTAGGGATTGGAACAGCTGCATTTATTGCAGAATATGCCAGTCCGAGGTTGAAGAATTTTTTGAAACCGGCGATTGAAATGCTTGCTGCAATTCCTTCCGTGGTGATCGGTTTCTTAGGTATTGTGGTGGTAAGCCCAGGGATTGCGAGCTTAGCTGATCTTTCAAATGGCTTAAATGCCTTGAATGGCGCCATATTGTTGGCTGTAATGGCTTTGCCAACCATCATTACGGTCGCTGAAGATGCCATCCATGCTGTTCCAAAGACATATAAGGAAGCAAGTTATGGAGTAGGGGCGACTAAATGGCAAACACTTTGTAAAGTTGTGATTCCAGCAGCGGCGCCGGGGATTATTGCTGCGGTGATGCTAGGGGTTGGCCGTGCAATCGGTGAAACCATGACCGTATTGATGGCGACCGGAAATGCATCCATCTTACCGACCAGTATGTTTGACTCCGTAAAAACCATGACAGCGACCATCGCTATTGAAATGGGGGAAGTTCCATATCAAACAACACATTATTTCGCACTATATGCCATTGCAACCGTATTGTTCATCATGACATTAGCGGCAAATATGTTGGGCGAGTATTTTATTAACCGATTCAGAAAATATCATGCAGCGTAGAACACATAGATTATCAAGTATCATTGAGTGGGGTACTTTATTGACCAGTACCTTATTGGTGTGTTTTTTTCTGGTGGTTGTGATTTGGGAAATTGTTTCCAAAGGTTCTAGTCAACTGTCTTGGGAATTTGTTTCTAAAGTTCCGTCCGATGGAATGACCAAAGGAGGGATCCTGACGCCTATCATTGGAACCGTTTTGCTTACTTTGATTACGGCATTGTTTTCCATTCCATTTGGCGTTGCCTGTGCAATCTATCTCCAAGAATATGCAGAGGATAGCTGGTTGACCAGGACCATTCGTGCTTCCATCCGTAACCTTTCTGGGGTACCTTCCATAATCTATGGCCTTTTTGGATTGGCATTATTTGTACAGGCCATGCATTTTGGAACATCATTAATTGCTGCCGGCTTAACCTTAGGGCTCCTGTCCTTACCGTATATCATTACCACAACAGAGGAAGCACTGATGCGAATCCCGAATTCAACCCGAGAAGCAGCGTTAGCGGTTGGAGCAACAAAATTTGAGACCATTAAAGATGTGATCATTCCATCAGCCATGTCAGGGATTTTGACAGGTGTGGTACTGACATTGTCACGGGCAGCCGGAGAAACAGCTCCCATACTATTTACAGGTGCCGCATTTTACATCAATGGTACCAGTGCATTTATCAATCAAGAATTTATGGCCTTGCCATATCACTTATATATGTTGTCAACACAGCATCAATCCATCGATGAAGTCCGTCCGATCGCTTATGGTACGGCTCTCGTATTAATCATTGTTGTGTTCTTACTAAACCTGACCGCATTTTATATTCGTTATAAGTACAGAAAAAATGAAAACTAAGTTATCCGCAGAAAATCTAAACATCAGTTTCGGTACCAAGCATGTGCTGAATAATGTGAACGTGGAGTTTGCAGAAAATGAAATTACAGCCTTGATTGGACCCTCAGGATGCGGAAAGAGTACTTTGTTGCGTTCTTTCAATAGAATGCATGACCTTTCAGCAGATGCCAAAATAACAGGCTCCTTGAAGTTGGAGGATCTCGATCTTTATTCCAAATCCGTTCCTGTTACGGAAATCAGAAAGCGAATTGGCATGGTTTTCCAAAAAGCCAATCCATTTCCGAAGAGTATCTATGAGAATATCGCTTATGGCTTAAAGATCAACAATTTGCCACATGATAAGGCTATCATTGAAAAGGCTTTGCGTGAGGCATTCCTATGGGAAGAGGTAAAGAACGATTTGAAAATGCCTGCTACCCGTTTATCTGGTGGTCAGCAACAGCGTTTATGTATAGCACGTGCGGTTGCCCTAAGACCTGAAGTTATTTTGATGGATGAGCCCTGTTCGGCTCTGGATCCTGTGAGTACCTTGAAAATCGAAGAGCTGATCATGCACCTGAAAGAGAAATACACGATCGTTATTGTTACCCATAATATGCAACAGGCGCAGCGTATTGCTGATAAAACGGTCTTTATGTACTTAGGAGAGGTAAAAGAAGAGGGCTTGACCCAGCAAATATTTGGAAATCCGCTGAACGAAGTTACCGCAAAATACATTACTGGCCAGTTTGGCTAATCAAAAGAGATATTTTTCCGTTCCGTTTATATATTATATTATCCTTGTGAGAACCTTGAGATTACTTCGGTAAACCAAGGTTCTCTTATTTTAGGATACCTCCCTCATCTTCAAATCCTTATTAATATGATGCTAAAAACATTTATGTTAGGTTTTTGTTAAACTATTAAAACTTTCTTTGAGTTATTAGAATTTAAACTATATTTAACCGTTAAAATAATTAAGTTATGAGAAAATTAATAGTTTTTTGTGGCCTTTGTGCTTTGTTCCTGAGCAGTTGCGGACTTAAGGGATCTGGTGAAGTCGTAAAAGGGCCTCAATTGTTGACCGTGGAGTTTGTAGGTCAACAAGATTCTGTCCTTCAGAATAGCAAAGGAAAAGTGAAATTATTTGCCGTACCAGCAAATGTAGCCGATGTATCAGCTACCATGATAGATGAAGTAGACTTTGAGGCAGCAGAAGTGCCCTTTACCGTGGATTTTGAAATCCCAATGGACCATTTAACATTGATCAAACCAGAAGTACAAGAAGGAGATTCCATTAAATATTATGTTTCAATGGATTGGGATTCCAATGGCGATGGCCAAATTGATTCGATGGATATGTCAATTGATTTTGATAGACAGTTCCCTGATATCGATATCAACCAATTACACCAACAAGTCTTCCTTAAATAAGGGTTGTTGCATTCAAGAATTTTAGTTGTTTTTTAAATTTTTTAGTTAAGGATTTCCGAAAGGGAATCCTTTTTTTTGAACCAGGATGGGAAGGATGGGAGGATTGACCAAGATCTGGGAATGAACCAGGATGGAAAGGATGGGAGGATTGACCAAGATCTAAGGTTCCGCAGGAAGTTTCTTTAGCACACTGCTATTCTGAACGATCAGTGAAGAATCTGTAGACTGTTTTTTTTAAAAGATGCTGTCATTCTGCACCGAAGGTGCAGGAACTGTAGGCTATGTTGACTCAGGATCCCCTTCGACGCAACTCAGGCTTCGGATGGGGGTTCGACAGGCTCACCCACCGGCTTGACCAAGATCTAAGGTTCCGCAGGAAGTTTCTTTAGCACACTGCTATTCTGAACGATCAGTGAAGAATCTGTAGGCTTTTTTTTAAAAGATGCTGTCATTCTGCACCGAAGGTGCAGGAACTGTAGGCTATGTTGACCCAGGATCCCCTTCGACGCAACTCACCCAACGAGGATTAGAGGATGGGCCAAAATGATCATGGATAATTTATGCTCTTTGCCCATATACCCTATAATATACCTTTTAAATGCGCCCAAACGTTTTCTGCTAAGATTTGTTGTCCTTCCTTAGTGGGATGTACGCCATCACCTTGGTTCAGGGTTTGGATTCCGGCAACTTTGTCCAATAGGAAAGGTACTAAGGTCATGTTCTGCTCTTTGGCCAGTTTCGGGAATATTGCTGCGAAATCCTTGAAATATTGATCACCCATGCTTGGCGGAACCATCATCCCTGCAAGAACAAGCTTGCAATCTGGATATGCTTTTTTGACTTTGTTAACAATTTCGTTTAGGTTTTGGTAAGTGGCATCTGGTGAGATCCCACGTAGTCCATCATTGGCACCTAATTCAAGGACGAATACATCAATCTTATCTTTCAATAACCAATCAACCCTATCTTTTCCACCGGCTGAAGTTTCGCCGCTCAGACCTGCATTTATACAGGTATACCCTAAATTCAAAGAGTCAATTTTGCCTTGTATCAAGGCCGGAAATGCTTCCGACTGGTCATCTAACCCTAATCCTGCTGTCAAACTATTGCCGAAAAACAGGATGCGCTTGCTGCTTTCTGTTTTGGTCGTATCGAGCGTTGTACTATCAGAAGATGATGGAGATTTCTGCTGTGGGTTGGAGTTATTGCAAGATGCAAGTAAAAAAACAACGGAAACGGCTGATATTATAGATTTGATGTGATTCATAAGGCTAATTTAATTAAAAATAATATATAAATTTATTAGATATGTCATCTACTATGATCCTACAAGTTCAGCATGTCTTCAAGAATTACCAAATTGGAGACCATAAAATCCCAGTCTTAAATGATATCAATTTTGAAATAGAAGAAGGTTCCACCGTTTCTATTGTGGGACCGTCAGGCAGCGGCAAGACCACCTTGTTAGGTTTGTGCGCGGGTCTGGACCAAAGTTCGGAAGGGGATATCCTCCTAAATGGAATAAAATTAACCGGGCTGAGCGAGGATAAATTGGCTCAGGTAAGAAATGAACATGTTGGTTTTGTATTCCAAAATTTCCAATTGTTGCCTACGCTTACAGCATTGGAAAATGTATTGGTTCCGATGGAATTGCGGGGAATGAAGAATAAACAAAAGGATGCTTTGGAACTGTTGGACAAGGTAGGTCTATCTTCTCGTGCAGACCATTACCCTTCCCAGCTATCGGGTGGTGAACAACAACGGGTTTCCTTGGCGCGGGCATTTGCCAATAAACCTAAGATATTATTTGCAGACGAACCCACTGGAAACCTGGATGCAGAAACCAGCGCGATCATTGAAGACATGTTGTTTCAATTGAATAAAGAATCTGGGACTACTTTGGTTATCGTGACCCATGATCTGGACCTAGCGGCCAAAACACAAAAGATAATTCCAATTAAGGGAGGAAGGATCCAATGAATTGGCGCTGGATACTCTTAATGGCATGGCGGGATAGCCGGAAAAATAGATCGCGGTTATTCCTCTTTATATCTTCCATTATATTGGGGATAGCGGCCTTGGTTGCAATGAATTCCTTTAATGAAAATCTGAGGAAGGACATTGATTCGCAAGCTGCGGAATTGATCGGTGCGGATCTGGAACTGGAAAGCCGCAGGGAGCCTTCTTCAGAAGCCATGAAATTTATTGATTCCCTTAAGGGTATGAGTGAGGATTTTGCCAAGGAAGAAAGATTTATGTCCATGATCCGTTTTCCAAAGGCGGAGGGCTCCAGATTGGTGCAAGTACGTGCCATTGAAGGTCATTATCCTTTTTATGGTGAAGTGGAAACTAATCCTTCCGATAGCTATCGGGATTTTGGTACCAAGGCCGGTGTATATGTGGAGAATTCACTTTTGTTGCAATTTAACGCTGTGGTAAATGATTCCGTCCAACTTGGGAACAACAGTTATCCAATCTTAGGGAATGTGCTTTCCCAGCCTGGACAGGCTGCCATAGCAGGAGCCATGGCACCTTCGGTTTTTGTACCGATTGCCCAATTGAAGAATTCGGGCCTGCAACAGCAGGGAAGTCGAATTGAATACCATTATTATTTTAAATTGCCTAAAGGATTTGCTGTTGATAAGGAGGTTGAAAAATTAGATAAAAAGATTGAGGAGCTGCAGTTGAGGGCATCAACCATACAGACTACAAAAGAAAATACCGGTAGGTCTTTTGCCGACATGGCTAGCTTTATGGAATTGGTAGGATTTGTGGCCCTGTTGCTGGGCTGTATTGGCGTATCAAGTTCCGTTCAGATCTATGTTCGCGAAAAACTGCTTTCTGTTGCTGTGTTGAGATGTTTGGGTACAACAGCGAAGCAGGCCTTTTATATCTTTTTGGTTCAATTTGCAGGTATAGGGCTAATCGGAGGTATCATTGGAGCAGTTTTAGGCTCCTTGATCCAATATTTAATTCCCGTGGTCATGCAAGATGTCATACCAGTGAGCTTGACGACTGGTGTGTCCTGGCTTGCCATCTTAGAAGGCATTGGTTTAGGTGTCGTTATAGCAGTTTTATTTGCGCTGTTGCCACTTCTGGCCGTACGAAATATTTCTCCGCTGAACTCTATTCGGATTTCAGATAAAGAGGAAAGCATGTTTAAGGATAAGATGAGCTGGTGGGTGTACCTTTTGATCTTGATCTTTATTACCGGATTTGCCAGGCTTCAAATGGCAGATTGGATACAGACTTTAGTTTTTGTTGCAGGAGTAGGCATTACCTTTTTATTGCTTTACGGTGTAGCAAAGGCTTTCACATATCTTATCAGGAAATTCTTTCCGAAGGGATGGCCTTATCTCTGGCGACAGGGCTTGTCCAATCTTTACCGCCCTAATAACCAAACGGTGATCTTGATGATATCCATCGGTCTGGGAACGGCTCTGATCTCGACCATGTTTTTGGTGCAGGATCTATTGATCAATCGGGTGAAAATCTCTTCAGAACAGAGTCAGGCCAATATGCTGATGTTTGATATTCAGCCTTCGCAGCATGAATCGCTTTCTAAAATGGCGAAAGAGGAGGGCTATCCCATATTAGAAGCAGTACCTGTTGTTACCATGCAATTGCAGAGTGTCAATGGCGTGACTTTAAAGGATGTGGTTGCAGATACCAGCAGTGAAGTTTCTTCAAGAGCGTTTCGCGGGGAAATCCGTGCGACCTATCGCGATTCTTTGACCAAAACGGAAAGCATTACTTCCGGTAAATGGGTAGGGGTTGTGGGAAATAAGGATACCGCCTCGGTTTCTTTGGACCAGAATTATGCCGATAACATCAAGGTAAAGGTTGGAGATAGGTTGTCTTTCAATGTTCAGGGATTGATCATTCCTGCAAAGGTCAGTAGCATCAGACAAGTAGATTGGAATCGCTTCCAATCTAATTTTAGGGTTGTCTTTGCCAAGGGAAGCATCGATCAAGCACCCCAGTTTTATCTGATGATGACTAAGGTGCCTACAGAAATAGAATCCAGTAAATTTCAACAGAAGATCGTCAATAATTTCCCGAATGTTTCCGTAATCGATATGAATGCTGTTTTAACGGTACTGCAGGAAATTCTAGATAAAATTGGGTTTATCATCCAATTTATGGGGGCTTTCAGTATCCTGACAGGAATCATCGTTTTGATATCTTCGGTGCGGATCAGCAAGTTTCAGCGGATTCGCGAAAATGTGCTTTTGCGTACATTAGGCGCAAGCAGAAAGCAGATCTATCTCATTACCATCAGTGAGTACCTGTTTTTAGGATTGCTTTCTGCCTTAACGGGTATAATAATTTCACTTCTAGCGAGTTATTTATTAGCTATTTTTGTTTTTGAAAGTGTATTTGTGCCATCTATTGGTATGATCGCTTTGTTGTTGGTGCTGATTGTGGGATTGACTGTTCTGATCGGATTGATCAACAGCTTGTCAGTCATCAATCGTTCTCCTTTAGAAGCTTTGCGAAAAGAATAAGGTATTTACCGAAAATATTGTAACAATATGTTAAATTTACACACTAACAAATTGAATTTAGATTATGAAAAAATTATTCACAATGCTGTTTGTACTTTTGGGTATGATAAGTACTAAAGCTCAGGTTGCTGGTGATTGGAAGGGAGAACTTGAGGTCCAAGGGGCCAAAATGGAGTTAATCTTTCACATCAGTGACAAAGACGGAAATTTAGCGGCAACCATGGATGTCCCTGCTCAAGGAGCATCAGGATTGCCCATGTCGACCGTAAAGTTCGAGAACAATAAGCTTAATCTGGCGATGGAGCAACCAGCTTTATCCTATGAAGGAGAACTTAAAGGGGAATATCTCGAAGGAATATTTAAGCAATCAGGAATGGAATTTCCATTGAAATTGGCTAAGACCAAGATCAGCAAACCCGGAGATCCAAGTTTAGTTTCAACAGACGCTGAATTGGCGAAATTGATAGAACTGGGGAATGGTAATTACAAGTACAAGGTAGAAGATTATTTTGCCAAACCAAAATCCTCTAGTTTTGCCTTGTCGCCGAATGGAAAATACATCTCTTATCGCGAAAAAGACGCCAACAACAAACGCCATGTAATGGTAAAGGAGGTCGCTACTGGTAAAGTGGTCAGAGCGATAGAAGAGAAAGATGAATTGATCCGTGGTATGGGCTGGGTGAATGATGAACGTTTGGTCTACATTATGGATCAAGGAGGAAATGAGAATTACCATCTGTATGCTGTCAATATTGATGGTACGAAGAATATTGACCTTACACCATTTGAAGGCGTTCAAGCAGGAATCCTGAATATGCTGAAGGAACAAAAGGATGTAATCATTATCCAAATGAACAAGGATAACAAGCAAGTTTTTGAACCGTACAAGGTCAATGTGCAGACCGGTGAAATGGAAAAGCTTTTTACCAATACGGATCCTGAGAATGCTATTGTAGGTTATGAATTTGATAAAGATGGAAACTTACGCGGCTATGCCAAGATGCAAAATGGAGTAAATACCCAATTTTTCTATAAACCTCAGGGAAAAACGGAGTTTGAATTGTTTGGCACAACGAAATGGTATGATACTTTTTCAGTATTGTCATTTAATTATGCCTCTAAAAATCCAGACGAGGCCTATGTGTTAACTAATTTGGATTCGGACAAGGCTAGGATCGTCCTGTATGATCTAGGTCAGAAAAAGTTGATCAAGGAAGTGTATTCCAATCCAGATTATGATGCTACCATACTAGGGCTATCCAGGAATAGAAATTGGGAGTTGGACTATGTGGGTTATGAGGGTGAGAAAGTGGAGATTGAACCCAAGAGTGAAACTTTCAAAGGGATCTATTCCCTGTTCCAGAAGGAATTCCCGAATTATGAATATTCCATAGTTGGGAAGACAGATAAGGAGGATCAATATTTAGTGGTTGTGCAGAGCGATAAGCTGTACGGAAAATACTACCATTTAGATGCTGGAACTAAAAAGATCACTTTACTTTATGATCTGATGCCGCAATTGAAGGAAGCAGATATGGCTGAGATGCGTCCGATTTCTTTTAAATCAAGGGATGGGCTGACATTGCACGGTTATCTAACCTTACCTAAAGAAGCCTTGGATGGAAAGAAAGTTCCATTGATCGTCAATCCACATGGAGGGCCACAAGGAGTTCGTGATAGTTGGGGGTTCAATCCTGAAGCACAATTATTTGCTGCTCATGGATTTGCGACATTGCAAGTCAACTTCCGGGTGTCAGGAGGCTACGGTAAGGATTTTTTAAAGGCCGGTTTCAAGGAAATTGGTAGAAAAGCTATGGATGATGTGGAAGATGGTATTAAATACGTCATTGATCAGGGCCAGATTGATAAGGATAATGTGGCTATCTATGGTGGTTCGCATGGAGGATATGCCGTATTAAGAGGACTGACCAAGACACCGGATCTATATAAAGCGGGAGTTGATTATGTCGGGGTGTCCAATATCTTTACCTTAATGAATTCCATTCCAGAATATTGGAAACCTTATAAAGAAATGCTCTATCAGGTTTGGTATGATCTTGATGATCCAAAAGAAGCGGAAATTGCTAAAGAAGTTTCTCCAATATTCCATGTAGATAAAATAAAGGCCCCATTATTTGTGGTTCAGGGAGCGAATGACCCGAGGGTGAAAATTGCGGAGGCGGATCAAATTGTAAAGGCTTTGCGTGAAAAGGGTGTTGATGTACCTTATATGGTGAAGTATGATGAAGGTCATGGGTTTGGAAAAGAGGAAAATCAGATAGAATTCTATAAAGCCATGATGGGCTTTTTCCACAAACATTTAAATTAATCTGTTGTTATATAAGCGTATAGCTCCTAAATTTAGGAGCTATACTTATTTTATTCGGTTATGAAAATCCTAAACGCTGATCAGTTGAAAATTGTAGACCAGGAAACCATCCAAAATGAAGGGATCAATTCTTGGGAACTCATGGAGCGTGCTTCTAGCATAGTCAGCACGGCAATCTTGGATGATTATTTTGATGTCATCAAGGAACTGCCCATTGCCATCGTTTGTGGAAAGGGCAATAATGGTGGTGATGGATTAGCTATTGCGAGGCAATTGATGGATTCAGGCTACGATGTAGAAGTTCGGTTATTGAAGTCGGATCATTATACGGCCGACAATCAGTTGAACCAAGATAAATTGGACAACATACAGTATTTCGATTTAGATGATGACCTCGATCTTCCCATAGAAGGATTTTTAATAGACTGTTTATTTGGGTATGGATTGAGTGCAACTCTTTCTGATGAATGGCGAGGAGTCATTGAACAGATGAATGATTTTCAAGGCAGGATAATATCGGTTGATATGCCCTCTGGCTTAATGCTGGATGCTGTTGGTCAATTTGAAGACCTTATTGTCCGTGCCAGCAAGGTCTACACCTTCCAGTTTCCTAAATTGGCACTGTTACTTCCTCAGAATTCCATTTTTGTAGGAGAATTCGAAGTCCTGGACATCGGCTTGGATGAGAATTCTATCCTGAAGCAAAGTACATCAAATCGCTATGTTGAAGCAGGAATGCTTGATATCTTATTGCGTTCCAGGTCAAGGTATTCGCATAAGGGTACCTTTGGACATGTAGCAATTGTTGGAGGAAGTTTGGGGAAAATGGGAGCAGTTTTAATGGCTACAAAGGCTGCCCTAAAATCTGGTTGTGGTCTGGTAACTGCTTATATCCCGAAATGTGGCTACAATGTTTTGCAGATCGGTTTTCCAGAAGCTATGGTCTTATTGGATTCATCGGAAGAAAAGTTAGTTGACTTCCAAGTTCAGGGTGAGTTTTCTGCATATGGGGTTGGTATTGGGATGGGAAAGGATGAAGAAACCGTTCGCGGTTTTGGAATATGGTTGCAATCTCTTGCTGAGGACAGTAAAATGGTTTTGGATGCGGATGCCCTAAACATCATCGCTGAAAATGAACATCTGTTGAAGCACCTACCTATTAATACTATTCTGACCCCGCACCCTAAGGAATTAAGACGCTTGATTGGAGAATGGGAGAATGATTTGGAGAAATTGGATAAAGTGAAAGCATTTTGCAGTGAAAACCAAGTGATTTTGGTCATCAAAGGAGCAAACACGGCTATTGTGAATCCTGCTGCTGAGGTTTATTTCAATTCTACCGGTAATCCTGGTATGGCAACTGGAGGAACTGGTGATGTATTGACCGGTATTATCAGTAGTTTGCTTGCCCAAGGTTATAATGCCTTAGATGCAGCTGTTCTCGGGGTTTATATTCATGGTTCTGCAGGTGATTTTGCGAAAGATTGGGTAGGTGAGACCAGTTTGATTGCATCTGATCTGATCGATCATTTGGCCTCTGCCTTTATGAATCTCTTGAATGAAAGTGAGTAAATATGAAATTCAAATGATAGCATTGGACTAGAGGCTAATTTAGGTCCGGTAAAATATCCTTATCTTTATCCAATGCAAGTTCACATCAAAAATATGGTATGTCCTCGCTGCGTTATGGCAGTTGAACAGATCTTGAAAAGGATGGATGTTCCATTTGGTGATGTGAGTATTGGTTCCATTAACTTAAGCAGACCCTTTACAGACGCAGAACGTATTCTATTTGATCAAGAGCTCAAGTTGATTGGATTTGAAGTATTAAAGGATAGGAAACAGATTTTAGTCGAAGAGATAAAAATAGCGCTCTCAGAGATGTTGAAGGCGGAGGAGTCAATGTCAATCAAAACGTCGAGTTATCTATCAGAAAGGTTCAATCTGGAATATTCCTATCTGAGTAGTGCGTTTTCCGAAGTCCAAGGGGAGAGTATCGAAAAATATTTAATCAACCTAAAGGTTGAAAAGGTTAAAGAGCTGTTGAGCTATGATGCCACTTTGGCGGAGATAGCGGCACAACTGCAATACAGCAGTATCGCTCATTTGAGCAACCAATTTAAAAAGACGACCGGGGTTAGCCCTTCTGTTTATAAGAAACAGTTGATCTAATCTTGAAATTTAAATAAAACAGAAAAGCCCGCAAATTGCGGGCTTTCTGTTTTTGTTCAATTGTTATTTAAGGTTATCACGGTAAACTGTAGCTTTTTTAACTTCAGTTTGGATGTCTTTACGAGAAGCATCGTAAGTCAATACTTTCTCATAGTCTGTAATAGCTTTGTTGTACGCGTCAGTAGCTGTTGCTTTATTGTAGTTAGCCGCACCTTTAGTACCTGTAAGGATTCCTAGATCGCGGTAAGCAATAGCACGGTTTTGATATAATTTTGCGTCATTTGCATTGATAGCGATTGCTTTAGTATAGTCAGCTGTAGCAGATTTCAATAAAGCTTCACGTTCTTGGTTGCTCAATTTCAATTCTTTGTTTACTGCCATGTTGTTGTTCGCTTTTGCTTTGTAGTAGTAAGCAGAAGTGTTTTTGGCATCCAAGGAGATTACTTTGTTGAAATTAGCGATAGCTTTTTTGTAATCACCATTTTGGAATTGAGAGTAACCTAATAAATACACAACTTCAGGTTCGTTTCCAGCATTAGGTAATGCCTTTTCGAATTGAGTTGCTGCAGTTTTAAAATCACCGTCCAATAATGCTTTTTCACCAGCACGTACATTTGGATCGCTGTGTTGTTTTTCTTGTGCTTGTGCACCCATTGTAGCTAATGCCAAAGCAACAGTAGCTAACCCAATCTTAATCGTCTTCATCTGTGTATTCAAGTTATTTAATTTCATGTCTGAATTTTTATGTTGTTTTCCCTGTAAATTTCTATACTCCTACTAATAGAGTAAAAATCTGTTAAATAGTTTAACGCCGCAATCAATAGTTATAAACATTTCCACATTTTGTAACTTGCTTCTAAATATTGCAGAAATCTATACACAAAGGTGACAAAGAATGTGCTGATTACTGACGATTTAACAGATACAAATCAATAATAGCATAAAATGTACCAAATTTCGGACTTGGCACTTTGCTTGCACTATATGAGTTCATTAATTTTAAAATAAAAAATAGCTGATCGTCTGACAAGATGTCGGCAAGCTGGACATGTACATATGAACAAATTTGATTCA
The DNA here is from genome assembly GCF_053645235.1 of Sphingobacterium sp. NPDC055346. Lineage (NCBI taxonomy): Bacteria > Pseudomonadati > Bacteroidota > Sphingobacteriia > Sphingobacteriales > Sphingobacteriaceae > Sphingobacterium > Sphingobacterium sp. NPDC055346. The sequence continues at coordinate 239,757 of NZ_JBSHMI010000003.1, forward strand.
TTCAATTTTAATCAAACGTTACCTATCATAAACGAAGAAACTGAATTCTTTCCCTTATTGACTCAACAAGATGAGGATGAAATGAGGAATGCAGAAATTCCCGATCAACTCCCGATTCTACCCCTTAGGAACACGGTTCTTTTTCCGGGTGTGGTGATCCCTATTACGGTTGGTCGAGATAAGTCTATTAAATTGGTAAAGGATGCCTATAAGGGTGATCGCACTATTGCTGTGGTATCGCAGAAAGATATGACGGTTGAGGATCCTACTTTTGAACAATTGAACAAAGTAGGGACTGTAGCCCATATCATCAAGATCCTTCAGATGCCTGATGGTAACACAACGGTGATCATTCAGGGTAAGCAGCGTGTGAAACTAAAGGAATTGGTTCAGACTGAGCCTTACCTGATCGCTCGTGTAGAGAAATTTCCGGAGGATAAACCAAAAACGAGCAGTAAAGAATTCAAGGCTTTGATCTCTTCTGTGAAGGAAATGGCTTTGCAGATTATTCAACTTTCGCCAAACCTACCAAGTGAAGCAGGAATTGCTATCAAGAATATCGAAAGTCCTACTTTCCTGGTGAACTTTATCTCTTCAAATCTTTCATTGGAGCTGGAGCAGAAACAAGACTTATTGGAAATCAAGGATTTTGTGAAGCGTGCTAAACAATTGTTGGAGCATTTGACGACTGAAATCCAGATGTTGGAGCTGAAGAATCAAATCCAAAATAAGGTGAGGATTGATTTAGACAAGCAGCAACGCGATTATTTCTTGAGCCAACAACTGAAGACCATTCAGGAGGAATTGGGAGGGAATACCCCGGACCTTGAAATCGAAGAACTGAAGAAAAGGGCAAAAGCGAAAAAATGGAGAGAGGATGTGGGCAAACATTTCCAAAAGGAATTGGAGAAATTGGCCCGTATCAATCCCGCTGCTGCTGATTATTCGGTGCAGTTGAACTATTTGGAATTGTTGTTGGATTTGCCATGGGGTGAATTTACCAAGGACAATTTCGATTTGGCTCGAGCAGAAAAGGTTTTGAACAAAGACCATTATGGTCTGGAAAAAGTGAAGCAACGTATCATTGAATATTTGGCTGTCTTGAAGCTGAAAAATGATATGAAAGCTCCAATCTTATGTTTGGTAGGGCCTCCAGGAGTTGGTAAGACTTCGTTGGGGAAATCTATTGCTAAAGCTTTAGGAAGAAAATATACCCGTATGGCCTTGGGAGGTATCCGTGATGAAGCGGAAATCAGGGGGCATCGAAAAACTTATATCGGCGCCATGCCTGGGCGTATCATTCAATCCTTGAAAAAAGCAGGTGCTTCAAACCCTGTGTTTGTTTTGGATGAGATTGATAAAATAGGTTCTGATTTTAAAGGTGATCCTTCTTCAGCTTTGTTGGAGGTTTTGGATCCTGAACAAAATACCCACTTCTACGATCATTATGTGGAAATGGAATATGATCTATCCAAAGTGATGTTCATTGCCACTGCCAATTCATTGAGCGGTGTGCAGCCTGCACTCTTGGACCGTATGGAGATTATTGAAGTCAATGGTTACACCATTGAGGAGAAGATTGAGATCGCCAAGAAACACTTGTTGCCTAAGCAGCGTGAAATGCACGGTATCCAAGCAAAAGACATTGCTCTGAAACCTAAGATGATTGAGAAAATCATTGAAGAATATACCCGTGAATCTGGTGTCCGTGGTCTGGAAAAGAAAATCGGTTCGATCGTACGCGGTATTGCAACGAGGATCGTGATGGAAAAACCGTATGATCATAACCTTTCGGCAGAGGATGTGGAGGAAATCTTAGGTCCACCAATCTTTGACAAGGACCTGTATGAGAACAATGATATCGCTGGGGTTGTAACTGGTTTAGCCTGGACTTCGGTTGGCGGTGATATCCTATTTATTGAATCTAGCTTGAGCCCGGGAAAAGGGAAGCTGAGCTTGACGGGTAACTTAGGTGACGTGATGAAAGAATCTGCTGCCATTGCAATGGCCTACCTACGCTCTCATGCTGATGAGTTTGGAATTGATTTTAAAGTCTTTGATCAATGGGATGTGAATATTCACGTGCCTGCCGGTGCTACACCTAAAGATGGACCATCTGCCGGCATCACCATGTTGACTGCCTTGGCATCCTTGTTTACCCAACATAAGGTAAAACCTAAATTGGCCATGACCGGTGAGATCACTCTTCGTGGCAAGGTATTGCCAGTAGGAGGGATCAAGGAGAAAATATTAGCGGCTAAGCGCGCAAACATCAAGGATATCATCTTGAGTAAGTCCAACCAAAAGGATATTTTGGAGATCAAGGAAGATTATATCAAAGACTTGAATTTCCATTATGTAAGCGAGATGCGTGAAGTGGTTAAATTGGCGCTACTGGATGAAAAAGTTAAGAACGCAAAACAATTAAATCGAGAGAATTACTAATTTATATTGCATAATATCTAAGGCACAATTAATTCAAAATTGTGCCTTTTTTATTGTGTACAACATCTAAAGTTTTCTTGTTAATGACTGATTTCCAAAACGGTTTGTCAGGGTCATTCAATCTTATGAGGTTAATTTTAATTATAATTTAATAAACAGTATTTTTGCGGCAATGAATCTCAACAGTAATACAGCGAGGTTTGTCAAGCGGGTCATTACCTCACCTCTATTAATTTATATCATCCGGTGTCTGATTGGTTTTGTTATTGGATACTTATTGTATCTAAGGTTTAAACAGTTTGAGGTCTTCTGGGCATTATTATCCATTATTTTAGTTATTTCTCCTGAGGAAAAGGATTCGAAAAGGCTTTCAATTGAGCGATTCAAGTCGAATTTTGTAGGGTCGGTCGTAGCCATGGGCTGTGTTTGGCTGTTGCCAAAGTCGGTATATTCTATTATGACAGGTATCGTGCTGACCATTTTCCTATGTTGGGGATTCAAGATCCTGAACATGGCAAGGGTAGCAATCGTGGCCTTATTGATCATAATGATAGAACCTCACCATACACAGATTGCCTATACGCCAATCTATCGTGCACTATCGACGGGTATTGGCTGTATTATAGGGTTGACGATCGTGATTGTATCTTCAGGAGTGATTCAATTCATGCGGGAAAAATACAAGATATTTACGGAGCCTGCCTAACAGCGAGTTACAATATAAATCCATCACTTACAATTAAATCGTTATTTTTACGGCAATGATTGAATTATATACTGACGGCGCATCCAGCGGAAATCCTGGTCCTGGTGGTTATGGAACTATCTTAAGGGCAATTTATCAAGGGGCAAATCCTGAATTTCAAGGTAAACTAATCGAAAAGGAATTTTCTGGAGGCTTTAGGAAAACGACCAATAACCGAATGGAATTATTGGCAGTTATCATTGGTCTAGAAGCCTTGAAGAACCTCAATCAGCAAGTGACCGTATTTTCGGATTCGAAATATGTCATCGATGCCATAGATAAAAAATGGGTATATGGCTGGATTCAGAAAGGATTTCAAGGAAAGAAGAATAAAGACCTTTGGATGCGGTTGATGAATGTGTATAAACTGCATAAGGTCAAGTTGGTATGGGTAAAAGGCCATGCTGGGCATCCGTTAAATGAGCGATGTGACCAATTGGCTGTTAAGGCATCAAAAGATAAGTCCACATGGAAAATAGATTCTGTATTTGAAGCAGAATTGCAAAAAGGCTTAGATATTTAATCTAAGCCTTTTTCATTTATGTTCGAGATGGATTAGATCAATCCAGCACGTTTCAATAGAGGGTCAACGGAAGGTTCTTTTCCACGGAACTGTTTATAGAGTTTCATTGGATGTTCCGTACCGCCTTTTGAAAGAATATTGTCCTTGAATTTTTTTGCAACCTCCCGATTGAAGATACCTTCCTGTTGGAAATAATCGAAAGCATCTGCATCCAGGACCTCTGCCCATTTATAGGAGTAATATCCTGAAGAGTAACCGCCATCAAAGATATGGGAGAAAGATGTTGACATGACATTCTCCTTGACATCGGGATAGATCGCTGTTTCCGCGAACTGTTGAGTTTCAAAATCTTTCACCTTGCTGATAGCACTTGGGTCCTGTCCATGCCAACCCATATCTAAAAGGCCGAAGCTCAACTGTCTGACCGTTGCCAGCCCTTCCAAGAAGGAAGCAGAATCTTTGATTTTTTGGATGTATTCCATGGGAATGGTTTCGCCAGTTTCATAATGCTTGGCAAAAAGTTTTAAAGCTTCCTCTTCATAGCACCAGTTTTCCATAATTTGACTTGGAAGTTCGACGAAGTCCCAAAAAACGGAAGTTCCAGAAAGGGTAGGATAGGTCGTGTCTGCCAACATGCCATGTAAGGCATGGCCAAATTCATGGAACAGGGTGGTAACCTCGTTGAATGTTAATAAAGAGGGCTTACTTGAAGTAGGTCGAGTAAAGTTGCAGACGATCGAAACATGAGGTCTCTCATTGTGATCATCTTTAATATATTGCGATTTGTAGGAGGTCATCCATGCGCCATTCCTCTTGCCCTTACGGGGGAAGAAGTCTGCATAGAAAACCGCGACTAAATCACCCTCATCTGTACTTACCTCATAGGTCTGTACTTCTGGATGATATTTGTCTATATTCTGGATTTCCTTAAAATTCAAGCCATAGAGACGGTGGGCAATTTCAAATACACCATTTAAGACATTGTCTAATTTGAAATATGGCCTTAACTTTTCATCATGCAGATTGAAACGTTCTTGTTTCAGTTTTTCTGAATAATAACTGCCATCCCATTTTTCTAAATGGTCTAAACCATCCTTTTCTTTTGCATATTGGCTCAATTCGGCAAATTCTTTTAATGCTGCTGGTTTGCCTTTTGCAAGGAGGTCATTCAAAAATGAAGTAACGGTATTGGGGTTTTGAGCCATACGTTCTTCTAATTTGAAGTGTGCGTGGGAATCATAACCTAATAATTTAGCCCGTTGATGTCTCAGTTTGGCAATTTTTAGGATTATTTCTTCATTGTTGTTTGCATTGTCCTGAAAGCCTTTTTTACCAGCAGCGATTGCCAATTCTTTTCGCAATTCGCGGTTGTTGGCATAGGTCATAAATGGGATGTAGCTAGGATAGTCTAAGGTGAAAATCCAGCCTTCTTTGCCTTCTTCTTTTGCGAGTTCATGTGCTGCCTCGATCACAGAATCAGGAAGGCCATGAAGCTCCTCTTTTTTCAAGATATGTAATTGATAGGCATTGGTATCCGCCAATACATGTTCTGCGAAGTTTAATTTCAATACCGACATTTCCTGGTCGATTTCCCTGAGTTCTTTTTTCTTTTCGTCCGCTAGCAAGGCGCCATTGCGAACGAAATCTCTATAGTTTTTGGTCAATAAAGTTTCTTGTTCAGGGCTAAGATTTAGGTTGTCTTTTTGATCATATACCTCCTTGATCTTTAGGAATAACTCATAGTTCAAGGTGATGTCGGAGCTTAATTCTGCCAACATGGGAGCTACCTGTACAGCAATCTTTTCTAATTCATCATTCGTTTCTGCAGAATGGAGATTGAAAAATATATTGGAAATCCGATCTAATTGCATTCCAGAGAAGGATAGTGCCTCGATCGTATTTTCAAAGGTTGCTGCTTGAGAGTTTGTTGCAATCTGTTCAATTTCCCCTTTAGTTTCAGCTATTGCTTCCTGAAAGGCTGGAACGTAATCTTCGTTTTTGATTTGGGAAAAGGGAGCTGTATTATAATTCGTCTCGAAAGACTTTGTAAGAATATTCATAGTATATAAAGTTACAAATATAAATCTACTGGAAATGGGTCTGGAATATAGATTTATCAAGATTTTACGGAAACATTACGTATCATTATACGTTATAACAATAAAAAAAGATAAACATGAGAAATATTGCTAAGTCATTATTTGTTGTCCCGGTTTTGGTATTAAGTATGAGTGCTTGTAATAATTCTGGACAGGAGGCTAAAGACAACAAAGAAAATGATGCTGTGGCAGATGAATGGACCGCTTCAGAATTGGCCGGAAAATATGTGTTTGATGAAAATGGAGATACGATTTTATTGGATCTAAAAAGTCAAAACGACTCCCTTATTGGCCCATTAAGCTATAATTTTCAAGAAAAAGACAAGAACCATGGAGAATTCCGAGGAGTAATCAAGGATTCTTTATTGGTGGGTGAATATAGTTTTATGTCAGAAGGGGTAAACTCTGTTAGGGAGACAGTTTTTGGAATTGTTCCAGAAGGGTTGATTGAAGGCTTTGGCGATGTGGAAGAGATCGATTCGAAGTTTGTTTTCAAAAATATGGACAGTTTGAGGTTTGATCATGGGATGATTTTACATAAAAAATAAGCTTCCATTGGGTGTTTAGTTCATTTTCTTTAAAAAGTTTGATCATTTGATTAAAATATTTGTTTAATTCTCTTAAATGTTCTTACCTTTGGGCAATCTCAAGTGAAAAGCCAAAAGATGAATAAGAAGGAAGAGAAGGAATTAGATACATCAACCGAAGACAAAATAAAAGAAGCAGCGCGCATTGTATTTCATAAGAAAGGATATGCAGCGACTAGGACCAGAGATATTGCTGATGAAGCAGGAATCAACCTATCCCTTTTAAATTATTATTTCAGAAGTAAGGAAAAGCTTTTCGAACTCATTATGCTGGAAACACTAGGTGAGTTTATGAAAGGCTTGGTCTTGGTATTAAATGACCATGAGTCTACCTTATTGGAGAAAGTCAGTGCCATTGCTGAGCATTATATCGATTCGATAAAGGATAAACCCGAGATTCCTGGATTTATTGTGAGTGAGATCCGATCCAATGTCAATAATATTCTCGAGAAAATTCCTGTCCGTGAAATCTTAGGAGAATCATTCTTTGTCCAACAATTGGATGAGGAAATAAAGAATGGAACCCTGAAGGAGGTTAGTCCTATTCAATTTATTATGAACGTTTTGGGTATGGTCCTGTTTCCTTTTATTGCTCAACCTATGATCATGAACGGAACGGGGCTCAACAACAATGAATTTTTTGCCTTGATGGAAGAACGTAAGAAGTTGATTCCCATTTGGGTGCAGGCTATGTTTAAAGCATAGTCTATTTTTTTGTCTTTAAATTGGTCAATTGTTTAAATCAATATATTAAAATATATGATTAAGGTAAATATCTTTACGAAAGTTTTAAGTTTTATTCTTTTTATGGGAATAGGGAATAGCTTCGCTATTGCGCAAAGTGAGATAGGGAAACTGAGTTTGGAGGATTGCTACACTTTAGCTCGCTCCAATTACCCACTAATCAAGCAACAAGGTCTCATATCAAGGACGAATGAGTTTTCCTTGGATAATGCTCAAAAGGCTGTCATGCCACAGTTGTCTGTGGCCGGTCAGGCAACACATCAATCTGATGTGACATCGATGCCTATTAAGCTTCCCAATATGGATATCCCAAGCATAAGCAAGAGTCAATATAAGGTTTATGCTGAGCTGACTCAATCCTTGACTGGTCTTTTGAATCTCAAGGACCAAAAGGAAAACCTAAATGCCAGTTCTGCCATCGAAAACCAAAAAGTTGAGGTGGAAATGTACAAGCTGAAAGAAAGGATCAATAACCTTTATTTTGCCGTATTGCTTTTGGATAGACAAAAAGAACAGATTAATCTGAGTGTCCAAGACCTACAGAGCGGCATTGAAAAAATGGAAACTGCGGTTGCCAATGGTGTTGCGCTTAGGAGTTCTGCTAGTAATCTGAAGGCGGAAAAATTGAAAGCTGAGCAAAGAATTACAGAATTGGATTTCAACAAGAAAGCTTATCTGGAAGTTCTAGGTGTAATGATTGGAGAAAAGCTAGGTCCTGACACCAAATTACAGACTCCAGCTGCCTTGCAATGGAATAATGAAATCCATAGGCCGGAACAGACCTTATTTTCTTTACAAAGGAAATCTCTTGATGTTCAGAATAAATTGATTGATAATAAGTCTTTGCCACAATTTAGCCTATTTGTTCAAGGTGGTGTTGGGCAGCCGGCATTGAATATGCTGAATCCCGAAACGCAAGGCTTTTATATTGCCGGATTGCGTTTGGCTTGGAACCTGAACAGTTTCTATACCCAGAAAAATGAAAAGAATATCATAAAGAACAACCAACGGATATTGGAGGTGCAAGAGGAAACTTTCCTATTCAATACAAAAATGAGCCTTTCGCAACAGCAAACAGAACTGTCTAAGTTTCAAGAATTGCTGAAAACCGATCAAGAGATAATCGACCTTCGGGAGCAAGTAAAGAATTCTACATTGAACCAGTTGAATTATGGCACTGCCAGCAGCAACGATTACCTTATTTCGGTGAATGTGGTGGAACAGGCAAAACAGAACCTCGCCTTGCATGAAGTTCAACTCTTAATGGCTCAATATAACTTACAAACAACATCTGGAAAAGCAGAAAACTAATCATAATGAAAAGACTGAAAATATATTTGTTCCTAAGTACTGGAATACTGGCTTTGGGATCCTGTAAAAATGATAAAGATACCTTCGATGCCTCAGGGAGTTTTGAGGCAATAGAGACCATAATTTCTGCTGAGGCGAATGGGACCATCAAAGAGTTTAATCTAGAAGAAGGGGACCAGTTAGCTGTGGGGCAACAAATTGGCTATATAGATACGGTGCAGACCTATCTAAAGAAACGCCAATTAGAGGCTCAGGTTGGTGCTGGATTAAGTAGGAAACCGAATATACCTGTCCAGCTATCTGCCATTAAAGAACAAATCCAGCACTTAGAAAGGGAGAGAATTAGGACCCAAAACCTGATCGCTGGTGACGCAGCGACCCCTAAGCAGTTAGATGATATCAATGCGCAGATAAAATTGCTCAATAGACAGTTAGAAGCCCAACAATCCAGCCTTTCGATTTCAAATCAAAGTATAGGGAAGGAAGTCGTGCCTTTGGAAGTGCAGATCTATCAATTGGAAGATCAATTAAAGAAATCTAAAATCGTAAATCCTGTCCAGGGGACGGTCTTGACTAAATATGCCGAAGTGAACGAATCTGCAGGCATGGGAAAACCACTCTATAAGATTGCCGACCTGTCCAGCATGATATTGAGGGCATATATTACCGGCAATCAGCTTCCAAATGTCAAGTTGAACCAAAAGGTTCAGGTGTTGACTGATGATGGAAACGGTGGATACCATACTTCTGAGGGGATCATCACTTGGATTAACAGTAAAGCAGAGTTTACTCCGAAGACTATACAGACCAAAGACGAAAGGGCTAATCAGGTCTATGCGATCAAAGTCAAGGTAAAGAATGATGGAAGGTATAAGATTGGCATGTATGCTGAAATAAAGTTTATCTGATATGGATATGGTGCAAGTAGTTGATCTGGTAAAAACCTACAATAAAGGTGCACTCACCGCTGTGGATCATGTGGATATTTCTGTGAAAAAGGGTGAGCTATTTGGTCTAATTGGTCCGGACGGAGCAGGAAAGACAAGTATTTTCAGGATTTTGACTACCCTTCTGTTGCCTACAGTAGGTACTGCAAGTGTAGCAGGTTTAGATGTTGTCAAAGACTATAAACAGATCAGGAAGCTAGTTGGCTATATGCCCGGTAAATTTTCACTGTACCAAGACCTAACCATTGAGGAGAACCTTAATTTCTTCGCGTCAGTTTTTGGAACTACGGTTGAAGAAAACTATGATCTGATCAAGGATATTTATGTGCAGATCGAACCATTCAAGGATAGACGGGCAGGCAAATTGTCCGGGGGAATGAAACAAAAACTAGCCTTGTGCTGCGCCCTGATCCATAAGCCCGAGGTTTTATTCTTAGATGAACCGACAACAGGAGTTGATGTGGTGTCGAGGAAAGAGTTTTGGGACATGTTGGCTAGACTAAAAGATCAAGGGATTACGATCTTGGTTTCAACCCCATACATGGACGAGGCTACCCTTTGCGAGCGTATTGCCTTGATACAAAATGGCAAGATTCTAAGCGTTGAGTCTCCAGATGAAATCATAAAGCAGTATCCAGATCCTTTGTATGCCATCAAAGCTAATAATATGGGCAAACTATTGGTTGATCTCAGAAATAATCCCAATATCAAAACCTGCAATGCCTTTGGTGAGTACCATCATATCAGTTTTAAAGAAGATAGCGATCATGCAGAAGAAATGCTGCTGAAATCACTTGGAAACCAAAACCATCTGGGATTGGATATCAAGATAATCAAACCCAATATTGAGGATTGTTTCATTAACCTAATGAACTAACATGACAGACGAAGTTGTAATAAAGACTGATAAGCTCACTAAGAAATTTGGCGATTTCATTGCGACCAACTCCATCAGTTTTGAGGTCTATAAAGGTGAAATCTTTGGTTTCTTGGGTGCCAACGGTGCAGGCAAAACCACCGCCATGAAAATGCTCTGCGGTCTTTCAAAACCAAGTTCTGGAAATGCCAATATTGCTGGTTTCGATATCTATAAACAGACGGAGGAAATCAAGAAAAATATAGGCTACATGAGCCAGAAGTTTTCGCTCTATGAGGACTTGACGGTTAATGAAAACATTGATTTTTTCGGAGGTATCTATGGCCTCAATTACAAGCAGCTGAAAGATAAACGGACCGAACTGTTAAGGACCTTAGGTCTGGAAAATGAAGCCAAGAAATTGGTAGCCTCCTTGCCCTTAGGATGGAAGCAAAAGTTGGCCTTCTCCGTTGCTGTCATCCACGATCCAAAGATTGTTTTCTTGGATGAACCGACCGGGGGAGTGGATCCCGTTACCCGAAGGCAGTTTTGGGACCTGATATATGCTGCTGCAGCACGTGGGATAACCATTTTTGTCACTACCCACTATATGGACGAAGCGGAATACTGTAACCGGATTTCGATGATGGTGGATGGAGAGATAAAAGCTTTGGATAGCCCCCTAAACCTTAAAAGAACATATAAAGCGGAAACCATGGATGACGTGTTTTATGAACTGGCTCGCGCCGCTAAAAGGAAGGGAGATTAGATGAAACAGTTTATGTCCTTTGTTCGTAAGGAATTCTACCATGTGTTCAGGGATAGAAAGACTTTACTGATGTTGTTTGGATTACCGATCGTGCAGATCGTATTGTTCGGATTCGCCCTGACCAACGAGGTTAAGAATGCAAAAATCGTGATCTGTGACTATTCCCAAGATATAGCCACTCAGGAAATAACGAGAAAGTTTGAAGCCAATCGGAATTTCCAAGTCACGAAATCCTTGATGAGCTATAAAGATATTGAGGACTCCTTTCAAAAGGAAAATATTAAGCTTGCTGTGGTGTTCCCAGCAAAGTTTAATGAGGATTTAATGCACCTGAAAAAAGCCCAAATCCAGGTGATCTCGGATGGTTCTGACCCGAATACGGCCAGTACCCTTCAGAACTATGCAAATGCTGTCATCATGGATTATCAGATGGATCTGATGCAGGGACAGGAAATGCCTTATTCCATCAACATCGAATTGAGGATGCTCTACAATCCCGAGCTAAAAGGAGCGATGAACTTTGTTCCGGGTATTATGGCATTGGTGCTTATGTTGATCTGTGTGCTGATGACAGCTGTTTCTATCGTGAAGGAAAAAGAAATGGGCAATATGGAGATCTTGCTGGTTTCGCCTTTTAATCCATTTCTGGTAATAGTTTCTAAGGCACTGCCATATTTTATGTTGTCATTGATCAACTTGGCAGTTATCCTGATCATGGCCGTGACGCTCATGGGCATGCCAATTCATGGAAGTCTTATTTTGTTGGTCGCTGAGAGTGCGCTGTTGATCATCTGTGCCTTGTCAGTAGGGCTTTTGATTTCCAATTTGACGAACTCCCAACAGGCAGCAATGCTGATCTCCATGATGGGGATGATGCTGCCGATCCTGTTGTTTACCGGTTTTATGTTTCCTATCGAAAACATGCCCATGCCATTGCAGCTGATATCCAATTTGGTTCCATCAAAGTGGTATTATATCATCGTAAAATCCATTATGCTGAAAGGTCTTGGGATTGCTGCCATATGGAAGGAAACCTTGATTTTGATAGGGATGACAGTTATCCTTTTGGTATTAAGTTTGAAAAATTTTAAAACAAGGTTAGAATGAGATCATTGTTGTTTTTGTTGAGAAAAGAGTTTAAGCAGATCTTTAGAAATAAAGCGTTGCTCCCTTTGATATTTGTTGCACCTATCATGCAATTGATCATTCTACCTTTTGCAGCGGATTACGAGGTGAAAAACATCAATGTTTCTATCGTAGACCATGACCATTCTCCGGCTTCACAGCAATTGATTGCTAAGATGACAGCCTCTGGATATTTTAGGTTGACCGATTATGGGCAATCCTTTAAAGAATCGCTGAAGCAGATCGAAAGTGAAAAGGCGGATTTAATACTTGAAATTCCGACAAACTTTGAAAAAGATCTGATAAAAGAGAAGTCTGCAGAGCTGTTTATTGCCGCTAATGCCATCAACGGAGTAAAAGCTGGATTGGGATCAAGCTATCTCAGTAGGATCATAATGGATTTCAATGAAGATATCCGGACCAAATGGGTCAATCAAAATGGAGTTTCTGCCAATTCACTGATAGATGTCACCTCTTCCAATTGGTTCAATCCCTATCTGATTTACAATAAGTTTATGGTACCAGGGATTCTGGTCGCTTTAGTGACCATGGTCTGTTCGTATATGTGCGCCCTGAATATCGTAAAGGAAAAAGAAGTTGGAACCATTGAACAGATCAATGTAACCCCAATCAAGAAATATCAATTCATCCTCGGTAAGCTGATTCCATTTTGGATCATCGGAATGTTTGTCTTTACGGTTGGGTTATTTGTGGTCGGCAGATTTATATATGGATTAGTGCCAGTAGGCAATATGTTTTGGTTGTATGGATACCTGTCCATTTACCTTATTGCGATTTTAGGTTTAGGATTGTTGATTTCTACGATCTCCGAAACCCAGCAACAGGCGATGTCGGTCGCATTCTTTTTCATCATGATTTTTATGATGATGAGCGGCCTGTTCACTTCCATTGACAGCATGCCTCAATGGGCTTATGTGGTGACGAAAATGATCCCTGTAACATACTTCATTGAAGTGGTCCGTATGATTGTATTAAAGGGAAGTGACTTTCAGGATATCCAGCATCATTTCTTGATCATTATAGGATTTGCCATTTTGCTGAATGGCCTTGCCATTTGGAACTATAGAAAAACATCATAGGGGTTTATTCAACCCCTATCCACCATTCTTTGGTGTCATTATCTTTATCTAAGTAAATAAGCTGTCCCATTTTTGGAGTCCAAATGGGAACATTTTTATTTTTAGCTTCTTTGCTAATTCGGATCATAGGATCATCCCAAGCATGGTTGGCAAGTGGGAATTTAGAATTATGAACAGGAATGATTCTTTTCGCCAGTAAATCCTGGGCAGCTGTAACAGCTTCCTCAGGCATTAGGTGGATGTATTTCCATAATTCATTGTATTGTCCATTTTCAAGGATTGCAACATCAAAAGGACCATATTGCTCACCAATTTCCTTAAAATGTTTGCCATAGCCAGAATCTCCACCTACAAATATCTTCAACGAATCGGATTGAACGACAAAAGAAGACCATAAGCTGGTATTTCTCTTTAACCAACGGCCTGAAAAGTGTCTTGCTGGCGCAGCAGTGAATTGCAAGCTGTCTAGTGTTAACTTTTCACCCCAATATAACTCATGGATCCGTTCAGTAGGATAGCCCCATTTTTCAAAATGGGCTCCAACACCTAAACTTGTCACGACATCCTTGACCTTGCTTTTCAGTTGCAATATGGAAGGATAATCCAAATGGTCGTAGTGATCATGGGTAAGGATAAGGATATCGATTTCAGGAAAATCCTCCGCCTTGTATTTATGGGTCATTTTGAATGCTTTCACGCTGCATGGAATCGGTGAAGCATTCCCATTCAATACGGGATCCACTAATATTCTTTTTCCATCCAATTGCATGTAATAGGAGGAATGACCAAACCACACGTAGACATTCTGGTCCAAGGGGATATTTTTTAAATCAGTAATCTCTACCGGTAATGGTTTTGAAGGAATATTCCTTTTATCCTTTTCAAAGAAAAAAGACTTGAATACAGCGACTTGGCTTACACCTTCCTTGATTGCTGGTGTTTTTTCTAGATTGTCATATACCCCATCTTTAAAGGTGGCGGTATGCTCCATTCTTTTCAATCGATCCGCAGAAGCCAAAGCGCCCATTTGATCCGACCGGCTCAATAAATATACTGCCACAGCGATGATCAAGACTAAGGCAAGAATGATATACATAAGTATCTTAAATATTTTTTTCATGTTAATGCGGCACAATTTACAGTATTATCTGTAATCTGATTGCAATAAATGAATTAGTTAAAGTATCCTAGTCTTAATATCAATAATTATGTAAAAGTTAATCAATAAATAATAAAATATTTAACGAATAGTTAAATATCATTTATAATTTTACATTATTTCTTTAACATAAACAGTAAGTCATGTATTTAATTGAAGATTCTTCGATCCAGTCGTTTTTTAAAACAATTAATGATTTGGACAAGAAGTATCAAGAGTACCTCGCTAATGATGGAAAGTGGTTAGGCGGGGGATTTCAAAATTTGTTTTGGGTCTTACCAATTGCAGGCTCAAAAAACCTAAAACTAAATTTAAAACCTGAGGTATTTATGCAATTGCCTCGACCGTTACGAAAAGAGATCAGTGGGCTAATGTTGCTGGATGGATGAAAGGGAGCATGTTTTAGCGATAAAACAAAAAAGCAAGTTAATGTATGTTAACTTGCTTTTTTTATTTCAAAGTCTTCTTGCTTATTGGTAACCCAATAATTTCATGACTTGTTTTGAGTTTTGCTCTTCGCCAAACACCTCATAGTTAAATGTCTCATCTCTATTTCTGCGGATTAAAACATGCTTTGGTGATGGCAGTAAACAGTGGTGGATACCTCCGTAACCGCTCAATACTTCTTGATAAGCTCCCGTATGGAAGAATCCAAGGTATTGTACTTTTCTTGTTTTCGGCATAAATACGGAGTTCATATGTGCTTCCTGGTTATAGTAATCTTGGCCATCACAGGTGATACCACCAAGGTTAACACGCTCATATTCTGAATCCCAATTGTTGATCGGTAACAAAATATACTTCTGGTTCAAAGCCCAAACATCAGGAAGATTGGTGATAAACGAACCATCCAACATCAACCATTTCTCACGGTCGTTCTGTTGTTTTCTGCCCAATACCTTATAAAGGATACCTGAAGCCTCCGCAACGGTGTATTTACCAAATTCTGTAATGATATCTGGTTCTACCACCTCATGGTGCGCACAGATCTGCTTGATGCGGTTTACAATTTCATTGACCATGTATTCATAATCGAAATCATGAACCAATGAGTCTTTAAATGGCATACCTCCACCAATATCCAAGGTATCCAGATCAGGATTGATCTTTTTGAACTTACAGTAAAGGGTCACATATTTCTCCAACTCATTCCAGTAATATGGTGTGTCAGAAATACCCGAATTGATAAAGAAGTGTAATAACTTCACTTTAAAGTGCGGGTTATCTACGATCTTGCTGTTGTAGAAGTCGATAACGTCTTCCATACGGATCCCTAATCTGGAAGTATAGAATTGTGAATCTGGCTGTTCTTCCGCTGCAATACGGATACCTAAGTTGCAAGGTTCAGAAAGCTCAACTTCATCATCATACATGTTGAATTCCTCTTTATTGTCCAAAACTGGAATGATATTGTGGTATCCATCATGCAACATATCGACGATATATTGTTTGTACTGGTAGGTTTTAAAACCATTACAAATTACTGTAATGTCCTTGGTGACTTTTCCTTGTCTCTCCAGCGCATCAATCATTGGCATATCAAAAGCCGAAGAGGTCTCCAAATGGATGTCATTCTTCAATGCCTCTTCAACGATGTGTTTGAAATGCGATGATTTAGTACAATAACAGTATTTATATGATCCGCGATAATTATATTTCAACATGGCTGTTTGAAATAAGATCTTCGCTTGTTGTATCTTTTTGCTGATAATGGGTAAATAGGTAAAACGTAGGGGAGTACCGTACGTTTCTATCATTTCCATCAAATTCAAATCGTGGAAGTACAATTCGTCATCGATGATATCGAATCCGTCTTGCGGAAAACCAACACTTAAGTCAAGAAATTCCTGATAGCTCTGCATTTTTTATTATTTTTGGCAAAGATATGCTTTCACGATGAATACCTAAATAATCAATGCGTTATTTTTTAAATTCATTATCAGAAAGTTACGAATATTACGAAATATTTACATGGCAAAATCAATCCAAGAGCTGCTTATTGAGAAGACAGTTGAAGCGGTAAATGCATTGTATGGAGCGGAAATCCCTGCTTCTCAACTCGCATTACAAGAGACTAGAAAAGAGTTTGAAGGTCAAATCACTTTAGTTGTATTTCCGGTTACCCGATTTTCTAAAAAATCTCCGGAAGTTACTGGAAATGAAATAGGTACTTATCTAAAAGAAAACATTCAAGAGATCAGCGACTTCAATGTGATCAAAGGTTTCTTGAACCTCAGTTTCTCTGATGAATACTGGATAGAACTGTTGAACAAAACCATCCTCCCTGATTCATTCGGAAAATACCCTCAAAACGGTAAAAAACTGATGGTGGAATATTCTTCCCCAAATACCAACAAACCTTTGCACCTAGGTCACATTCGTAACAACTTATTGGGCTATTCCGTGGCTGAAATCCTTAAAGCTTACGGTTATGAGGTGATAAAAGCCAACTTAGTCAATGACCGAGGGATACATATCTGTAAATCCATGCTTGCTTGGCAAAAGTTCGGTAACGGTGAAACACCTGAATCCGCTGGTTTAAAGGGCGACCATTTAGTGGGTAAATATTATGTGGTATTCGATAAAGAATACAAAAAGGAAATTGACCAGCTGAAACAAGATGGCCAAACCGAAGATGAAGCTAAAAAGAATGCTCCATTGATGAAAGAAGCACAAGTGATGCTCCAAAAATGGGAGGCAAACGATGCAGAGGTCATCAACCTTTGGAAAACCATGAATGGCTGGGTATATGCTGGATTTGATAAAACCTACAAACAGCTGGGTGTAGATTTCGATAAATTCTATTATGAATCTGAAACTTACCTGTTAGGTAAAGACATCATACAAGAAGGTCTTGAAAAAGGTGTTTTCTTCAAAAAAGAAGACAACTCTGTTTGGATCGATCTAACCGATGAAGGCCTTGACCAAAAGCTGGTGCTTAGAGGTGATGGTACTTCGGTATATATCACTCAGGACTTAGGTACTGCGCAATTGAAATATGATGAATTCAACATGGATGAATCCATCTATGTTGTAGGAAATGAGCAAGATTACCATTTCAAGGTGTTGTTCGCCATCTTGAAAAAACTAGGCAAGGAATGGGCAAATGGCCTTTACCATTTATCCTATGGCATGGTGGACCTTCCTTCCGGCAAGATGAAATCCAGAGAAGGAACAGTCGTAGATGCCGATGATCTAATGGCTGAAATGATAGAAACGGCCAAGGAAAGAACAGAGGAATTAGGTAAGACCGAAGGCTTTAATGAAGAAGAAAAAACTTCGCTTTACCAAACCATCGGTATGGGGGCCCTTAAATATTTCTTGTTAAAGGTAGACCCTAAAAAACGCTTGCTTTTTGATCCAAATGAATCCGTGGATTTCCAAGGTCATACCGGCCCATTTGTACAATATACCCATGCAAGGATTAAATCAGTGCTTCGCAAAGCGGAATATACTGGCACCGATGTGAAAACACCTGCATCCATTTCAACTTATGAGCGCGACTTGATCCAGGCATTGGCAAATTATCCTGCTATCATCGAAGCTTCTGCGCAAGAATTCAGTCCTGCGCAATTGGCTAACTATGCTTATGATCTAGCAAAACTTTATAATAAATTTTATCACGAGGAAACGATCCTTAAAGCTGAAGACGAAAATGTCAAAGGTTTCCGTCTGCAAATGTCTGCTTCGGCAGCAAGGATTATTGCGGAAAGCATGAACATGCTAGGGATCCAAGTACCGGAAAGAATGTAACTATGAAAAATCTTAAAGTCGGATTAATCGGATTTTCAATAGGGGGGCATGTTTTTCATGCCCCATTTATTGATGGCAACCCTGATCTAGAATTATACAAAGTCACCGCACGCAAACCGGAACAACAGAAAATGTTGGCCGAGCGCTATCCCAATGCTATCGGAGTATTGTCGGCAGATGATATCATCAATGATCCTGAAGTGGATATCGTTGCGATCGCTACATCCAATGATGTGCATTACAGTTTAGCGAAAGCTGCTCTTGAAGCAGGTAAGCATGTGATCGTTGAAAAACCATTTACTAATTATAGTTCTGAAGCTGATGAATTGATTGCATTGGCAAAAGAAAAGGGACTTCTACTTTCCGTACATCACAATGCACGTTATCATTCAGACTTCAAAACCGTTAAAAAAGTAATTGAATCTGGAAGATTGGGTCGGGTAGTGAATTATGAAGCGCGTTACGACCGTTTCAGGAACTTCTTGAGAGCTGGAGCTTGGCGTGAGGAGAACCTTCCGGGGTCAGGAATACACTATGACCTAGGTGCTCATTTGATCGATCAAGCATTGCAGGTCTTTGGAAAACCAGAATCCATTTTCGCTGACCTCCGTGTTCAGCGCGATGGGGCCAAGGCTATTGATGATTTCGAATTTATCCTGTCATTTCCAGGAATTAAGGTGTCCCTTAAAGGACAGATGCTAGCTAAGATCTCTACTGCCAGATATGCGGTCTATGGTATGAACGGCTGTTTTGTGAAATGGGGCGTAGATGCTCAGGAAGCTTTATTGCGTGATGGAGCGGTTCCCGCAAAAATCCAAGACTGGGGTATGGAAGATCCAGCTTTTCAGGGTACCCTTTCCATTCTGGAAAATGGAAAAGATGTGGAAGAGAAAATTGAAAGCGAATATGGGTCAGGACAAGATTTCTATAAGAATATTGTCGCTACCATCAAAGGTGAGGAAGACTTGTTTATCAAACCTGAGCAAGCGCGCGATGTCATTCGCATATTGGAGCTCGCAGAAAAATCTTGGGCGGAACAAAGAACCATTTCTTTGGAAGGAGAGCTGATTTCCTAATGAAAGATTATGACGCGATAATCATTGGAGCTGGTGCCTGCGGACTGATGTGCGCAGTACAGGCAGGATTGCTGGGAAAAAGGACTTTGTTGATTGAACGCAATGAAAAACCTGGTGCCAAGATCCTGATCTCTGGTGGTGGTCGATGTAACTTTACAAACCTATATACCTCAACAGATAATTTCGTTTCAGAAAATCCGAAATTCCTTAATGCTGTGTTTTCCCAATGGACGGTGGAAGATACCATTACCTTCTTTGAACAATTTGGGAATATTGAAGGCCATGAAAAGACCTTAGGTCAATTATTTCCAGTCTCGAATAAAGCCAAGGATATTGTCGCTGTATTTACCAAGTTGATGTATGATACAGGGCAGGATATCTGGTTAGATACCTTAGTGACTGATGTGCAGAAAACAGATGCCGGATTCGAAATCAGCTATGAGAAAAACGGTAAAAAAGCTAAAATATCTGCACCTAAAGTCGTTTTAACTACCGGAGGTTTACCTGTTGCCAAATTAGGGGCATCCGATTTTGCCATCAAGCTGGCGCGTAAGTTTGACCATAGGATAGTAGAGACTGCACCTGCTTTGGTCCCTTTGACGATTACTGGTAAAGATGCAAATTGGTATGCCTCGCTTGCGGGAAATTCCGTGTTCTCCAGAGTCTATAACGATAAAATCTCCTTTGAAGAAAATATACTCTTTACCCATTGGGGACTAAGTGGTCCAGCAATCCTACAGATTTCTTCCTATTGGAAACCTGGAGAACAGTTTACCATTGATCTCTTGCCGAAATTCAATTTGGAAAACCTGATCAAGGAAGAAAGAAACAATGCTGGAAAAAGGACTATTGGGCAGTTATTGAACGACCATTTTACTAAAAAGATGGTAGATGCCTTAGGGGAGTTCCTGCCTATTCAGCTAAAAATAGCCTCCCTGAGTAAGGCTGATGCCAAATTGGTATCAGAGAGCATCCATAAGTTTAAAGTTAAACCTGCCGGAGATAAGGGTTATGATAAGGCTGAGGTTATGCGAGGAGGGATAGCCACTGATGAATTGAGCCCAAGAACCTTGGAAAGTAAAAAGCAGGAAGGGCTTTATTTTGGAGGGGAAGCAGTGGATGTCACCGGTTGGTTAGGTGGTTACAATTTCCAATGGGCATGGGCCGCTGGCTTTGCTATCGCACAAGATATTTAAGAGAAACTTGCTGACAATAAAAAAGGCTGTAACTTTTAGGTACAGCCTTGGTAATTATTTTGGAAAAAGTAGTTTCTTGTTCTTGGGTTTATATGATTAAAACTTGTGCTCTAAAAGACCTTCTTTTTTAATGTCAGTAATGTTAGCCTCTATTTTTTTTACTGATTTGTTGTCAACCAAAATTTCTAGGTTCACTTTTCCTGGTTTGTCTACTGTAGTTTTGATTTTCAATGCAGCGTTCTTAGCTGGAGCCGGTCTTCTCAATCTGATTTCTCTTGGAAGTTTGTCTGTGTCTTTAACTGCGATAGTTGAATCTTGACCTTTGTATCCAGTTACCACTAAAGATTTTAACTTCAAATCTTTTACCTGAGAGTTAATTCTGTAGACCACATTTACTATCTTGGTCTTTTTCTTTGTTGGTTTTGGATCCTCCTTTTTCGTGCAAGAAATAGTTGTCAATGCGCCTGCCATTGCTGTAACAGCTAATAATGTCCTTAAAAATGTAGTAGTTTTCATGTTAAGTTATAAATAATGTTTAATAAATAATTAAAAAGAACATCTTGTCGACTTATGTTTTATCATATAACGACAATAAAATTTAGCTCGCTACAGGCGAAATGAAAAATATTTACTTTTCTTGTTAATTATTTTTCAATTCTATCAAAAATGTATGTTTAGCCTTATTCCATTGAATTTTTCGTAGTTTTGCACATTGAAGCAAACTGGTTCTATCGCTGCATGTTACATGGAGAGGAAAGTCCGGGCAACATAGGGCGATACGCTTCCTAACGGGAAGGCTGATTTTTTATCAGACAGCAAGTGCCACAGAAAATATACCGCCCCTCGGGGTAAGGGTGAAAACGTGAGGTAAGAGCTCACGGATTTGTATGGCGACATACATCTCGGTAAACCTCGTATGTTGAAAGACCAAATAGGTTGCAAGATCAGGAAGCGGCTCGTTTTCTGCCTTCGGGCACTTGCAATGGGTAGGTTGATGGAGTCTGTGTGTGAATGCAGACCTAGATAAATGATAGAAATTCTTATTTTAGAATACAGAACCCGGCTTACAAGGTTTGCTTCTTTTTTTTAATTATTGTACATTTTCTATTGCCTATAAACAAGTGTGTTAAGTTATGACAACAATTTTAATTATAGATGATGAGCGCCCAATCCGTAGCTCGTTACGTGATATCTTGGAATATGAAGACTACAAAGTCCTCGATGTCGACAACGGTGAGGACGGTCTGAAGATCTTGCAGAAAGAAAAAATCGACTTGGTATTATGTGATATCAAGATGAACAAAATGGACGGTATGGAAGTACTGACCGCTGCTAAAGAATTTTCCGACATCCCGTTCATCATGATCTCAGGTCATGGTACCATCGAAACAGCTGTTGAAGCTGCTCGTAAAGGTGCTTTCGACTTCCTGGAAAAACCTCTTGACCTCAACAGGTTATTGATAACCGTAAGGAATGCCCTGGAAAAAGGCTCCTTGGTCAAGGAAACAAAAGTCCTTAAGCGTAAAATCTCCAAAACTAAAGAAATCCTTGGTGACTCCTCGGGTATCAATTTGATCAAAGATACCATTGACAAAGTTGCCCCAACAGAAGCCCGCGTATTGATCACTGGGGCCAATGGTGCCGGAAAAGAATTGGTCGCGCGTTGGCTGCACGAGAAATCCTCTCGCTCTAGCTCAACCTTGGTCGAAGTTAACTGTGCCGCAATCCCTTCTGAATTGATCGAATCTGAATTGTTCGGCCATGAAAAAGGATCCTTTACCTCAGCGGTAAAACAGCGAATCGGAAAATTCGAACAAGCTAACAATGGTACCCTTTTCTTGGATGAGATCGGTGATATGAGCCTTTCTGCTCAAGCAAAGGTATTGAGGGCATTACAGGAAAATAAAATTACTAGGGTAGGTGGCGAAAAAGAAATCGATGTCAACGTGCGTGTGATTGCTGCAACCAACAAAGATCTTTTGAAAGAGATTGAAGAGGGCAACTTCCGTATGGACTTGTACCACCGTCTTAGTGTTATCTTGATCCATGTGCCTTCTTTGGCCGAACGTAAGGATGATATCCCAACTTTAGCCAATGCCTTCTGCGAAGAAGTGTGTGCAGAGTATAGCATGCCTGTCAAAGCTTTTACACCAGATGCCATGAAAGCCCTTCAATCTTTGCCTTGGAGCGGTAACATCCGTGAGCTAAGGAACATGATCGAACGCTTGATCATCTTGTGTGATAAGAAAATCACCGAAGAAGATGTATTGAAATTTGCCAACCCAGGCGGTCCGATCACTGCAAATAGCCTTGCCGGAAACCATACGAGCAATGGATTTGATATGGAGCAATTTACCTCTTTCCAAGACTTTAAAGACTTCTCTGAATGCGAATTCATTAAATACAAATTGGAAAGAAACAATTGGAATGTCTCCAAGACAGCTGATGACCTTGATATACAAAGAAGTCACCTGTACAGTAAGATCGAAAAATTCGGACTGAAAAGAGACTAAGCTTAATATCTTGAAATATTATACAAACACAATACAACGAAAAAGGCCTGATCTAATCAGGCCTTTTTTTATTATACGTATATTTTAATACGTTGTTAATCGTTGAATTTCCGTTTTTGTCGACTATATAACATATATATAGCAACGGTCAAAACTATAATTCCGATTATTAAATACGGTAATGCAGATCCCTCACTCGTGCTAGCGTTGGTGTTGTCCTGTGCAAACAAACCAATAGATACTGCATTTAGTAGTACTAACACATTCCACTTTCTCATGATCAATTTGTTTTTTTAAGTTTATATAATAATATACGAATAATATAACGCAAAAACCATGACAAAGCAAATGTATTAACAATTATTTAACCTATTAAATGCCAAAATCCGCCATTGTAATGATAATGTTACCCTGAAAACGTTATTGTCATCCATTTAGTTGTTTTTTTATTTCAAAAAACAAAAATTTTCAAATGAAATAGAAGGATATCTGATTGTATTTCAACCTCTTTATGGCCTAAATAGAAATCGTTCTAAAACAAAAAAAGTGTTAATCCTTTTCAGGAAAAACACTTTCTATCTTAATTTAAAATGGAATTAAATGATTTCAGCTAAAAAATTACC
This sequence comes from Sphingobacterium sp. NPDC055346, assembly GCF_053645235.1. Lineage (NCBI taxonomy): Bacteria > Pseudomonadati > Bacteroidota > Sphingobacteriia > Sphingobacteriales > Sphingobacteriaceae > Sphingobacterium > Sphingobacterium sp. NPDC055346. The sequence goes on from NZ_JBSHMI010000003.1 coordinate 263,328, forward strand.
CTGCTGATGGATAATTTCGCGCTTGGCGATAATTTCTTGAAGATTAATGGTTCCAATCACATATTTATGATCATCGCTAAAGAACCGCTCAGAAATACTGATAAAATCAATGTTTTCCAAAACATCCTCATCTTCATATCGGAAATAAACTTTTAGAGCATAGTCAGTTGAATATTCCACCTGTTGTGCCTCTAAATGTTTTTTGTACTCGTATTTGTAATCATATCTTAATGCAGCAATATCTGAAAGTACTGCAGAACCTGTAGGGTGGCCACCGGCTCCTTTGCCATAGAAAAATTGCTCATCGGCAAACGCAGCTTTAACCAATACCCCATTGTATTCGTTTTCTACATTCTGCAAGATATTGCCTTTGGAGATAAATTTAGGGAGAACATAAAGAACGACCTTGTTATTTGTTATCTCCTTGGCCAAAGGGATCAATTTAATTTTATAGTTTTTCTCTCTGGCATATCTGATATCGGCATTGCCCAATGTGTCGATCCCTAAATTCAGGATTTCGTCCGGGTTGATGTAGATGCCATAGGCATGAGATGCTACAATGGCCAATTTGTATTTGGGATCATATCCACCAACATCCAATGTCGGATCAGTTTCTGCAAATCCTAATTCCTGGGCTCTTTTCAATGCCTCATCATAGCTTTGGTTATCATTGAAGATCTTGGAAAGGATGTAGTTGGAAGAACCATTGAAGATACCGCTTACAGAGTGTAAAAGCTCGTTGTCATAGTATTCTTCTAGGTTTCTGATGATAGGGATACTACCGCAGACTGCTCCTTCATATAATAGGGAAGTACCATGTTGATTTTGGATCTCGGTCAATTCCTCTAGATGGGTAGCGATCATTTTTTTATTGGCAGAAACAACGTTCTTTCCAGTTGTCAATGCTCTTTTTGTAATCTCAAAAGCAGCTTCGGCATCATCGATCAATTCAACAACGGTATTGATCTCTGGGTCTTCCAGAATAGCATTGGCATCTGTGGTAAACAATTCCTCAGGCAAGGTCCTTTTTTTATCCGCGTTCTTGATAACAAATTTCTTGATCTCTAAGTTTAGGTTCTTTGTTTTTATGATATCGTATAAACCTTGTCCCACCACACCAAATCCAAACATCCCGATGGTAAGTTTCTTACTCATTATTCTTTAATTAAATTTAAGTGATTTTCTGCTTTTGTATTATGTTTCTCAAGAAAGTTGCCTATGACTTGAGTCAGGGTTTTTGTTTCAATCAAGAAGCCATCATGTCCAAAAAAGGAATGCAGCTCATAGTATTCCGCATTTGGAATATGTTTCGCGATGAATTCCTGTTCTTGTGGAGGGAATAGCACATCCGAAGGAATACCTATGATCAGGGCATTGACGCCCTCAATTGAGCTTAATACTTGCTCCACCTGTCCACGTCCTCTGCCTAGATGATGGCTATCCATGGCTTTGGTCAAATACCAATAGGAAAATGCATTGAATCTCTTGACTAATTTATCCCCTTGATAGGCTTGGTAGGAGGATGCTTTGTAAGCGTCTGTTTTGTCATGGTCCGATTCCACTTGGGTCGTTCCATAGGCATTGTATGTCCTATACGACAATAATGCCATGCTGCGGGCCGCCTTTAATCCGTTCAATCCAGCATCATCCCTTTGCTCTTTAAAGCTGGAATCTGCTTCGATCGCAAGCCTTTGGCTTTCATTGAATGCGATTCCCCACGGTGAGAAAAACGCATTTGTTCCGATAGCAATCAGATTATGGATCTTTATGGTTTTGGATACCGTCCATTCCAAAGCTTGTTGACCGCCTAGAGATCCTCCAATCAAGGTGTTGATTTCTTGGATCCCTAGATGATCAGCTAATAGTCCATGTGCTTTAACAATATCTCTGATCGTGAACTGAGGAAAGTCCGAATAATAGGGTAGGTTGGTGTCAGGGTCAATGGATAGGGGATTCGTCGTCCCATAATGTGAGCCCAGTACATTGGCACAGATAATGAAATAATCCTTATCGTTGAATAACTCATTTTCGCCAAATAATCCTGGCCACCAGTCAAAAACATCTGAATTTGCAGTCAATGCATGACATACCCAAATTACATTGGATTTATCCTCATTTAGCTTTCCATAGCTATGGTAGGCTATCTGTAGGTTTGCCAGTTTTTTACCACTCTCTAATTCGAAGTCTTGGCTATATCCGAAAGTCTTTACACTCATTCTCTTTAATTATCTTCCTCCTAAAAAATCAGTTAAGCCCCCACTTACTTGATTTTGTCAAATGCTTGTGTTAAGTCTGCTTTAATATCGTCGATGTGCTCGATACCCACCGAAAGTCTCAATTGACCTGGAGCAACTCCAGCTGCTTTCTGCGCCTCTGCACTCAATTGTTGGTGTGTCGTTGCAGCAGGATGGATAATCAGGGATTTCGCATCTCCTACGTTCGCCAAATGGCTGATCAATTCCAAAGAGTCAATGAACTCATTCGCCTTATCAACTCCACCTTTGATGGTAAAGGATAATACCGCACCATATCCGTTTTTCAGATATTTTTGTGCATTCTGATGGTATGGGTGGTTTTTCAATCCTGGGTAGCTTACTTGCTCTACTTGTGGATGTGCTTCCAACCATTGTGCGATTTCCAAGGTATTGTCAACATGGCGTTGAACACGAAGAGACAAGGTCTCCAGACCTTGTACCAAAAGCCATGAATTGAATGGAGATAGGGCAGGGCCGAAATCTCTTAATCCTTCAACGCGAGCGCGGATAGCAAATTGAATGTTCCCAAACGGTCCGCCTTCACCGAATACATCCGAGAATACTAAACCATGGTAACCTTCAGAAGGCTCTGAGAATTGTTTGAATTTACCATTTCCCCAGTTGTAGTTACCGCCATCGATAATCACACCACCAATACTCGTTCCGTGACCACCGATCCATTTTGTTGCCGATTCTACAACCACATTGGCGCCATGCTCCAATGGTTTGAACAGATAACCGCCAGCACCAAAAGTGTTGTCCACGATCAATGGTAGGTCATGTTTCTTGGCAACCGATGCGATACGCTCGAAATCAGGAATATTGTAACTCGGATTCCCAATCGTTTCTACATAGATCGCTTTAGTTTTATCGTCGATCAAGGCTTCAATTTTATCTGCATCCGAATCTTCAGCAAATCTTGCCTCAATGCCTAATCGCTTAAAAGAAACCTTGAACTGGTTATAGGTACCTCCGTAAAGATTTGATCCTGAAACAAAGTTTTCACCTGCCTCGAGGATATTGGTCAAGGCCAAGAATTGTGCTGCCTGACCAGAAGACACAGCTACAGCTGCCACACCACCTTCTAATGCCGCGATACGTTTTTCAAAAACATCCGTAGTTGGATTCATGATCCGCGTATAGATATTTCCAAATTGCTTAAGGGCAAATAAATTCGCGCCATGTTCCGCATTTTCGAAAACATAGGAGGTAGTCTGATATATAGGTAATGCTCTGGATCCAGTTGTAGGGTCTACATCTTGACCTGCGTGCACTTGTAGTGTTTCAAATTTAAGATTTTTGTTGTCTGCCATTTTTATGTTGATTATTGATGTTAGTAAATTGAATATATGATTTCCTTTCTTGCTATGCTATTGGTCGTCTGTACTCTATTATTTTTGCACTTTTTCCTCGTGCTCAAACATAGTGACGACTATCGCATTCGGGTAATGCAAATAATACAGCTGGAAATAAATTGAATGTTGAGATCTGTTGCTGGTTTTCCAACAAGATACACTAATTCCGATTTTGAAAATTTTGAAGTCATAGTCTATTTCATTTATATGCTCCTGGGCTTTATTGCCTCGGACAGGAATTGGCACCTTTTCAATCCTTATTGAAGGTTGCCAGTGGGTCATTGAGCCAGTCTCTCGCCACTTCTTTATAAATCAAGACCATCTTTTTAGAGAGGTAATGATTAGCGTACCACTATCGAAGTACTCCGCAAATATAGTTCACGAAATTTAATTTTGCAATCTTTTTCTGAAAAGTTTATTCTTTGGCAGATCCCATTACCACTTTTCCCTATAAAGACCAGGGCTTCAACCTTTGTTAGTCCCTTCTCTAACGTCGGTTGAAGCCCCAATATTTTTCTGATATATATTTCCGATCAACTAAAAGGTAGTTGTCTTCGCATCACGCATTTGAATGATTTTGTCTACCACGTAGCGTGTATTCCCACGCCATGGTAATACGCCATGATATTCCTTATAATGAAGGTCAAAGGCTTTCCCGCTATTTAGTTCCAAGATATGGAAAACTGAGTCGTTTTCAATGGAGAATTCAAATTCATTGCTCGAAAGACCGGTCCCGGTCTTTTGCGAACGGATCCCCTCTTGGATCAGCTTTCCTTCGTAGGTCTTAAATAAATTTCCCTTTTTTACCGCATAATTCAAAACGCCAGATTTAACGCCTTCTCCAAATACAAAATAATATTTGAAATAAACAAATCCAGCAAAAGCCAGAAATAGAATAAGTAAAAACCAGCTGATGAATTTCTTGAACTTTGAACCTTTAGTGCTAGGTTGTGGGTTAGTTGTTTCCATTTTTTTTGATTCAGTTTCTATTTGGTAACAAAAAGAATACCTAAAAATAAAAAAGGTTGGCGAATTTCCATTGCCAACCTTATATTTTTTTTAACCTAGTAGCTGCATCTCTGCATCGATTGCTTCCTTGGTCTTGTCACTTACCGGAACCAATGGAAGCCTAACATGGTCTTTGCCAATCCCTTTCTTTTCTAGGATATATTTGACACCAGCAGGATTTCCCTCAATAAAACAAAGGTCAATGATCTTCAATAATTCCAAGTGAATGGCCCTTGCTTCCACATAGTTTCCTTCGCGACATAGATGTGCCAAGGCTGAAACTTTGGTAGGGTAGGCATTGCCGACAACCGAAATGATTCCGGCCGCACCCATCGCCATCATAGGCAATGTAACGGGGTCATCCCCAGAAATCAGGAGAAAGTCCTTTGGTTTATCTCGAAGGATCTCACTGAACTGTGCAAAATTCCCCGATGCTTCCTTGGTCGCTACAATATTTTTAAAATCCTTGGCCAAACGAACGGTAGTCGCTGGACTTATATTGCTGCCCGTCCTTCCTGGTACATTATAAAGGATAATAGGAAGTTTAGATGCCTCCGCGATTGCTTTGTAATGCTGATAGATGCCTTCTTGTGTTGGTTTGTTATAGTATGGAGAAACCGAAAGGATCGCAGCATAGTCAAGGATCTCAAAGTTCTTGATCTGTTCCACGATTTCATAGCTGTTGTTTCCACCAATTCCAGCTACCAATGGAATACGCTTATTAACGTGCTTCGAAGTAAATTGCCACAGCTTCTTTCGTTCATCTTGGGTTAGGGTAGCTGTTTCTCCAGTGGTACCCAATGAAACCAAATAATCAATGCCACCTTCAATCTGAAAATCTATCAGATTGCCGAGGCTTTCGTAATCTACTGTGCCGTCTGCGTGAAATGGAGTGACTAATGCCACTCCCGCACCTTGAAGCTCGTTCATCGTTTATGTATATTTATTTATTTTATTCTTATTTATTGATCATCGCCAGCAGCTGAACATCCGAGATCATCGGAACCTGAAGTTTTTCTGCCTTCGCTAATTTCGATGGTCCCATTTTGTCTCCTGCCACCAGATAGTTCAGTTTTGAAGAAATACTGCTCAACATCTTTCCGCCATGCGACTCAATCAGTTCTGTCAATTCTTCCCGCGAATGGTCCGCAAATACGCCCGATATCAAAAAGGTTTTGCCCAAGAGACTATCGCTAGCTAATAACACTTCCTTTTCTTCAATCTCAAACTGTAAACCCATGGCCTTTAGTTTTTCGATCTCTTCCCAATGCTCTGGATTAACCAGATAGGCATTGATGCTTTCGGCTATGCGCAAGCCTATATCCTGAACAGAAAGAATTTCATCTACGGTAGCAGCACGGATCGCATCGATGTTTTTGAAATGCTGCGCCAATTTCTTGGCTACGGTCTCACCGATATGTCGGATGCCCAAACCAAATAATACTTTCTCAAAGGGCTTATTCTTCGATTGCTCGATACCTTTCAGCATATTGTCTATGGACTTTTGCCCGAATCTTTCTATGCCGACCAGTTCAGGCTCCCTATCTTTTAGGGTATAGATGTCCGAAATTTTTCGGATCAATCCTAGCTTGAAGAACGTTTCGATGGTTTCATCGCCTAAGCCTTGTATATCCATCATCTTTCTGCCGATGAAATGTTGCAGCTTTCCTACAATCTGCGGTTTACAGCCATCCTCATTCGGGCAATAATGAACTGCTTCGCCTTCTTCCCTGATCAAGGTTGTGCCACATTCTGGACATTGAGTAGGGTATTCAAATGGTTTAGCTCCGTCGTGACGCTTTTCAACGTTTGCTGAAATAATCTTTGGAATGATCTCGCCGCCCTTTTCTACAAAGACCGTATCATGCTCGTGCAAGCCCAGTCGCTCGATTTCATTGGCATTGTGCAGTGAAGCCCGCTTTACTGTTGTTCCAGCCAACAGGACTGGTTTCAGGTTCGCTACGGGAGTCACCGCCCCTGTACGCCCAACTTGATAGCTAATGCTGTTCAAGATCGTTTCAACCCGCTCCGCTTTAAATTTATAGGAAATTGCCCAACGCGGAGATTTTGCCGTAAAGCCCAATTCTTCCTGTTGTGCAAAGTCATTTACTTTGATCACGATTCCGTCGATCTCATAGGAAAGTTGGTGTCTGGCTTCATCCCAATGATGGATAAATTCCAGTACTTCCTCGATGGAATTGCACAGTCTACTATGTTCGCAAACTGGAAATCCCCATGATTTCACTTCCTCAATGCTATGCCAGTGGTCGTGGAATAATTTGTTTCTGTTATCACAGTACAGAAAATAAAGGAAACAGTCCAATGGTCTTTTTGCAACCTCCGAGGAGTCCTGTAACTTGATGGTTCCAGAAGCAAAGTTCCTTGGATTGGCATAGGTCTGCTCTCCATTTTCTTCCCTTTCTTTGTTCAACCTCAAAAAGGCCGATTTATGCATAAAGATCTCCCCACGGATATCGAAGCTTTCAGGATAGTCGCCTTTCCTCAGTTGATGCGGTATGCTGCGGATGGTCTTCACATTGTTGGTCACATCATCACCTTGGGTTCCATCCCCGCGGGTGACAGCCTGGACCAATTTTCCATTTTCATATGAAATAGAAATGGAAAGACCATCAAATTTCAATTCAGCAACGTATTGAACCTGATCACCAACTACCTTCCTGACCCTGTTGTCAAAGTCTTTTAACTCCTGTTCGTTATAGGTATTGCCCAATGACATCATTGGCCATTTATGACGAACCGTTTGGAATCTTTGTGTGATATCTCCGCCAACTTTTAGGGTAGGGGAGTTCGGATCTCTGAATTCAGGATATTGGAGTTCCAACGCTTCCAGTTCCTTTAATTTATGGTCAAAATCGTAATCGGAAATGGAGGGTTGCGCTAAAACATAATATTGATAATTATATTCGTTCAGCTCACGTGTAAGTTCTGTTATCTTCGCTTGAATATCAATTGACATAGACCACGAAAATACAAAATATATTAAGGGTAAAATAATTTAAAACAAAATTTGGCTACTCCCGTAATGTGTTGCTAAACAATGAAAATTATATGGGAAAAGATAATTCAGGACTTTCGCGATTAATGGAAATTATTTTCATGAAGGTCGCTGTATTTATGGATTTTATTCATGTAATAATCCCAAATAATGGAGTTCTTATATTGTCCTTTTTTGTTCTCTTTTTGTGCATATTTCTTTCTTTTCTTTGCTGTTTTGAAGAAATTCTTGAAAAAATACTGATGACCACGGCTGACAGCCCAAGCATCCGCCGTTTTTCCATCAAAAAGAAACTTGATTAAAGCAAAAAGATCCCACCATAATCGCAAGGATATTTTCCAAATCCCAGCAGCAACCGATAGGTTCTTTTGCATCATGACCAAATTGTTCCGGAAGTTGAGATAGGTCTTCTGCGGATTGCTGGTTTTTAAGGTTCCTCCGCCCACATGGTAGACAATGGAATCTGGACAATAGCCCACCTTGTAGCCCATTCGCTTTAATCTCCAGCAAAGATCGATTTCTTCAAAATGTGCAAAGAAATCAGCATCAAATCCTTCTGCTTCTTTCCAAGCCTTGGATTTAATGAACAGTGCGGCACCTGTCGCCCAGAACACCTCTTGGGCATCATTATATTGGCCTTGGTCTTTTTCAACTTTATCCAAGATCCGCCCTCGACAGAATGGAAATCCAAAATAATCAATATAGCCTCCGGCAGCGCCTGCATGCTCAAATTCCCCCTTGCTATGATATGCCTGAATCTTAGGTTGACAGGCTACCAATAATGGGTCTTGCTCCATATATGCGATGACTGGTTCAACCCAGTTCTCTGAAACCTCTACATCTGAATTCAATAGGATGTAATAATCCGCTTCCACTTGCTTCAAGATTTCATTGTATCCGCCAGCAAAACCTAAGTTCTCGCTGTTGCGAATGATCTTGAACATGGGGAAGTTCTCCTCCACATAACTAATGGAATCATCGGTCGATCCATTGTCGCCGATAATAAACTCTATATTTGGGTATGTACTATTAAATACCGAAGGAAGGAATTTCTCCAAGAAATACTTCCCGTTCCAATTTAATATGACAACGGCAACTTTCGGGTAATTTGACATTTAATTTCTTCTTTTACGCTTCCATCTACGATGGGACCATAACCAATAGGCAGGTTCGGAACGGATGATTTCTTCCGTAAACCTATTATGGATATGGGTAATCTCATGTTCTGGATAGGCATCTGGATTTTCCACCAAGGTGGTAAACTTACAGCTGTAATATCCTCTTTTCTTCTTTCTCCTGACCTCACAGAAAACCACCGGAAACTTCGTCAATCGTGAAATACGCTCGGCACCTGTATAAACCAAGGTGTCTTGGTTCAAAAATTCCATGAAATAATCAGAATCCTGATAGGTAGGTGTCTGGTCCGCTACAAACATACTAATATGCGGAACATTTTTCAACTTTATAATATGTCTTAAGATCTGTTTCATGGGAACCATTTCTGCTCCAAACCGTGAACGGATCTGATTATGAATCTTATTGAAGACTTTATTGTTTAAAGGTTTGTAGACAATCAGCTCGGGTACATCCATCATCAACGACAAACGGTGGATCGATAACTCCCAGTTCCCATAATGTGAGGTCACCCCGATCACCCCTTTCCCTTGGTCCGTATATTGATATACCTCCTCAGGATTCAATAATTCGATGCGCTTGATGACTTCTTCGGGCCTGATGGTCGCCATTTTTACCGATTCCACCAATAGATCGGGAAAATAACGGTAAAATTTATAGGCTATTTGTTTGATCTCTTCCTCGGGTTTCTCTGGAAATGCATTCCTCAGGTTCTCAAAGACCACTTTCTTACGATAGCCAAATACATAGTAAATCAGGACGAAAAGGAAGTCGGAGATCAGGTAAAGGCACCAAAAGGGCAGAAGTGATAGCAAATACAATGTCCCGTAAATCAGTTTTTCCTTCATGCCAATTTTAAAGTACTTTACAAATATCCCCAAATAAAGTTATTTTTGCGGACAAATTGAAGTGAATATTCGTTTATGTCAACAGGAATTCTTTTACCGGCACTCTACCTGCCTAATATCAGTTATTTACAAACCATAAAAAATAACGATGGTCCCATTATCGTGGAACAGTTTGAAAACTTTCCCAAACAGACCTTCCGTACCCGAACCCAAATTGCTACAGCAAATGGGGTGTTGGATTTGTTAGTGCCTATACAGCACGGTAAAAAACAGAGACAGGTCATGAAGGATGTTTTGATCAATTACGACCATCCTTGGCAAAGGCTGCATTGGTTAAGTATTCAGACAGCTTACCGTAGCTCGGCCTATTTTGAATACTATGAGGACGATTTCCGTGAATTTTACGAAAAGGAATATAGCCATCTCCTGGAGTTTAATGTGGATCAATTGAAGCTGATCCTTAAATTACTAAAGATCAACCGTGAAATTGTGCTCAGTGAAAAATATGAGGCAGAATCGCCTAACGAAATAGATTTTCGGAAAGCAATCCATCCTAAATTGCCTTCCCTAATACAGCAACAAAAGCCATATTATCAGTTGTTTGAAGATAAGAATGGGTTTCTCCCTAATTTGAGTAGCATAGACCTTTTGTTCAGTCAAGGACCCCAGTCGAAAAACTATTTCTAATCAGTTTTTATTTTCTTCTTGAAACAATTTCTTTATGTTTAGCGTTCTGTTTTTAAACCGTCTATTTCATGAAGAAAATTGTATTGATCTGCTTTTGCTTTTTTATGGCGATTTCAGCATTTGCACAAACAGGTGCTGATACCCTACATTACCGTAAAGTGTACTATTTTGGAGGAACGGGCCTTTCATTTCCTTTGGGGAAAACCAAGAACGTCCTCACCACAAAGCTATTTACGGGAAGTATGGGTCTGGATATCTCCTTGAAAAATCCAAAATATTACCTGCAACCCACCCTGTACATGTTGAGTTTCGGCTACGATCAACTATTGGATGATTCAGAATACAACCGGGTCTTAAAGAATGCAAGGTCTACGATGTATGTATTGAGTTTGGCAGGAGGGATGCGTAAGCAATGGGAACGCTTGAATACCTATGCTTATTTAGGTCCTTCCGGAGCGCTTAATATGGAACCGCGTTCTGAAGATAAAGGGGACGGTACGGTAGAACTTAATTATGAGTACAGTATATCCCCGGCCATAAAAATGGGGGTAGGGTCGGACTATAAGTTCAAGGGATTCTTCTTGGGCATGGAAGTAGGTTACCTGCACAATTTTAGGAAAATGCAGGGAAATCCGGTTAATGTGCTTTCAATAATGGTCGGTCTGAAGTCCGATATTACTAAATTAAGTGATAAAGTTGTAGAAGTTATTTCAAAATAATATAAAACTATTTTCTTGATAATCAATGTGATATGTATATTCTTCAAAAAAAGCGGTCTTTTTTTTATGATTTCGCACAATATGGCAAGGTATATGTCGTTAATACACTATCTAGATAAATAGAAAATATTTAGGTTAATAATTGGTTTGGTAAAATACCTGGAGTTCTCCGCTCCGGGTATTTTTGTTTTTAGACCTTCCAGGAAAAATAAAAAAATATTCAATCGCTTATAATAAAGCGATTTAGTTACCGTTTAGATAGTAAATTCATAATTTCATAATTTAGGTTAATAATTGGTTTGGAAAAATACCTGAGATCCCCAATCTCAGGTATTTTTATTTTTTGGATTCCTGTGATGACAAGTTTTTAACTTATAGTGACACCTGGGGGTGAAACGAAGGGTCTCGGAACTATCCAATCTTCATTTGAAATAGTTTTTCTTCGTTACTTTTGGAGCCCAAAAGTAACCAAAACCGACGAAGGAGCTCACGGATACCAAAAAACATCTCGAATCCGTAACGCTTCGGCCCATTTAAGATGGCTTTTCGCACCAGCCACTACACATGAAAAGAATGCCTTGATGTCGGGAATATCTTTCAAAAGATCACCCATTCTTTCCATTTTTCCGCCATTGGAAATGAGCCGGAGGGCTAAAGGACTTCCTTCGGAAGGTGAAATGTTTGTTTGGAGAAACCCCTAGAGGGGTGGAATCTTTATAATGGATGACGGGTAATAAGAGCCAAGCCCCAGAGGGGGTGAAAAATTTTTCTATACTTTTTTGTGTCACCCTGAGGGTGCGCCCGAAGGGTCTCGGAACTATCAAATCTTTACTTGAAATAGTTTCAGCAACTTACGATTTCGGAAATGCACCGATCCTTAAAAAAAATCAAAATAGATTTTTCGTTTCACTCTGAATCTCTCTTTAGCACTCCTCCGATTCTGAACGATCAGTGAAGAATCTGTACGGTTCTTATAAAAATATGCTTGTCATCCTTTACCGAAGGTAAAGGACCTGTTCGCCAATACAGCAATGAATGTATTTCTTTTTGAAGGTTCGAATTTCTCCGAGATGCTTCGTTCCTCAGCATGACACAAAAAATCCAAATATACTGGCATTGCCCGCTGGGGTTCTAGCTTCATAATGTTTTTACTCTTCCTCAAAATTATATTTCAAGTCCCTAAAGTAATATACCTTATCCCTGATATTGATCTCCCGCAATACCCGACAAGGATTTCCTGCCGCAACTACATTTTCGGGAATGTCCTTGGTTACGACAGAACCAGAGCCAATGACCGTATTGCTGCCGATTTTTACTCCTGGATTGATTACGGTGTTTCCCCCGATCCAGACATTGTCACCAATTTCAATGGGTAGGGCATATTCCCAACCTTCAACCCGCAATACAGGATCAACGGGATGTCCAGCGGTGAACAGGCTTACATTTGGAGCGATCATCACATTATCCCCGATCTTTACCTTGGCACAGTCCAAAATGGTCAGGTTATAGTTGGAATAGAAATTATCACCGATTTCAATATTGTATCCATAATCACAATAGAATGGTGGCTCAATAAAGAATCGGCTTGTGGTCTTCCCAAACAATTGTTTGATGATCTGGTTTCTCGCCTTGATCTTTGTAGGGTCCATTAGATTGAACTTCTGTAATTCCACTTTGGCATGTTGCCTTTCCTTAAATAGTTCATCTCCCGAAGCGATATAGGGTTCGCCAGCGATCATCTTTTCTTTTGAGCTTTTATTCATCTGTTTTGTCTTGTTGATTACTGATTTAATATACAAAAAATGGCTGGTTCGAGGCAAAATTAGCGGCATAACTTGTCGCATTTTCTTTGTTGTGGATAAGATTTTGGCTAAGAATAAGCTTCGGGAGAAGCTTTACCCTTATTCGAGCCATATTCGGAAAATTCGAAATATGTCTCGAATAAGGGTAAAGTTTGAATGGGTAAATTGGCTAAAAAACTTTCTTCTGAAGCCTTGGCTTTGCCCTTAAAAATTGGAGGCCTTTTCGGTCGTCTGATCGAGTTCGGAATAAAGGTATGCAAAAGAGGCCACGAATCTATCAAGGCCTCTTCAAATATGTTGGGTGAAATTTTAGTTTTTGCTGATCACGAAGTTCTCTTTGGTAATCCTCACTTTCTTCAAGTTTACCAACCAATCTTTTGATTCGTCGCGGTGACCTAAAGCCAAGATGGTTACAGAACGTAAACCTATTTCATTAAGTCCTAGGAATTGGTCCAGGGCTTGGCTGTTAAAACCTTCCATCGGAGTGGCATCAACACGTTGTTCAGCAGCAGCGGCAATCGCGATACCAAAACCAATGTAGGCCTGGCGTGCAGCGTGTTCAAAATGCTGGTCTTTCGTCTGACTATTGAACCTGGTCATCAAGTTATTCTTATAGTCATTTGCGAAGCCAGCAGGCAATCCGCGTTCTTGCTCCTGTTGTAAGAACACTGAATCCACGCGCTCTTGGGTGTATTCATCGAATGCCGCAAAGATCAACAGGTGTGAAGAGTCAACGATCTGCGATTGGTTATATGCTAAAGGGAGAATCTGTTCTTTGATCTCTTGGTTGCTGATTTCGATTACCTTGAAAGGGTGTAGGCCAGAAGAAGTGGGGGCAAGCCTAGCAGCCTCGGTTATGTAATCAATTTTCTCTTGTTCTACAGCCGCTCCTGTCATTTTTTTAGTAGCGTATCTCCATTATAAATCTTGTAGTAAGCTCATTCTCTTGAAATTTATGATAGTATTTTACGTTAAATCAATATGGATTTGATATAGCCATCAATGGCGTCCGCAAGGACAGCCGATGGACAGATGTTTTCCTTGCTGCTCAGGTCTAGCAAGTCCATGGCGACAATGCCATGCAGGATAGACCAAAGGGTCTTCAGTTTGAGGTATCGGTCAAGGTCCTTCTTTCCGCTGGCCTTGATCGCTTCATCGATCAGGGATACCATCAGGTTAGATACCCTTTTTATCTCTTCCGATTCGTTGGTTTTTTCGCAGGTTGGGATTCCCAGGCCAAACATGATCTCATAATGTTTGGGGTATTTTGCGGCGAACAACCAATATCCAACTGAAAGCTGTTTGATCTTTGTTGCGATGTTTTCTTGAGGGTCTATCTCCTGATTGATGGAATCCAGTAATTGGATAAATCCTTCCTTTACGAAATAAGCAGAAATAGCCTCCTTGTTTTCAAAATGCTTGTAGATCACAGGGACAGAATACTCGATGGCATCTGCAATCTTTCGAATGGAAAGCGACGCCCAACCTTCTTTTTCGACGATTTCTCGGGAGCAGACGATGATCTGTTCCTTAAGTTCTTGCTGTTGTCTGAGTTTTCTTTCTGTAAGTCCCATGCTGTATTTAGTTAACAGTGTTAGCAAAAGTAACAATGATATTTATATGTTGCAAACATCTATTAAAAACATACATCAAAATGACAATGAGCTTCGAGAAATAAATTCTAACTTTAAGGATGAACTTCTTAAAAAGTAAACGCAAGGTATCATTGGTCTTAGGCAGCGGCGGAGCTCGTGGACTGGTTCAAATTGGGGTAATTCGTAGTTTAGAGGAGAAAGGATATGAAATTGATGAGGTGGTAGGATGTTCGATCGGTTCTTTGATTGGAGCGGCCTATGTCGAAGGGAAAATGGGGAAACTGGAAGAATGGATGCGGTCCATTACCCGAAGGCAGGTCTTTAAACTGATGGATTTTACCAATCCAAAGTTTGGGCTGCTCAAAGGCGAGAGGGTCTTTGAATCCCTGAAAGAAATCTTCCCGGATAAGAACATCGAGGATATGGATATTCCATTTCGGGCCATCGCGACCGATATGGTAAGCGAAAAAGAAGTTGTGTTTGATAAAGGGAGCGTTTACAAAGCTATTCGGGCTTCCATTGCCATTCCAGCTGTTTTTACCAGTATAGAAAGCGAGGACTGGAACCTGGTGGATGGAGGGGTCATCAATCCATTGCCCATCAATTACGTCAGGAGGAAGCGAAGGAACATCATTATTGCGGTCAATCTCGATGGCAAACCGGATGCTGAATATGGGCCATACAATGGTGCAAAAGGACTGAATGCCATATCCATGCTTCAGGAGTCCTATTTTATGATGCGTAGACGATTGAGCCAACTATCGGTTGAACTGTACAAGCCCGATTACGTGATCAATATTCCCCATAATATCGCAGGGATTTGGGACTATGACAAAGCATCTTTTATGATCGAGAAAGGGAAGGAGCTAACGGACAAAGTGGTTCCTGATGTACCGATAAAAAAGAAGGAGACCAAGAAAAACAACAAAACTCCTAAAGAAAAAGAGAAAGAAAAAGAGGTCGTTTAATCGACCTCTAGCAATAATTTATTCATGTGGAGATTAAACTCCTCAGGATGTTCCAGGTTTGGAAGGTGCCCGCAATCTTCCATTTCAATATATTTTGAACCCTTGATTCCTTTTGACAGTTCTTCCATGAGATTGGCGGGGGTGATCTTGTCTTCTTTTCCGCGAACCACTAAAGTGGGAACATTGATCTTTGGAAGGACTTCCGTAGTGTCCGTTCGGGCTGCCAGTGCCAGCAAGGTTGCACAGATGGATTCGATGCTGTTCCTTCGGATACTGCTCTTGATCAATTCGATGGCATCGGGATTGGAATCAATGCTTTTTTTCGAGAACAGGTTGGCAATAAATCCAATGGCATAAGGTCTGCGACCATATTGCAATACTGCCTGTATGGCATCAAAACGCTTCTGTTTACCTGCATTTTCATCGGGTTTGCTGTGCGTATCGGAGAGGATCAGTCCAGAAATCCGATCTGGATACAATTCATAGGCCCTTAGGGCTATATAGCCTCCCATGGAAACCCCACAGAGGACAGCTTTGTCAATTTCAAGTTTGCGCATGAATACGCCGAGGTCTTTAGCAAATACATCGATGGAAAAAAATCCATGACCTTTTGTTGTATTTCCATGTCCGCGAATATCGACTGCAATACCAGTAATGTTATCTTCTAAACTTTCGAGCTGATCTCGCCACATTTTTTTATTGAAGGGAAAACCATGTAGGAAAATGATCGTTTTTTCAGGTTGTTCGCTGGCCTTTTTGATATAATAGGAGATACTGATATCTCCAATCCGGATCTTGTTGCTTTTAATTATACGTTCCGCCATAATTTTAAATATATAAATATCAACACGATAAGCAAAATATAGTTTGAAAATGATCAAAAAAGGGAAAAAGGATTTGGAAAATCTAAAAAAGTACCGATATTTGCGCCACCTCAAAGGACAATTTGTCCTTTAAAGAATGCGCTCATAGCTTAATTGGATAGAGCATCTGACTACGGATCAGAAGGTTAGGGGTTCGACTCCCTTTGAGCGCACTTTCTTTTATAAACACAGCCATAACATCTTCCTTTAAAAATTGAATTCCCGTAGCGAAAAGGGGAAAAATAAGTCATTGAGGCTGAAAGGAATTGGTTTTAAATGTGAAAAAAAATTTTGCTGAGGATATTATTTCCTTATATTTGCATCACCAAAACAGAAAGGGCGTCAGTCGTATAGTATTGGTTGCCGCGCTCATAGCTTAATTGGATAGAGCATCTGACTACGGATCAGAAGGTTAGGGGTTCGACTCCCTTTGAGCGCACTTGGAAAGAGCCTAATTCTTATACGGGATTAGGCTTTTGTTTTTTTACATCTAAAAAAATAACAACACATTATGCTAAACCTAGTTTTATTCGGACCTCCGGGGGCAGGTAAGGGGACCCAATCGGCTAAATTGATCGATAAATATGCCTTGCACCATATTTCTACTGGAGATATGTTCAGAGGGCACATCAAAAATCAGACTCCACTGGGCAAAGAAGTGAGTCAGATCATTGCTGATGGTAATTTGGTTCCTGACTCGATTACAATTTCTATGTTGGAAGAGGAGTTGAAAAACAATCCTGAAGCAAAAGGGTTTATTTTTGATGGATTCCCACGTACAGTAGCTCAAGCAGAGGCATTGGATAAATTTTTGGAAGCGAACAATACGTCGATCACTGGAGTGATTGCATTGGATGTGGATGAAAATGAACTTACCCAGCGTATCGCTAAGCGTCAGGAGATTTCAGGACGTGCGGATGATGCAGCTGACAAATTGAAAAAACGTATCGAAGAATACTTCGGAAAGACCATTCATGTGTTGCCTTACTACGAAAATCAAGGTAAGTTGACAAAAGTGAACGGTATCGGTGAAATCGAAACGATTTTTGCCGACCTTTCAAACGTTATCGATAATTATTAATAAAAATATTCTGAATAGGGAGAGATATGGCTCAGGGGTCAAATTTTGTTGATTATGTAAAAGTATGTTGCCGTTCTGGACACGGAGGTGCCGGATCAGCCCATTTGCACCGTGATAAACACACGGCAAAAGGGGGACCTGACGGTGGTGATGGTGGTCGCGGTGGACATATTATCCTGAAAGGGTCGCATCAGCACTGGACTTTATTGCACCTGAAATTCAGAAAACATATTATTGCTGAACCCGGTGAATCTGGGGGAAGTGCTTTGCGTACCGGTGCAAACGGAAAGGATGAAATCCTGGAGGTGCCGCTGGGTACCGTTGCCAAGAATGCCGAAACTGGAGAGGTCCTATTCGAAATCACCGAAGATGGAGAAACCAAGATTTTGACAGCAGGAGGAAAAGGTGGACTGGGTAACTGGCACTTTAAATCCTCTACCGTTCAAACACCAAGGTTCGCTCAACCGGGATTACCGGGTAAAGAGGAGTGGATGATCTTGGAATTGAAGGTATTGGCAGATGTTGGTTTGGTGGGTTTCCCAAATGCGGGTAAATCGACCTTACTATCTGTGGTATCGGCAGCAAAACCTGAAATTGCAGATTACCCCTTTACGACCTTGGTGCCAAATCTAGGGATCGTAAGTTACCGTGATGGGAAGTCATTTGTAATGGCCGATATCCCCGGAATTATCGAAGGGGCATCTGAAGGTAAAGGCTTAGGACACCGTTTCCTGAGACATATCGAAAGAAATTCGGTACTGCTTTTCTTGGTGCCTGCAGATACTGACCGTACCATCGCTGAAGAATACGAGATCCTATTGAATGAATTGACCGCCTATAATCCGGAATTATTGGATAAGCCAAAGCTTTTGGCAATCAGTAAATCTGATATGCTGGATGAAGAACTGGAAAAGGAAATGGCCCTTCAAGTACCGAAAGGAATTCCTTACCTATTTATTTCTTCCGTTACCGGAAAAAATATCCAGCAACTGAAGGACATGATCTGGAAAGAAATCAATTCTTAATGATATATGAAAGCCATCGAAAGATGGCTTTTTTTTGAACCAGGATTCAAGAGATTCGAGGATAGACCAAGATTATGGCAGACATTCCGCTGGAAATCTTTATTTTTTCTGTCGTGTTGAGGAACGAAACATCTCGGAACAATCCAAACTTCCAATAATAATTCCATCATTTATTTTGTCACATACAGTTTCTTAGCCCTCGGTTATAGCTGCGATTGGCGTACAGTTCCTTGACCTTCGGTCAAGGATGACAGGGTCGGTGGGAGGAGAACCGTATAGATTCTTCGCGTTTCTCAGAATGCTCTTTAGCACATTTCCAATTCTGAACGAAAAGTGAAGAATCTGTAAGTAAATGTCCAAATACCTGCTGTCATCCCCATCGAATCATAAAGTGGCTGTAAGCGATACGCTCCTATCAAATATGCCGAACATATACGGGAATTTTGATCTTGGTCCATCCTCCCATCCATTGAATCCTGGTTCATGCCCAAATCTTGGTCCATCCTCCCATCCCTTCAATCCTGGTTCAAACTCTCCCTCAAAACTCCTGTCTTTTTTCCTTATTTTCGCAACAATGGATTTATCATTAAAGGAATTTTTGGACCGTAAAGTGGAGGAATTCAACCAACCGAATTTTATTCCTAATGACCCCATCAGTATTCCGCATCAATTTTCATTAAAGCAGGATATTGAAATCATGGGGTTCTTTGCGAGCATATTGGCTTGGGGACAACGGAAAACCATTATCAATAAATGTAATGAGCTTATCCAACGTATGGATGGCAGTCCCTATGATTTTATGCTGAACCATCAGGGGCATGATCTGAAAAATATGTTAGGTTTCAAACATAGGACCTTCAATGATACCGATCTCCTTTACTTCATCAGTTTTTTCCATTACCATTACCAGCATTTCGACAGCTTGGAAGATGCCTTTTTGCAGATTGAGGAAGGAGAGGAGTTTACTGTGGAGCAATCCTTAAATGGTTTCAAATCCTATTTTTTCTCTTTGGCGGATTTTCCGGAAAGGACCCGGAAGCATGTGAGTTCGCCAATGCAGAAATCAAGTTGCAAGCGTTTGAATATGTTTCTGCGCTGGATGGTAAGGAAAGATGATAAGGGCGTGGATTTCGGGATCTGGAACAGGATTGATGCCAAAGATCTGATCTGTCCTTGCGATGTGCATGTGGAAAGGGTAGGCCGGAAGTTCGGGTTGATCCAATCGGATAAGGTAAATTGGAAAACAGCCTTGGAACTGACCGAGAATCTGCGGACCTTGGATCCCAAGGATCCTGTTAAATATGATTTTGCTCTGTTTGGACTGGGAGTTGCAGGCGAGTTATAGGCACTTAGTAAAAGGGGATATACATTTCCTTGTGTTTACCCGCATCCTTATATTCGAATTCATCAGAAATAAATTCAAAGCCCATATCCAAATAAAAAGGGTATGCTATTTCTCGGGCAATGCACCATAGATAATCTCCATGTAACTGGGATTTGATATGGTCGATTGCTGCTCCTAATAATTCTTTTGCATAGCCTTTTCTTCTGGCTTCGGGGGCAGTTGCCATTCCCCGCAAACGGTACCCTTCATGTGGAAGCTTGGGATTGTTGGTTCTGTGAACGGTCAGAACACATTGTAGTTGGTTTTCATCGTCATACAGCCCTAAGTGGAAGCTGTCTGGCCTTAAATCTTCGGGGTTGACACAAAGCTCCAGAGCCTTGCCTTTTTGCAATACAGCGCTTCTTAACGGCAAAGTATCTTCTACTTTGATAAATCGGATCATCGGCTTGCCAGTTTCTGTAGGATATCGACCAATCTATTGGAATAACCAAACTCATTGTCATACCAGCCTACAACTTTGACCAAGCCTCCCACAATACTGGTCAGTTCCGAATCAAAGACGCATGAATAGGGATTATTGATGATATCCACGGATACGATGGGGTCTTCGGTATAGTATAGTACATCCTTTAATTCACCTTCTGCAGCTTCCTTAAATTTTTGGTTGATTTCTTCCACCGTTGTTTTTTTTGCCAGGTTGCAGGTGAAGTCCGTTAGAGAGCCATTTAGGACAGGCACCCTGATTCCGGCGCCTCCAAGTTTGCCATCCAGATGTTTGAAGACATTGGTGATGGCTTTTGCAGCTCCGGTAGTTGTCGGTATGATGGATGCAGATGCCGCCCTTGACCTTCGGAGGTCACGATGGGGTGCATCATGTAGATTTTGATCGCCGGTCATGGAATGTACCGTTGTGATATAGCCATCCACTATTTCCCAGTTTTCATCCAAGATCTTGATCAGTGGCGCGACATTGTTGGTCGTACAGGATGCATTGGAGAAGATTGGGCTGTTCCAATCAAAATCCTTATCGTTGATGCCTAATACTACGGTCGGGATCTCTTTGTCAGGGGAAGGGGCAGAGATGACCACCTGTTTTGCTCCAGCATCCAGATGTTTTGCTGCCAATTCTGCCTTGACGAAGAAGCCTGTGGATTCCACGACCACGTCAATATCCAGATCTTTCCAAGGCAGGTCCCCTGGATTTTTCTGGTTTAATATCAGGATGGATCTGCCATCAATGATCAAATGATTTCCATCAAAATCTACCGTTCGATTCAATGGTCCATGGACCGAATCGTATTTGAATAAATGTGCCAATGTCTTTGCATCTGCAAGGTCATTAATGGCAACAACCTCCATCTGGTCGAGGTTTCTGCTCAGTAGATTTCTGAGGGTATGGCGGCCAACACGGCCAAAACCATTGATGGCAATTCTCATTATTTGTTAAATTCAGCGATTACTTCATTGATGTTTTTTTCACCTTCCCAATAAGTTTTCAATTGGCCGTCTGGACCATAAACATAATTGGCAGGGAACATATTCGGGATATGGAACTTTTGAACAAACTCTTGGTTTCTATCCCACAGCATCTGAACATTTGGTTTTCCGTCAAGTTCTTTTCCGAAGGTTGTGAAGAACTGCGCCATCAGAGCAGGGTCATTCATGGATACATAGATCACATTGATGTCCTTGATCTTATCGTAATTTTTAGCTAAACCTTTGGTTTCATTTTGACAGTGGCTACATCCTGGATCGAACAGTACGAATACGGTATTCTTTCCAGCAGGCAGGTCAGCCTTGGTAAAAGAGATCCCAGATTTTACTTTATAAAAATTGAACTCAGGGATACTCAAAGCTGCAGCTTTTGTTGTTTGGGGAGCAGCAGGAGCAGGGTTGCTTGATTGTGCCGTATGCTCGTGAGCAGAGTGGTCATGGGCAGCATGGTCATGGCCGGCATGTTCATCATGTGCTTCCGTATTTTCTGTTTTCTGCGGTTGGTTATTGCATCCCACAGCTAATACACCTAAAGAAAGGCAAAGAGAGGATAGGATTAATTTATTTCTCATGTCTTGTGTTTAAGATTCAAAACTAATAAAAAATATAGAGTATGCCGGCTGCGATGCTAGAATAAACATTATTTTGACATAATAAAGCCGATCTGTCCCCGAGTAATTAGGATAGTACAAAAAAAAGGCCCTGAATTTTCAGGGCCTTCTATTTTTCAGGTAGATTCCAAGTATTATGGAGTTACTACTTTAGCTTGTTTTTTGTCTTTTTCTTTTGCTGAGTCTGCTAAGTGTTTACCAGCACTTAGGTCATAAATAGCAGGAGCTGCCAAGAAGATAGAAGAGTAAGTAGCTACTACGATACCCACAAGGATAGCGAATGAGAAACCACGGATAACCTCGCCACCAAAGACGAACAATACAGCTAACACGAAGATTACAGTCAATGATGTAATTACGGTACGGCTCAATGTAGAATTGATCGCTTTGTTGATGGTAGTTCCCATGTCTTCATGGTGTGCATTTGGTTTCTTCAAGTATTCACGAAGACGGTCAAATACCACCACCGTATCGTTCACCGAGTAACCTAATACGGTTAGGATCGCTGCAACGAAGTGTTGGTCAATATCCAATGAGAACGGTACGATACCATCTAAGATCGAGAATAGACCCAATAGGATAATCGCATCGTGAACTGTTGCAATCGCTGCTCCAGCCGAATACTGCCATTTGTGGAAACGAATCAAGATATATGCTGCAATTACGATAATCGATAAGATTGACGCATAGATAGCACGGTCGCGGATGTCACTAGCAATGGTTGGTCCTACTTTTTGTTGAGATAGGATTTCGTATTTGTTTCCTTGAATTTTCGAAAGACCTTCATTCAATTTACTTAATACTTCCTTGTCAGCTTCATCGCTTGTTTCTTCAATATGATAAGAAGTCGTGATACGCATTTGGTTTTCACTACCGAAAGTCTTAACCTCTGTTGTAGTACCAAAGATATTGTCTAGGTTCTCACGAATAACTTCAGGAGCAACGTTTTGATCATAACGTACGGTATATGTACGACCACCTTGGAAGTCTACTCCATAAGAGAAACCTTTGACCATGATGGCAGCAAATGATAGGATCACCGCAATAACTGAAATTCCGTATGCAATTTTTCTTTTCTTGATGAATTGGAAGTTTGCATTTTTCAAGGTATGGTTTGACCAAGGGAATGACAAAGTGATTTTCATGTCTTTGCTCAACATGTATTCGAAAATCAAACGTGTGATGAAGATCGCTGTGAACAAAGAGGTAATAATACCGATCATTAACGTTGTTGCAAAACCTTGGATAGGACCAGAACCTGTAAAGAATAGGATCAAACCTACCAAGAATGTCGTAATCTGCGAGTCAAGGATCGAAGGCATGGCATGTTTATAACCATCGGCAACAATCTGACGAGGTGATTTACCCAAAGCCTGTTCCTCACGCATACGCTCATAGATCAGTACGTTTGCATCCACCGCGGTACCCATCGTCAAAACGATACCTGCGATACCAGGTAGGGTCAGTACAGCATTCAAGGAAGCAAGAACTCCCATTAAGAAGAATACATTGAAGATTACAGCAATATTTGCAGCAATACCTGCACGGTTGTAATAAGCGATCATGAACGCCATAACAACGATGATACCGATAACTGCTGAGTTTACACCTGAATCAATCGCCACTTGACCTAATGAAGGACCTACGATAGCTTCTTCAACGATCTTAGCAGTTGTTGGAAGCCTACCAGCTTTCAATACGTTAGCTAAGTCTTTGGTGTCTTCAATAGTGAAGTTACCTGAGATTTGAGAATTACCGTTAGGGATTTCTTCGTTTACTCCAGGAGCAGAATACACGACACCATCCAATACGATAGCGATAGCGTCTCTGTTTTGTGCCGCTTGGGCAGTTACACGTTTCCATTGACGAGCACCATCAGCGTTCATTTCCATAGAAACGATAGGGCTGTTTTGTTGGTCGAATCCGTCACGAGCATCGGTAATAACCTCGCCCGTCATTACAGGACCGTTTTCAGCACCAGTAGTTTTGATCGCATATAACGAAAGGAAATCCTTTGCATTGTTTTCAGGTTTTACAGCCCATAACAATTTCAAGTTAGCAGGGATAATCGATTTTACCTCTGGACGAGCAAGCAAAGCATTTACTTTAGCAGTGTCTTTCAAGTTAGCATATCCTACCACAGCACCTGGAGCCAATTGTTGTTGGCCGTTTTGGCTAAAAGTAGAAGGAGATAATACGGCAAATAGAGGGTTGTCTGCTAGAGCAGCTGCATTAGGTTGAGCTGAAGAATCAGCTGTTGCAGAGTCAGAAGACTTTTGGTTAGCCCCTAATTTTGCCAATAAGTTATCTTCTTTCTTAGTGCTGTCTGCAGCTGTAGTAGCAGCAGTAGAATCAGAAGCAACGTTTGCAGCTGGTTTATCAGCTTTCAAGGTAGTTGCCAATGTTCTGTTCACATTTTCTAATAAAGAATATACTTGTGGGTTTTGATAAGTTTCGTAGAATTCCAACTTCGCAGAACCTTGTAAAAGCTTACGAACACGTTCTTCATCGTTTACACCAGGCAATTCGATCAAGATACGGTTGGTTCCTTGTTGGATTTGGATATTTGGAGAAGCTACACCGAATTTATCGATACGCGTACGTAAAACTTTATAAGAGTTTTGGATGGCGTTGTCAGCTTCTTTGTCCAAGAAATTACGGACATCCGATTCAGAGCTGTTACCAGAGATTACAGCGGAGTTATCTTTTGTAGCAAAGAAAGAAGCAATCGGCGTACTTGCACCGGTCGCTTTATATTCATTTAAAAATAAATCAATCAACGAAGTGTTGGTCGTTTTACTTTTTTTCACTGCATTTTCTAATGCTTTGTTGAAGTTTGCGTCCTTAGGATTATCTGCTAAATTGGCAATCAATTCGTTCAATGAAATTTCCATTGTAACGTTCATACCACCTTTTAGGTCCAAGCCTAGCGCAATTTCATTGGATTTTGCTTCGCGATAAGTGAATTTAGCAATACCTATATTATATACTTCCTCACCAGCAATGGAATCTAGGTAGGCTTTTTCTTTAGCCATGTCGCCTTTGGCGTATTCCGCTGCGTCTTTCTCAACTTTTCTAGTTACAAAAGTGAATGATAAGGAGTAGAGGCACGCTAAGGAAACCACTATCACCAAAAATTTAATCAGCCCTTTACTCATTGTCTAATCGTAATAAATTATGGTTTTTTATGTTTTTTTTAAGCTTAATAATATTTTACCAAGATTCGCAAAGGTATAAAAAAATTATATAATGAAAATAGTATATCAAACTTAATACGGAAAAAGTTGTTATTAAATATTGTCTTCATTTTCAATTAGAATGGAATCGTCAAATTCCTAATTTTCTGTGTTATTATTGGGTTAAACTTTTTGGCGATAGCCAAGCATTCTTTTCCACATTCTTCCGATCAATTCCTTATTCAATTACCCTAAAATGCCCTGAATTCAGGGATGTTTTCCTTTGGTCCATTTCGATAAGTTTGCAACTCTGATCGATGAACATTGGCTTTTTACGGACTATTAATTAAATAAACAGAAACAATATGAACAGAAATGATTTGAAAATGAATGAGGAAAGGATTCAGGACAATAAGACATTAGGTGTCGTATCCTACTTGACTTGGATTGGTTTGTTAGTGGCATTTTTGATGAACAGGGACAAGAACGATCCCTTTGTCAAGTTCCATATTCGCCAAAACCTAGGTTTGTTTATCCTGGGCCTGGTTGCAGGTGTCTTGCACTATATACCAGGGGTAGGAGGGATTGTTGCTTATCTAGTCTTTATCGCACTGTTTATCTTTTGGGTAATCGGATTGATCGGCGCTATCAATGGGAAGGAAAATGCAGTTCCAGTGGTTGGGCCTATGTTCCAGGAATGGTTCAAGGGTTTTTAGTGTCTAGGATTTGATCCATTAAAAAAGGCTTTCCGGTATCCGAAAAGCCTTTTTTATACATTTTAATTCAGCTTATTTCAAAGTGAATTTAAATCCTAAGCTAAAACGAGCAGCTTCGAAGTTTGAGCTGTGAGAAAGGTTCCACCAAGGTTTCCAGTCAAAATGTAATGCTAATGGAGCAGCAGGGATTTTGTACTCAAGACCAGCAGCTGGACGTACAGCAAACCAAGTCTCATCACCACCGAAACCTAACTGAGGACCAACACCTACATACCATCCTAAACCGTTAGTACCAGCGAATTGTTGGTTGTAAGAGTAGTCAGCTCCAACTGCGGTGAAGTTATCACCGAATAAAACTTGCGCGTTACCAGCATTGTTACCACCGAATGAATGTTTGATCTGTGGGCCAAACAAAGTAGCGCCATCACCTAAGTCAATAGCTAAACCGATTGCTGTTTTATAAGGAGTCTGAGCTTTTGCTTCGTTAAAACCAAAAACTAATGCAGCTGCCGCTGCTAATGATAGTAATGTCTTTTTCATAAATATTGTGTTAATTAAACTTTAATTTATACATGAATAGCAATTAGCTTGCCAAAAATTTAACATTCCTTTAACTAATTGCTCAATTACCTGTTTTCCGGTAGTTGTACCTTAATGTCGATTTTATGTAAATAGTTATTTAGAGTTTTATTATTTTATAAATTTTCGTAAATTTGCCTCGCAAATAGGAAACCCCATTTAATATTTGCTATGCAATTAGATCCACAAAAATTCGTACAAGAAGGACTTACCTACGACGATGTATTATTAATTCCTGCATATTCAGAAATCTTACCTCGTGACGTAGATACAAGTACATTCTTAACTAAGAAAATCAAATTAAATATTCCTTTGGTATCGGCCGCTATGGACACCGTAACAGGTGCTGATCTAGCGATAGCGATTGCTCAGGCAGGCGGAATCGGTATGTTACATAAGAATATGACGATCTCGGAACAAGCAGCTGAAGTGCGCAAAGTAAAGCGTTCAGAAAGCGGAATGATCCAAGATCCGGTCACCTTATTGGAAAATGCAACCGTAGGTGATGCTTTTCAGATCATGAAAGATCATAAAATCGGTGGTATTCCGGTTATTAATTTGGAAAGTAAGCTGGTTGGGATTGTTACAAACCGTGACCTTCGCTTCCAGAAAGATATGGCCCGCCCGATCAGTGAACTGATGACCAAAACCAATTTGGTGGTTGCTCCTGAAGGGACCGATCTAATCAAGGCTGAAGAGATCCTTCAGAACCATAAGATTGAAAAACTACCAGTAGTTGATACAAACGGTGTCTTGAAAGGATTGATTACTTTTAAAGACATTCAGAAATACAAACACTATCCTAATGCAGCAAAAGATGAACATGGTCGTCTATTGGTTGGTGCAGCGGTAGGAGTTACGCCAGATACCCTAGAACGTGTTGAAGCTTTAGTTAAAGCTGGTGTTGATGTGGTTACCATTGATACTGCACACGGACATTCCCTAGGTGTTATCAATAAATTGAAAGAGGTAAAGGCTGCATATCCTAACCTACAGGTGATCGTAGGAAACATTGCAACGGGAGATGCGGCGAAAATGTTAGCAGACGCTGGTGCAGATGCGGTTAAAGTGGGTATTGGTCCCGGATCAATCTGTACAACCCGTATCATTGCTGGTGTAGGTGTTCCTCAATTGTATGCCGTTTATGAAGTCGCTAAGGCTTTAAAAGGAACGGGTGTACCATTGATCGCTGACGGTGGTATCAAACAGACAGGAGACATTGCGAAAGCAATTGCTGCCGGCGCAAATACCATTATGGCTGGTTCATTGTTTGCCGGTGTTGAAGAAGCACCAGGTGAAACTATCCTATTAGAAGGTAGAAAATTCAAGTCCTATCGTGGAATGGGTTCTGTAGAAGCTATGGAAAAAGGTTCTAAAGACCGTTATTTCCAAGATGTGGAAGATGATATCAAGAAATTGGTTCCAGAAGGAATCGTAGGTCGTGTACCATATAAAGGGACCTTGGCAGAGGTAGTTTACCAATATATCGGTGGATTACGTGCTTCCATGGGTTACTGTGGTGCTGCAACCATTGAAAAATTACAAGAAGCGAAGTTTGTTCGTATCACAGGTGCTGGATTGCGTGAGTCTCATCCTCATAATATTCAAATTACTAAAGAGGCGCCTAACTACAACAGTAGAGGATAAACTCGCCTCCATGGGGTATTTAAACAGGGTTATGGTTTTGCCATAACCCTGTTTTGTTTTCGCCCATTTCCTTTTTGTTCATTTTGTAATATGTCTCATTTTTAGTAACTTGAGAGTCCAAAATATATTTTTATTTAACAATTACATAATAACAAGCTTATGGGAAAAGGAGATAAAAAAAGTAGAAAAGGAAAGATCATCATGGGTTCATACGGTAAAAAAAGGCCTAGAGATCCATGGAAACATAAGACCACAGTAAAGTCTACAGAAGAAAAATCTAAATAGAACATATTTTCTGAAATGTAAGAAGCATCTTGAAGAAAGGTAAAACTGGAGCAAGATGCTTTTTCTTTTGTGTTGATATTAGTTAAAATTATCCTTTCCTTAAATTTTCTGCTTGTATTTTATAGAAAAATTGGGTCAATTCTTTCTATAAAATTAGTGTGACATATAGAGATTATCTATGCAATAATTCTGTAAAGCGTTGGAAGTATTCTATATTTTAGCGGACCTACCAATTGAGGGATGGATTTATGCAGGAAATTATAGACAAAATTTATAGTATAGTTTGGAGTGATGCCTTGGTGTACTTGTGCCTTTTGGCAGGGGTGTATTTTACGGTTCGCTTTAAATTTCCACAACTAATTTATTTGAAAGAGATGATCCGCCTTCTCTTTAAAGGCAATAGTTCCAAAAAGGGAATATCCTCTTTTCAGGCTTTTTCATTGGCCATATCGGGTCGGGTGGGGACAGGAAACATTGCTGGTGTGGCTACAGCCATTGGTATGGGTGGACCAGGCGCCGTATTCTGGATGTGGATCATTGCTTTCTTGGGAAGCTCATCGGCGATTATTGAGGCCACTCTTGGTCAATTGTATAAAGAGGAAAAGGATGGGCAATACCGCGGTGGACCAGCCTATTATATCCAAAAAGGGTTAAAGAGTAAGGTGTTTGCTTGGATATTTGCCATTGTGACCATCATCAGTACGGGTTTCTTATTGCCAAGTGTGCAGAGCAATAGCATTGCCTTGGCCATGAAGTCAGCCTTTGACCTTTCTCCAATGGTTATCGGGATCTTTTTGGTGCTGTTATTGGGTTTTATCATTATCGGTGGTGTAAAAAGAATCTCTAAGGTTGCCGAATATGTGGTTCCATTTATGGCTGGTGCATATATCTTAATGGCCGTTGTCATCATAATCCTAAACATCCAGCAAGTTCCGGCGGTTTTTAAACTGATCTTCCAGTCAGCCTTGAATTTGGATGCCACATTTGGCGGGATCGTGGGTTCCGCGATTTCTTGGGGTGTAAAACGAGGGATCTATAGCAATGAAGCCGGTCAAGGTACTGCGCCACATGCTGCAGCAGCTGCCGAGGTGAGCCATCCAGTTAAACAGGGTTTGGTGCAGGGTTTTTCAGTTTATGTGGATACTTTATTTGTTTGTACGGCTACGGCGTTGATGATCCTGTTTACAGGGCAATATAATGTAGCAGATTCCGCTGGCGGATTTATTGTGCAGCACATCCCAGGTATTGAAGCAGGTCCGGAGTTTACCCAATTGGCCGTTTCGCAGCATTTTCCTTCCTTAGGGGCGGGTTTCATTGCCATCGCATTGATGTTTTTTGCTTTTACAACGATTATGGCCTATTACTATATCGCCGAATGTAATGTGAGCTTTATAGGAAAAAACAGGAGCAGGACTGCCTTGATCTGGGTTTTGAGGGTGATGATATTGGGTTCGGTCTATCTAGGATGTATTTCAACAGCCAAGATGGCCTGGGATCTGGGCGATATTGGCGTAGGAATGATGGCTTGGCTAAACATGATCGCCATTATTTTGTTGCATAATAAGGTCTTGAAACTTTTCAAAGATTATAACCAACAACGAAAAGAAGGAAAGGATCCGGTATTTAATAATGCTGAAACGAAGTTTTCAGATGTGGGGATTTGGGAGAAAAATAAAAATATATAATTACCTATGGCTAAATTAATTAATCTGAACGTTTTTAAGGATTTCTTTGCGTCGAGTAACGCGGGTGGGATCATGTTGTTTCTATGTGTTATCCTATCCATGATCATTGCAAATAGTCCCTTGGCGGCAGCCCTTCAAAATCTTTTGGACCTGCCACTAGGTTTCGAAACGGAATCCATTCACTTGAAATATTCAGTTCTGCTGTGGATCAATGATGGTCTGATGGCTGTTTTCTTTTTATTGGTAGGGTTGGAGATCAAACGTGAAATCGTGGAAGGTGAACTGTCTTCACCTAAAAAAGCGAGTTTACCGATTTTATGTGCTATTGGTGGTGCTGTTGTGCCTGCATTGATCTATTTGTCCTTTAATGCTGGACAGGAAACGGCAAGTGGTTGGGGTATCCCAATGGCGACGGACATTGCCTTTGCATTGGCGGTGATCAATCTGTTGGGCAACAGGATTCCTTCCAGTCTCAAGATATTCCTAGCTGCCTTGGCTATCGTGGATGACTTGATCGCTATTTTGGTAATCGCGTTTTTCTATTCTTCGGGAATTGAATTGACTTATCTATACTATGCAGTTGCGGGTATGGTTGTATTGATCCTGATGAACAAATTCAATGTGCTGAATCCTT
Organism: Sphingobacterium sp. NPDC055346; assembly: GCF_053645235.1. Taxonomy (NCBI): domain Bacteria; kingdom Pseudomonadati; phylum Bacteroidota; class Sphingobacteriia; order Sphingobacteriales; family Sphingobacteriaceae; genus Sphingobacterium; species Sphingobacterium sp. NPDC055346. Next base: position 293,856 of record NZ_JBSHMI010000003.1, read on the forward strand.
ACTTGTATTTGATTCCGGGTGTGTTTATTTGGTATTTTATTCATCATTCCGGTATCCACGCTACTATTGCTGGGGTTTTGGTGGCGATGACCATTCCTACCAATGATACGGCAATTGAATCGCCATTGGAGCGTTTGGAGCATGCTTTGACCAAGCCGGTTAACTTCTTGATCATTCCACTTTTTGCTTTTGCCAATACCAATATAACCCTGGAAAAGGAAATGTTGGGCGGACTGACTTCTGGCTTAGGGTTGGGGATTTCATTGGGATTATTGGTCGGGAAACCGATCGGTATCCTGTTAACTTCCTTTTTATGTACGAAGGCTAAACTAAGTTCTCTACCTGAAGGAAGTAATTGGAAGCATATTATTGGAGTAGGGCTGTTGGCTGGTATTGGTTTTACCATGTCCATCTTTATCGCCATCTTATCGTTTAGCAATCCAGACCATGTTTCTGAAGCTAAACTATCCATTTTATTGACTTCTTTATTAGCGGGGGTATTTGGATACCTCGCCTTAAATTCCAAGAAAGAATATAAGTAATAAACAAAGGGAGGCTGATAAATGCCTCCCTTTGTTTATTGTGAATTTGCCCTTACGATTTGGATATTGCCAGTTTCCAATTTGTTTTCCAGCCATTTCTTTAATTTGCCAAGTTCCTCAGCGTTTATATCCTTCTGAGCATTGTACGTAATGATATTCTGGTAGTGACTGCTGTCGGATGATACAACGACCAGTTGTTTTCCTATGCTGTAGGGTGCCAATTCAGGGAATAGGATATTGATTTCCTTGATTAGGTTCTGGTCATCGAAGGTATAGGAAGCGAGTTCTTTCCTTAGGTTCTGGATCGTCACATCCTTTTCAGAAACATTTCTAGATTGCCTGTTGATCTCTGCCAAAATATCTCTTTTGAGATCTGTGCTGTCCTGTCTGATCAGGAGATCCGTATTTTCTAGATTATAAGTAGCTAACTTCATTTTGAGATCCTTGATTTCCAAGGAGTCGAATTTCTTGTCCAGGAAAGCAAGTTCAATCTTTTTGGGCCGGCTGTTGAAATAGGTGTTCTCGTAAATCAAGGTGTAGCCCTTGTTCACAAATTCATTTTGGATGAAATTATCAACGTTTTGGCTGTATTTCTTTTCTTGTAGTAGGAGGTAAGCCAAATAGAAACTTGGAATTAGGATCACCAAGATCAGGGTACTGATGGTTCTTGTAATACGTTTTTCCTTGGCTTCATCCACGAATTTTACTTTAGGGTATTTCAAGAATTTAACGATCAAGAAGGTTGAGATACAGATAAAGAAACAGTTGATGGTGTAAAGGTAAAGTGCTCCACCGAAATAACTGAAATTGCCGATGGCGAGACCATATCCGGCTGTACAGAGGGGTGGCATGAGGGCGGTGGCAATCGCAACTCCGGGGATAGGATTTCCCTTTTCCACCCTGGTCAATGCTATTACGCCTGCTAAGCCACCAAAGAATGCGATGAGGACATCATAAATGTTTGGAGCGGTACGAGCCAGTAATTCCGATTGCGCTTCCTTAAATGGGCTTAAAAGAAAGTATACAAAGGAAACAAATAGACTGACAACCGTGGCAATAGCCAGATTCTTGATCGATTTCTTCAATAGGGTGAAGTCATAGGTCCCTAAGGCAAAGCCCGCACCTACAATCGGACCCATCAATGGAGAAATTAGCATGGCACCGATGATGACAGCCGTGGAGTTGACATTCAGTCCAACCGAGGCAACAACAATGGCACATGCCAAAATCCATACATTTGCCCCGCGAAAAGATATGCTGGAAGTGACGTTTTCCAAAACCTTATCCTTCGCTTCTTCCCCAAAATGTAAATTTAAAAATCTGTATAGTTTGTTCATGGCAGTGTGATTCTGCCTGCAAAAATATCGTTTAATATGAATTGAAAAAATAAAAAAGGGAGCTTTCGAGAAAAAATATCAAGGACTTATTTACTTCGTAATTAAGTCCTGAATTGATTGGGCGTGGTGCCCGTAATGCTCTTAAAAGACTTGTGGAAGCTCACAAAATTATTGAATCCAGAATCATAGCATACTTCTTTCAGGCTAATGTTGCTATTCCGCAATTGAAAACAGGCATGTGATATCCTGACTTCGTTAATGAATTGCACCGGCGTTTTTCCGGTTTTATTCTTAAAATAGCGGCAAAAGGAGTTTTCGGTCATTCCGGCAACCTTGGCCAGGTCCTGAAGCATGATTCTGTGTTTGTAGTTTTCACGAATGTAGCCCATCAGGCTGTTCATCCGATATTGGTCTTCTGACTGATTGAGAATGGAATAATTTGTACTGATCAATTCCTCGGCTACTAGGTTGGATGCCTCCTGCAAGCATTCCAATAAGAGGAAAAACTTGGTCATTCCGCTGGATTGGATGCATTTCTGGATCTGCAGGTCAAATAAACCATCCTGATCAATGGGGATATACCTGCCTCTACTCGTTTGATCCAACAGCTGTTTGATCTGTACTAACTCAGGTGCTTGCAAAAACTTCTCTATTCCAAAGTCCTGGATAAAATGGACAACAACACAATCTATTGTTTCTTCAGGCTTTTCTGGATTGGATATTTCATCAAAAAGCCAATAATGAGGGATCTGAGATGGGATAAGCACAGCAATTCCAGCATGGAAACTCTTTATTCGGTCACCAATAAAAAGAGTTCCCGATCCTTTCTTGACATAGACCAGTTCCCATTCTTCATGATAATGCCAAATGGATTGATGCTTGGGGAAATAATCCCTTCGCATCTGGAAACTTTGATTCTCTGTTTTTGGAACAGTGAGTTGCTTGATGATCATAATGTCTAATTTATTCATAAAAATTGAATTGCAAAGGCCGTGAATGGTAAAATAGTTTATTAATTAGGTAATATAGTTCAATACTTTTTGCTGAAATATCTCGTATTTAGTTTCTCAATTATATTCCACACTATGAACAATAGGAGTAACACTATAGCTATCGTATTAATCACGTCCCTGTTTTTTTTCTGGGGATTTATCCATAACCTGGACCCTATATTGATAGCTCACCTCAGGAGTGCGTTCAGTTTGACCCATCTCCAAGCCTCTTTGGTGGATTCAGCAGTGTTTATTGCTTATTTGGTCATGGGTATTCCGGCCGGACTGATTATGCAGAAGTATGGGTATAAGGTTGGGATTTTAGTGGGGTTGATCCTTTTTGCGGTAGGATGTTTTTTGTTTGTGCCGGCAGCCAACACGATGAGCTATATGTTCTTTCTTTCTGCTTTATTCGTGGTGGCCTGTGGAATCACGATTCTGGAAACAGCTGCAAACCCTTATATGACTGTCTTAGGGGATCCTAATACAGCCACCCAACGTCTGAATTTCGCCCAATCTTTTAATGGTTTGGCTGCTTTTGTTGCTCCGATCGTCGGAGGGAAGTTTATTCTGACGGAAGATCCCAAAACCGTTGAACAGGTTGCGGCCTTGACTGATGCGGAGCGTTTGGCCTATATACAGACGGAAACGGCCGTGGTAAAAGGGCCCTATGTTATTTTGGGGGTCATTATTTTGGTAGTTGCATTGATCTTTTTCTTCATCAAGTTGCCTGAAGTAAAGGAAGAAGAGGGCGAAGGAAAAGGCTTTTTAAAGGCCTTGAGGCATAAAAACGTTGCTTGGGCCGTCCTTGCACAGTTCTTTTATATTGGTGCACAGGTCTGTGTGTTGAGCTTTTTGATCGTATATGCCGTGGAAGTATCAGGTATTGAAGCGAAAGATGCTAAATACTATGCAGGGGTTGCTGGCTTGATGTTTATGTTAGGGCGATTTGTTGGGACCTTCTTTATGCGTTATATCGCTCCAGCGAAGCTGTTGTTGTATTACGCCGCTATCTCGGCCTTACTGACCTTGTTGTGTATTTTTGGTACAGGTGTCATCACGCTTTACAGTATGGTTGCCATAGCATTTTTTATGTCGATCATGTTTCCAACGATCTTTGCGATTGGGGTAGAGGGTACAGGTGCGGATACTAAATCTGCATCTAGTTTGATCATTATGTCCATCGTTGGAGGGGCTTTATTGCCTCCGGTTTTGGGGTATGTGTCAGATTTGACCGGTCATATGCAATACGGGTATTTTGTGGTATTGGTTTGTTTCTTGGTGGTGGCCTTGTTTGCTACCCAAAACAAGAGCGATAAACTGATTGTTAAACAGGGACATTGATAAATAGATTATGAGTATTAAAAGATATGCCATGGCTTTGGATCTGGTTGATGATCCAAAAATGATCGCTGAATATGAAGATCACCATAGGCGAGTTTCTGCTGAAATCAAAAAGTCGATTACTGATGCTGGTGTAACGGTGATGGATATATATCGCTTTGCTAATCGCCTGTTTATGATCATGGAGGTTGATGAGAGCTTTAGCTTTGAGCGAAAAGATAAGATGGACGCTGAGAATCCTGCTGTGCAGGTTTGGGAGCAGTTGATGTGGAAATATCAGCAGTCTATTCCAGGATCTAAACCTGGCGAAAAATGGGTAATGATGGAACAAATATTTGAATTATAGTACCAAATGGAAAAAGAGAGATTGGAGTTTTTACAAATCCATCCTAAAGATAATGTCCTGGTGGCTCTTCGTGACCTGCCAGCTGGCTATTCCCTGGAATTTGAAGGGAATGAAATCAGCCTGAAAAGAGCTGTGGCTGCCAAGCATAAGTTTACCATAGATCCTTTCCAAAAGGACGATGAGGTTTATATGTACGGCGTTTTGGTGGGAAAGGTGAATGAAGACCTGCAAAGTGGCGAGTTATTGGATGTAAATAACCTGCGCCATGCCGCTGACGATTTTAAACTAGGCGATAGAAAATTAGAATGGCAAAAGCCTGATGTGTCTGCATTCTTAGGAAGAACGTTTCGAGGTTACCATAGGAGTAATGGATTGGTAGGGACGGCTAATTATTGGTTGGTTATTCCATTGGTGTTCTGTGAGAACAGGAACGTGTTGACCTTGAAGTCGGCATTGGAAGAGAAATTAGGTTACCAAGTTGAATCGAAAGATTATTCGGATGAGGTGGATGAGTTGATTTCCAGATATCAAAGTGGAGCTTCCATAGATGATCTGATGTCTGTGGACTTGAGTGCCGCGAGAGAGAACAAGGCTAAAAAGAGGCTTTTTTCCAATGTAGATGGCGTGAAATTCCTGAACCATGATATGGGATGTGGTGGAACAAGGATGGATTCGGATGCCCTATGTGGCCTATTGGCTGGATACATTACGCATCCCAATGTTGCGGGAGCAACAGTGTTGAGCCTAGGATGTCAGCATGCCCAAGCTTCTATTTTGAAAGCTGAGATTGCAAAACGAGATCCCCATTTTGATAAACCGTTGTTTGTATTTGAGCAACAGTTTGAAGGGACGGAGCAGGAGTTGATGCAGAAAGCTATCAAATCAACCTTTACTGGTTTGGTAGAGGCAAATAAACTGGAACGCCAAGAAGCAGGGTTGGATAAACTGTGCATAGGACTGGAATGTGGAGGTTCAGATGGTTTTTCTGGTATTTCTGCAAATCCGGCACTAGGTTACCTTTCGGATATGTTGGTAAGCCTAGGAGGCTCGGTCATCCTTTCGGAATTCCCAGAGTTGTGTGGTGTAGAACAAGAATTGAGCGATCGTTGTATTGATGAGCCTACCGCAGAGAAGTTTATTCAGTTAATGCGAACATACAACGCGAAAGCGGAGGCTGATGGCTCTGGATTCTATATGAACCCATCGCCAGGTAATATCCGCGATGGATTGATCACGGATGCGATTAAATCAGCTGGAGCTGCAAAGAAAGGAGGGACTTCTCCGGTGGCAGCTGTGGTGGATTATCCTGAATTGGCAAACGGTCCTGGTTTAAACCTGCTATGTACTCCTGGAAATGATGTAGAGAGTACCACGGCTGAAGTTGCGGCTGGAGCCAATGTGGTTTTGTTCACTACCGGGTTGGGAACTCCAACAGGGAATCCGATTACTCCGGTTATCAAGGTGGCGTCCAATACGAAAGTCTACAATAAAATGAACGATGCAATCGACCTGAACTGTGGGACCATCATCGATGGGGAAGAAAGCATTGAGGAAGCTGCACACCGCATCTTGAATTATGTCATTGCAGTTGCAAGTGGTGAGGAAACAGCAAAAGCAGTTAAGCTTGGTCAGGATGATTTTATTCCTTGGAGACGTGGAGTTTCACTTTAGTAAATAATAATAAAACATTTAAATAGAAATAATTATGTCTAGGCTAAAAGATAAAGTAGCGATTGTGACAGGCGGGGCAAGTGGGATAGGGAAAGCCATTTCCACTTTGTTTGCCAAGGAGGGAGCAGTTGTACATATTTTGGACCTGAACCCGACTGGTGGGGAAGAAACCAAGAAGTTGATTGAAGACGAAGGTGGAAAATGTGAAGTCCATACTTGTAATGTGAGCAACCAAGCTGAAGTACTGGATGTAGTAAAACAGATTGGCAAGGTGGATATATTGGTGAATAATGCCGGTATTGCTCATGTAGGCAACCTAGAAGGGTGTACTGAGGAAGATATGGACCGGATTTACCAAGTGAACATAAAAGGCGCTTATAACGCCTTATTTGCGGTCGTTCCAGTAATGAAAGTTAATGGAGGTGGAGCAATCTTGAATTTGGCTTCCATTGCAACCCTAGTAGGTATCCCAGATCGCTTTGCTTATTCCATGAGTAAAGGTGCTATGTTTGCCATGAGTTTGTCCGTAGCTAAGGATTACCTGAAAGATAATATCCGATCAAACTCCATTTCCCCGGCACGAGTACATACGCCTTTTGTGGATGGGTTCATTGCCAAAAACTATCCTGGTAAAGAGGCCGAAATGTTTGAAAAGCTCTCTAAAACCCAACCTATCGGACGTATGGCAGAGCCGGAAGAAATTGCAAAATTAGCCTTGTTCCTTTGTTCAGATGATGCATCGTTTATTACTGGTAATGACTATGCTATCGATGGAGGTTTTGTGAAGTTGAATAATTAAAATAGACATAAGACAATAGATAAAAGACATTAGACTTTGGTGACTTGATTGTTCTTATGTCTCGTGTCTTGTGTCTATTGTCCCTAAAAGTATAGAAAAATGAAATTAATCAGATACGGAGAATCAGGAAGAGAAAAGATCGGTGTGAACATCGATGGAAAGAATTATGATGTTTCGGCATTTGGCGGAGACTATAACGAAGAGTTTTTTACGGACAATGGACTTGCCCGTCTGGAAGAGTTTGTGAAAGCGAATCATGGGAAACTGATAGAGATTCCTGCAGATTCTCGATTGGGAGCTCCATTCACGAGACCATCTAAGATTGTATGTATTGGCTTGAACTATAAAGACCATGCGGAGGAAACTGGGGCTAAGATCCCAGCAGAGCCAATTATCTTTATGAAATCCACTACTGCATTGGTAGGTCCTAATGACCAAGTGATGATTCCTAAGAATTCAGTGAAGACCGACTGGGAGGTTGAGTTCTGCATTGTTATCGGTAAGAAAGCAACTTATGTCGAAGAATCTAAAGCCTTGGACTATGTTGCTGGTTATGTTCTTCACAATGATGTTTCAGAGCGTGAGTACCAATTGGAGCGTGGCGGAACTTGGGATAAAGGGAAAGGATGTGACACATTCGCGCCTATGGGCCCATTTATGACGACTACTGATGAAATTCCTGATATCAACAATGTAAAACTTTGGTTGAAAGTGAATGGCAAGACCTATCAAAACGGAAATACCGCCAACCTGATCTTCAATGTGCCATTTGTAGTTTCCTATGTCTCTCAGTTTATGACCCTGTTGCCAGGGGATGTGATCTCCACAGGAACGCCTGCTGGGGTTGGCTTAGGCTTTGATCCTCCAATTTATCTTAAAGAAGGAGATGTGGTTGAATTGGGGGCTGATTATCTTGGTGAGCAACGTCAGGAAGTAATCGCTTTCCACAAAAATTAAAAGAGACCATGAGAATAGATACTCATCAACATTTTTGGTTATTTGATCCCGTAAAGGACGCTTGGATTACAGATGAAATGTCGGTAATACAACGGAATTTCCTTCCCAATGATATTTCTGGAACCCTCAAGCAACTGGGTTTTGATGGTGTTGTTGCTGTTCAGGCAGACCAGTCCCATCAGGAAACAGCGTTTTTGCTGGAGTTATCCCAAGTCTATGCCTTGATCAAGGGTATCGTTGGATGGGTGGATCTCAGGTCTGAAAATGTAGAAGAGCATCTCCAAAGCTTCTCAAAACATCAGGTCATCAAAGGATTCAGGCACATCGTTGAAGGTGAGGATGACCCTGACTTTCTCCATCGGGATGAATTCTTGCGCGGGATTGCCGCATTGACCAAATATAAATATACCTATGATCTTCTGTTGCGCCCAAGGCATTACCAGAGTTCCTTAAAATGCGTGGCAGCTAATCCGGATCAAGCTTTTGTTTTGGACCATATTGCAAAACCGCCAATCAAATCCCAGGAATTTACGGAATGGGCTAGCTATATCGAACAATTGGCTTCCTATCCGAATGTTCATTGTAAGATTTCAGGACTAGGCACTGAGGCAGATTGGAAACATTGGAAGTTGGATCACTTTACGGAGTACCTGGACCATGTCATTCAATGCTTTGGTAAGGAAAGATTGATGTTCGGATCCGATTGGCCGGTATGCCTGTTGGCCGGTAGTTATGAGGACGCGCTCAAGATTGTTGAGCATCGCTTAGGTGATTTTACGGAACAGGAATTGAAAGGTTTCTGGGGAGATAATGCAGTGAAGTTCTACGGTTTAAAATAGTTTATATGAACTTAAATTTAAAAGATAAAGTGGTCTTGGTTACCGGTGGTGCCAAAGGAATTGGAAAGGGAATTGTTGAGCTTTTAGCTGAGGAAGGAGCGGTTCCGGTAATTATTGGAAGAAAGGAAAAAGATAACCTTGCCGTAGAGGAGGAGTTAGCTGCAAAAGGCTTTAGATCTTTCGCGGTGCAGGCTGAACTAACGAATCCAGAAGACTGTAAAAAGGCCGTTGATGCTGTAATAGCTAAGTGGGGCAGGATTGATGGATTGGTAAATAATGCAGGTTTGAATGATGGTGTGAGCCTAGAAGATGGCGATTATGACTCTTTTGTAAAGTCGCTGCACAATAGTTTGGTCCATTACTATCTGATGGCGCACCACTGTCTCCCTGAATTGAAGAAAAGCAAAGGGAGTATATTGAACATTACTTCTAAAACTGCCGAAACTGGACAGGGAGGGACATCCGGTTATGCTGCTTCCAATGGTGGAAGGAATGCTTTGACAAGGGAATGGGCGGTTGAATTGCTTCCGTATTCCATTCGTGTCAATGCCATAGTTGTTGCAGAAAGCATGACACCGCAATATGAAAGTTGGATAAAAACCATTGCTAATCCAGAAGAAACATTGAAAAAAATAACGAGCAGGATTCCGCTTGAAAACCGGATGACTACCGTGGAAGAAATTGCCAATATGGCCGTATTCTTACTGTCTGATCGATCAAGCCATACTACTGGGCAGTTAATCCATGTGGATGGGGGCTATGTGCACCTAGATAGAGCATTAATCAATGATTAAGTATAACAAGATATATTTGTAATCAACCTTTAGTAAACTCAATTGAGCTGCTTTCATTAAGCAGCTCTTTTTTTATCCCTTTCCTCCTAAATAAATTGTTACAAACGATATACTTCATTCAAAATCTTATTCTATCAAAAACAAATCCTGTTTTTGATGTAAAATCCCATTTCTAACCATTGGTTCTTATCAGATTCGGACTTAACATTTTAAGATTTTATTTTGATATTAAACGTTTAAGCATTAACATTGTGTAATTATAAACTGAAAAGTTCCGCATTTGTTTTAATCTAATTGTCTTGAGCAGTCTTCCTTTATGCTTAAGGTGCTTAAACGATTAAAGCAATAGCCAAAACCCTTTACTAACCGAAAGATTTGGTAGTTCTTTTCAAAAATAGAATGTGACTTCCGATTGGACATTTGAATAATCAACTAATAAATAAATCATGAAAATTAAATTGTTATTAGCTTCCTTATTGCTCTGTGGCATGGCCTATGCCCAGCAAAAGCAGCCATTTAATGGAATAGATATGAGTTTGGGAAACCTTTCCAAACTTTCCAATGCCAAAACCAGATCAATTAGTCCAGAAAACTTTACCGGTGCCAAGGGGAAAGGAGGAATGGCAGATCCAGCGAAACAGGCTGGTCAAAAGAATGTTGCCAATGCTTCACATGCATCTAGGGAGCTAGGAGTGGGTTGGAAGGTAAATCCCTATATCACGATTGCGCCCGGTGAGACCTTTACCATGGCCGAAATCAATGAATCAGGGGTAATCCAGCACATGTGGATGACTCCAACAGGCAATTGGAACCACACGATTTTCAGGATTTATTGGGACGGCGAGTCAACTCCTTCGGTAGAATCTCCAGTAGGGCCATTCTTTGGGATGGCTTGGCATCGTTTCGCACCATTGAATTCCTTGGCTATGACCGTTAATCCGGGAAGTGCATTCAATTCCTACTGGAAAATGCCATTTCGGAAAAGTGCCAAGATTACTATGGAGAATATTTCCAGTGAGCCCATGAACCTGTATTACCAGATAGATTATGCTGTTACAGAGGTTCCTGAAGATGAAGGGTATTTCCATGCCCAATACCGTCGATCCAATCCTACCCAAGGCTCCTTGCACACTATAATCGATGGAATCAAAGGAAAAGGACAGTACGTAGGAACATATTTAGGGGTAGGTGTCAACAACATAGGTTGGTGGGGAGAAGGAGAGATTAAGTTCTTTATGGATGGTGATAAGGACTTTGCAACGATAGTTGGAACAGGACTGGAGGATTATTTCTGTGGCTCCTACAACTTCGAAAACAAGGCCACAAGGCAATATCAAGAATATTCCACCCCATACGCTGGCTTGCACCAAGTAATTCGTCCTGACGGCGTATATGAGTCCCAGGCGCGATTCGGAATGTACCGTTGGCATATCATGGATCCAGTGAGGTTTGATGGGGACCTAAAAGTGACCATACAGGATTTAGGATGGCGTTCGGAAGGCAGATACCTACCGCAGAAGTCCGATATGATCTCTGTAGCCTATTGGTATCAATCCGAACCCCATAACAAATTTCCAAATCTACCATCCAAAAACGATCTAGAAGTAAACTAAATTTCTATGAAAAAGACATGGCTACATGCATTTATGGGAGCTTCGGCAGTTTTGCTGGCCAGCTCCTGCCAAGAAACCAAAAAACAAGAATCATCAATCCAGGATACCGTGAGCACCAACTATAATGAAGGGCAATTTGGCTACGACCTGCAATTCCTGCAGAAGTATGATAGCATTTTGATTTTGAGCAACGAAAGTGGACTAGGGCAGGTCCTGGTGTCCCCAAAATATCAGGGTAAGGTATTTACCTCAACTGCAGATGGGCCGGACGGTAAAAGTTTTGGCTGGGTAAATTACAAAGCCTTCTCTGCGCCGGTTGATCCCCATATGAATGCCTATGGCGGGGAAGACCGCCTCTGGCTAGGTCCAGAAGGAGGTCCATTTTCCCTATACTTCGAAAAACGCAGTGAAATGGTCTATGATAACTGGAAAACACCAACTGCCATTGACACGGAAGCTTGGACCCTGCTGTCAGCAACTGGAAATTCAGCAAGCATGGAGAAAACTGCAGAATTGAAAAATTATGCAGGTACTGTCCTCAGCATGAAGCTTAATAGGGATATCAAGATGTTGAGCAATTCACAGATCGAAGCCGATCTAGGCATTCAATTATCCGATCAGGTAAAAACGGTAGGCTTTAGCACCATAAACAGCATCAGCAATACTGGAAAAGAGGCATGGACCAAAGAAACTGGAGCACCTTGTCTTTGGAGCCTGGATATGTTTATGCCGACTGACAGCACTGTTATTCTTATCCCTTTTGAAGAGTCTGCGAAAGGAAAGGTCGCCACGACCGATTATTTTGGAGAAATCGATAAGGATAGAATCAGCTATAAAGCAGGGGCACTCTATTTCAAGGCAGATGGAAAGTCTAGAGGCAAATTGGGATTGTCGCCTTCTCGAGCAAAAAACATTGCCGGAAGCTACGATCTAGCCAATGGAATCCTGACCGTAACCAAATTCAGCATCGACTCAAGCAAGGTCTATTTGAACCAGGAATGGACCACCAAAAAGGATCCGTTCTTAGGAGATGCAGTCAATGCCTATAACGATGGACCATTGGAAGATGGAAGTCAAATGGGACCTTTCTACGAAATCGAAAGTGTTTCACCTGCTGCTTTCCTTAAACCATCTGAAAAGCTGGAACATACCCATAATGTATATCATTTTTTTGGAGATAAAATACAAATAGCTAGTCTGTTAAAGAAGTTATTTAATATAACCGTTGAAGATATTCAATCTGCTTTCTAAACCCCTAGACCATGAACAAATATCCAAAAATCGGGATTAGACCCATCATCGATGGCCGCTGGGGCGGCATACGGGAATCCCTGGAAGATACAACCATGAACATGGCCAAGGCTGTGGCAAAACTATATGAAACTGAACTGAAATATCCCGATGGCAGCCCTGTACAATGCGTCATAGCAGATAGTTGCATCGGTGGGGTCAAAGAAGCCGCAGGTTGTCAGGAAAAGTTTGATCTGGAACAAGTCGGTGTTTCCTTATCGGTAACCCCATGTTGGTGTTATGGATCAGAAACCATGGATATGGATCCAATACGGCCCAAAGCCATCTGGGGTTTCAATGGTACAGAAAGGCCTGGTGCCGTATATCTTGCGGCTACCGTCGCTGCCCATAATCAAAAAGGCCTCCCTGTATTCAGTATTTATGGACATGATGTCCAAGATATGGGAGATACCAAGGTTCCGGACGATGTGAAGGACAAATTGCTTTCCTTCGCCAAATCTGGCCTTGCTGTGGCCATGTTGCGCGGTAAAAGCTATCTGGCTATCGGCTCTGTTTCGATGGGCATTGTAGGTTCCATCGTTAATGCTGAATTCTTTCAGGAATATCTGGGCATGCGTAATGAATATGTAGACTCTTCGGAAGTGCTTCGGCGCATACAATTGGGTATCTATGATGAAGAAGAATTCAAAAAAGCATTGGAATGGACCAAAAAACATTGTAAGGAAGGGGCTGATTTCAATCAAAAGCATAAGGTAAAAAACAGAAAAGAGAAGGATGAAGACTGGGAGTTTGTGGTAAAGATGACCTTGATCATCCGTGACCTTATGATCGGAAATCCCACTTTGAAGAAAATGGGACATGCTGAGGAAGCTATGGGCCACAATGCCTTTATTTCGGGCTTCCAAGGGCAAAGGCAATGGACCGATTTCCTCCCGAATGGTGATTTTTCAGAAGCTATTTTGAATTCCTCATTCGATTGGAACGGTATCCGTAACCCTTTTATGGTCGCTACTGAGAATGATTCCTTAAACGGTGTATCCATGGCTTTCAATTACTTATTGACCAATACGGCGCAAATATTTGCCGATGTCAGGACCTATTGGTCTCCGGAGGCTGTCAAAAGAGTGAGCGGCTGGAAACCTACCGGTGCTGCTAAAGATGGTTTTATCCATTTGATCAACTCAGGCTCTGCAACCTTGGACGGTACAGGGCAGCAATCTGCCGATGGTAAACCAGTTATGAAACCATTTTGGGAAATCTCCGATAAAGAAGCAAAAGCCTGTTTAAAGGCGACTACCTGGTATCCGGCAAACCGTGATTATTTTAGGGGTGGAGGATATTCATCTAACTTCTTGAGTAAGGGCGGGATGCCAGTGACCATGTGTAGAATTAATTTAATAAAAGGTTTAGGGCCAACTATACAAATTGCTGAAGGTTATACAGTTGATATACCAGAAAAAGTGCATAAGGTATTGGACGAACGTACCGATAAAACCTGGCCGACTACCTGGTTTGTTCCTGAATTGACTGGGGAAGGTCCCTTCACCGATGTCTATTCTGTGATGGCCAATTGGGGATCCAACCATGGGGCCATCAGCTATGGCCATATCGGGCATGACCTGATTACGATGGCAGCCATGCTTCGGATTCCAGTCTGTATGCACAATGTTCCTGCAAACCGTATGTTTAGACCTGCAACCTGGGCAGCCTTCGGGATGAAGCCAGAAGGAGCAGATTATCGGGCATGTGAGGTATTTGGACCACTTTATAGATAGCAACATGAGCAACCTAAAGAAATCATTGTTTCGGGATGATGAAGGGAACTATCTATTGGTTCCATTCCTTTTCATCTGCAGTTTATTCCTATTATGGGGCTTCGCCCATGGTTTTTTGGACGTGTTGGACAAGCATTTCCAGGATCTATTGCATGTTTCCAAGGCGCAGTCTGGCTTTGTACAGTTCTCTTTATACATCGGATATTTGGCAATGGCCATCCCTGCAGGCCTTTTTATCAAGAAATTTGGTTACCAGAAAGGTATCATATTCGGATTGGTGCTCTTTGCCATAGGTGCTTTTATGTTCTATCCGGCAGCCAAACTGGCCGCATTTATCCCTTTTTTGGCCGCTTTGTTCGTGATTGCCTGTGGATTGGCATTCCTGGAAACTGCTGCCAATCCTTATTCCATTGTCTTAGGTTCTAAAGATGGAGCTGCCAGACGTATCAACATTTCCCAATCCTTCAATGGTTTGGGCTGGATATTGGGACCGTTGATTGGTGGATTGATGATCTTTGGGACAGAAGCCGAAGGCGAACATGACAAATTTGACTCCTTGGTGCAGCCCTATATTGGAATTGGCTGTGTCGTGGTTTTGGTTGCTATTGTCTTCCTGATCATTAAGCTTCCTGAAATCAAGGAGAAGAAAGAGGCTGGGGAATACGAGGAAAATCCACCCATGCGGAACTTGCTGAAACATCCGGTATTCATCTTCGCTGTTATTGCCCAGTTCTTATATGTGGCAGCCCAGACTGGAACAAATTCATTTTTCATCAATTATGTGATTGATGCCATTCACGATTTGAAAACCCCGATTTCTAATATTATGGGCAATCTAGGTTCATTCGGTGAATTCTTCATGCCTAAAAACGACGAACAGGCAGCTTCCCTGATTCTTGCCTTTGGTGGAATGGGAGCTTTTTGGATAGGTCGGCTGACAGGTTCTTATTTGATGAAGTTCATCGCCCCACATCGTCTTTTGGGTTTCTACGCTATCATGAATGTCATCTTAAATATTTTGGTGTTCATGAACTTAGGTTGGGTTTCCGTGTTTGCACTGTTCTTGACCTACTTTTTCATGTCCATCATGTTCCCGACCATTTTCGCACTGGGGATCAACAATTTGGGTACACTCACCAAAAAAGGATCATCCTTCTTGGTTATGGCGGTAGCAGGTGGTGCATTCTGTCCGCCTTTGATGGGCCTGATTGCCGATCATAGTACAATGGCTACTGGATTTATTATTCCAGTCCTGTGCTATGTGGTGATAGCCGTGTTTGCTATTTGGGGAGTAGGTAAAGTGGAAGGTAAATTAGATATGTCAAATCCCGTTCATTAATAGAAGGTTAAATGAAGCAATCATATGTAATTGGCGTTGATTTTGGGACCGATTCTGCTAGGGCTCTGCTGGTCGATGCTACCAATGGAGAAGTGCTAGGGTCTGCAACCTCCAGCTTTACGAGGTGGAAAGAAGGACTGTACTGCGACCCTAAAAAGAGTCAATTCCGTCAACATCCATTGGATTATATTGAAAGCCTTGAAGCTTGTCTGAAGGGCTGTTTGGCAAATGTCCATGATGAAATCAAGACTAATATTGTAGCCATTTCCATCGATGCTACGGGCTCCACTCCGGTAGCCATTGATAGCAGTGGCCATCCTTTGGCGCTGGCTTCGGGATTTTCCGAAAATCCTAATGCCATGTTTTTTCTTTGGAAGGACCATAGCTCCATCAAGGAAGTGGAAGAAATCAACCGAAAAGCGCAAGACTTTGAAGTCAATTACCTCAGCTATTGTGGCGGAGCGTATTCCTCGGAATGGTTTTGGTCCAAATTGCTCCACTTAGCCAGGACTGACGAAGAGGTTTACAACGCTACCCATTCCTGGCTTGAGCAGAGTGATTGGTTGCCCTATCTTTTGACAGGTCAACAAGATGCGCAAAAAATAAGGAGGAATGTGTGTGCGGCCGGGCATAAGGCTTTATGGGCGCAACAATTAGGGGGTTACCCACCGTTGGAATTCTTTAGCCACTTAGACCCTAAATTGGAAAGGATATACCAATCCATTAATAAAGAGGTATTTACCGCTGATGAGATTGTTGGAGTTCTGTCCGCAGATTGGGCAGATAAACTAGGATTAAAGAATAGCGTTTTGATCTGCGTAGGAGCGATCGACGCGCATGTTGGAGCCATCGGAGCCCAAATCCAACCTGGATATATGTGCAAGGTCATGGGGACATCCACCTGTGATATGATGGTCATTGATAGAGAAGAATTACAAGATCGATTGGTCCAAGGAATCTGTGGACAGGTTCAAGGGTCAATCGTACCACATTATATAGGTCTGGAGGCCGGACAATCCGCTTTTGGGGATGTCTATAATTGGTTGAAAAACTTGCTGTTGTGGCCAATTAGGAACAGTCTGAAAAAAACTGCATTTCTGGGTAGTCAAGCCATTTCAGATTTAAGGGATGAACTTGAGCAAAATTTACTTTCAGAACTATCCGAATTGGCCAAGCAACAGCCTATCCGAGAAGATGATGAAATGGCCTTGGATTGGTTCAATGGAAGGAGGACCCCGGATGTAAACCCTTCACTGACTGCCGCCTTGTTCCATTTGGATTTGGGGACCAATCCTGTCCATATCTTTCAGGCTCTGGTCGAAGCAACCTGTTTTGGCTCCCGGGCGATCGTTGAACATGTGGAACGCCAAGGGGTCGCTATTCAAGGTGTCATTGGAATAGGGGGAATAGCCAAAAAATCGGATTATGTCATGCAAACCTTGGCAGATATCCTTCAAAGACCAATTATGGTCCATCGATCAGATGAAACCTGTGCTATGGGAGCTAGTATGCTGGCTGCAACTGCAGCAAAAATCTATCCTTCCTTGGCTGAGGCCATGGATAACATGGGAGCCGGATTTGAAAAAGAATATTCGCCCAATCCTGAAAAGAAGGATTTGTTCGACAAACGCTATGCTAAGTATTTGGCTTATGGTTCTATGCTAAATACCATACAATAACTGAAATGAGAATTCACTTGATTTACATATTTGTTGGTTTTTTAACTTGGCTGCATGCTATGGGTCCTTCCATAGCGTATGGCCAAGGGATTCCAAAGTTGATCCAGCCGTACATATCCAATCTGGAGTATTCCAAAATTGGAAATCAAAATCCTGAAATCAAGTATAAAAAAATCGATAAACAGACTTTTAGGCTTGAATTCAAATGGGAAATAAAAGCCGATACAAGCTTAGATAGGCTCTATGTCGCTGTAAAGCCTGAATTTAAGCCTAGTTTTCATTGGGCCCCTCATCTGACACCTACAGATAACCATATCATTGCCCAACATGTTTTTCGTTCGGCGGCCTTGATTGTTCAGGATAGCAAAAAGTCTTTGGCCATCATTCCGGATGTGTCGCTGTTAACATCAAAACCTGCTGTTCCTTACTATCTAGATCTTGATGCCGATAAGAATCTTTTGACCTTAGGTCAGGCAAATTCTAAGATTACCGATCATGTGCTTTATGAAAAAGAAGAAAAGACAGATTTTCCAGCAGGAACCTATCGTCTGGCTTTTTACGTAAAATTCTCTTCAGATCCAGCTAGCATTGATAATCCGTTTGCCGGTATAAATCAGTTTATGTGGCAGCAATGGGGTAAGAAACTCTATCAAAATGGGGAGCCTTTCGATAATAACAATCTCGATGCTTATGTAGACTATACCTATCAATGGGCCTTCAAATATTGGCGAGACGCTGTATGGCAGGAATTTGACCTGAATGGCAAAAGAGTAGGA
Source organism: Sphingobacterium sp. NPDC055346 (assembly GCF_053645235.1). NCBI lineage: Bacteria > Pseudomonadati > Bacteroidota > Sphingobacteriia > Sphingobacteriales > Sphingobacteriaceae > Sphingobacterium > Sphingobacterium sp. NPDC055346. Next base: position 311,910 of record NZ_JBSHMI010000003.1, read on the forward strand.
GCTCCCACCTTTATTGTAAATGTTACCCAAAGCCCTAATTATCCAGGTGAAGTCAACGAAAGGGAGTTTAGGTCCATTTGGAACCAAGCTTGGTTCAATTCCTTACGCTCTGCATCTGGCTTATTTCGCTATGCAAAGCGGAAAAACATAGATTCGCTGATACGCTATGCGGATATGACCAAGGAATTGGCGCTTTCCTTTCCGCAGAGAAATGGTTTTTTCCCGGGATTGATCGCCACAGAAATGAAGGAAGTAGAAGTCGAGGGAAAAAAATATTGGCGCTCGGCAGGCTGGAATACTCATTTCTTCGGCAACTCAAACCGTAATCCCTATACCTGGAATGCAAAAGAATCTCCTTACCATATTCTGGATATGAGCTATACAGCTCTATTGATGCTGGATTGGTATTCTGAGTTGGAAAAAGATCTCCGATTATTGGATTATGCCATTCGATATGCCGATGCATTGGTCAACATACAACGCCCTGATGGCTATTTTCCAGCATGGCTAGATCTAAATCAGCAGAAAGATATGGAGCTGTTGAGCAAATCTCCAGAATCTGCCATGTCCGTAAGTTTTTTGCTGAGATTATATCAGATAAGCAAAGTTGAAAAATATAAAGCATCCGCTTTAAAAGCCCTTGATGTAATCGTAAAGGAAATTGTTCCAGTCGGACGCTGGGAAGATTTTGAAACCTATTGGTCCTGTAGCCGATTTGGACATGACAGTTTAGTGGATCGGAAAATTGCTAGGAATAATATGTACAAGCAAAATACCCTGAGCATGTATTATACGGCCCAGGCAGCCATGGAAGCCTATAAGGTTACAGCGGACCAAGCTTATTTACAAAAAGGAAAAAGGGTGCTGGATGAACTGTTGATGTGGCAAGCTGTTTGGCAACCATCCTTTATCTATATACATGCCCTGGGCGGTTTTGGAGTCATGAATGCAGATGCGGAATGGAATGATTCCAGGCAGAGCTTATTTGCTGAACTGATCATGCATTATGGAAAAGAATTAGGTCGGAAAGATTATATGCAACGGGGCATTGCTGCCTTAAAGGCGTCCTTTGTCATGATGTATGCTCCCGAGAATCAAGAAACCAAGGAACAATGGCAAAAACGCTGGCCATTTCTGAGGAAACAGGATTACGGCTTTATGATGGAAAACTATGGGCATGATGGCCATACCGATTCCAACGGAATTGGAATTGGAGAATTTACTATCTATGATTGGGGGAACGGAGCAGCCTCGGAAGCAGTTAATCGTGTCATCGATCATTGGGGTGAAAATGTCTTTGCAAAATGGTAATGCAAGGTTAGTTATGAATTAATAATAATATATTTACAAAATGGTAAAAAAGGTATCATTAAAGGATATTGCTCAGAAAATTGGCGTTTCTACCGCATTAGTTTCTTATGTGTTAAGTGGTAATGAAGAAAAGGGCAGAGTAGGGAAGGATACTGCAGAAAAGATCAGACAGGCTGCCAAAGAACTGAATTATCAGCCCAACCATATCGCCAAAAGTTTAAAAACGGGTAAAACCAATACCATCGGACTAATTGTTGCAGATATTTCAAATCCTTTCTTTGCTTCGATCGCACGAGGAATAGAAGATGAGTCTGGACATTTTGGTCTGACCACCATAATAGGTAGTTCCGATGAAAGTACGGAGAAATTGAAAAACCTAGTCGATGTTTTTATTAAAAGGCAAGTCGATGGTTTTATTATCTCTCCACCGGATCACTCCGAAGAAACCATCGAATATATTATTTCTTTGGGCATTCCCATCTGTTTGATCGATAGGCATTTTGATCATGTCAATTCCAGCTATGTCATCACAGATAATAAGGAGTCCATGCAGACCGCGGTGGGCCATCTCATTGAAATGGGGTACAAGAACCTGGCTTTTGTTGCCTACAAGAGTAGCCTACAGCATATGAAAGACCGTGAACAAGGTTTCTTGAATGCCAGCTCTGCAATCCAATCCAGATTGTATAAAATTAATTTCAGTAAGCAACAGCAAGAATTAGGGCAAGTCCTAGAGGAGATTTTGAACGATCAGAAAGCTGATGCCATTGTTTTTGCCACCAATACCCTTTCGGTTGCGGGATTAAAATACCTCACCCAAAAAGAGATCCAGATCCCAAAGGACTTAAATGTAATGTGCTTTGACTTTAGTGAGGTATATGATTTCTTTTATCATCCCATAATCCATGTTAAACAGCCTATTGAGCAGTTAGCAAAGGAAAGTGTCATTGCCTTGACTCAACAGATGAAAGATAATACCATTCAGAAAAAGGTGTTAAATTCTGAATTGGTTGCAAAGAAGAGGGGTTAATGATTTATTGAAATAATTTCCAGAACATCAAGCCACAGTAAACTGCCGCCAATCCAAGGACAACGCTAAGGCCAATGTATAGGAAGGCCTGCGACGTCTGTTGGTTTTGGATAAGATTGATGTTTTCTGCCGCAAAGGTAGAGAAGGTCGTGTAACCACCACAAAAGCCTGTTACCAGTAACAGTTTCCACTCATTGCTCAAGCCTTGATTTTTGGCAAAATAACCCAATAATAGCCCAATCAGCAGACAGCCTAAGAGGTTCACGATTAAAGTGCCAAGCGGAATCTGGCTGGGATAATTTTTGCTGATGAACTGCCCGCTGTAATACCTTAGTACACTTCCGACAGCTCCACCTGCAGCAATAATGAATGCCTCTCTGATCATGAATAATAACTAATGTTGATTTATTTTTTTTCGAATTTAATGAATTCCTTTACAAGTTACGAATGGATCGATATTCAATAAAACCGAGCGAAAGGTATGAAAATGAATGAAATATGATTGATGTCAGAAAATTGTTGCGTAAATAATCTTATAAAAATTCAAAAAATACCCTGCGATTGTAAAAAAATGATATTTTTGTTATAACTAAATTATGAATATCATTATCCCCAAACAACAATAACCGGTTGGATTGGGACAAAAATTAGGAATGTATGGAAGCTTTAAAGACTATGGAAGCAAGGTATCCAATTGAGTTTACTGTGCCTGCTTTTGGAGCTGGTTCGTTTTATATTCAAGAAGACCTTAGGGAGGAATTCTATACCCACTATCATAGGCATAAGGAAATTCAAATTTCCTATATCCTAAAAGGTAGGGGTTCGGTCGTTATCGGAAACTTAATACAGCCTTTTTTTGAAAATGAAATCTATATCTTAAAGGCCAACGACCCCCATATCTTTATTAAAGAAGGAGCTGAAAATGATCAGATCCATGTTGTCCATATTTTTGTTGCCTTCGACAAGATGCAGTCCTTCTTCAATATGCAGGAGCTGCATCGGATCAGGGATATCTTTACAACCTTGGATTCCAGTAAAAAGTTGTTGCAGAAATATAGCCTGCCAGTGAGGTCCATCTTTCAATCATTACTGCGAGAGGAGGGTCTGCCTAAACTTATGCGCGTATTGGAGGTCTTCGAATACCTGATCGCCAATGAAAAGGAAATGATCTCCCTGTATTCTGGACTTCCTGAATCAAACTTCAATGATAAAGTCGGGGTCCGTATCAATGAAGTCCTGCGATATTCCCTAGAAAACTATAACAGGGAAATCAGTATCGATGCGGTTGCCAAACTCATCCACATGACCCCATCTGCATTCTGTAAGTATTTTAAAAAGCATACCATGAAAACCTATGTAACCTTTTTAAATGAAATCCGAATCGAAAAAGCCTGCCAATTGCTCATCAACAAGTCCACAGAAAATATTTCCGAAGTCGCCTACCAATGCGGATTTAATACCGTCGTCCATTTTAATCGTGTATTTAAACATATCCTCCATAGTTCACCCTCTGAGTTTATCCATCGACATGCGGTGAATAATATGGCGAATTAAGGAGGAGATTTGAGATGGGAGATATGAGAAGTGAGGCAGTGAATTTTCCGAAAGGGTAATTTTTTTAGTCATTCTGAGGTTTATCCGAAGAATCTCGGAGTAATACAAACAAAGATTGAATTGACGTAAGGGCACTCCATCTTCGATGGAGAATGAAGGGAACTGTTGGAGGAGAACCGTACAGATTCCTCACTGATCGTTCAGAATCAAAATATGCTAATGAAGGATTCAGAGTGAAGCGAAGAATCTATTTTTGTTTTTTTCTTGGGGATGCATTCATTCCGAAGTCGTAAGATGAGGAAACTATTTTCTGGGGATTAATTTCCGCTTTAGAGGATTTATAGAAAAATATTTCATCCCTGCTAAGGGTTGTGTATCCCAAAGATATCCTTTGACCTATTCCAGTCCAATCCTCCCATCCAGTACCCTGAGCGGCGTATAATGGCATCCTGATTCAACAACGGGCGTTTGCAAAACGCCCCTACAGTATTGGGGTCTTTCCAACGACACAATAGCAAGATGTTCCTGGTCTATCCTCACATCCATTTAATCCTGTTTCTTGCCCAGTTCTTGGCCCATCCTCCCATCCCTTTAATCCTGGTTCAAAATATTTACCCAATCGCCTCTACATTCACTTCAGCACACAGCTCTCTTATCTCTTATCTACTCCAAATTTGGAATTTGGCTCAAAATTTGTTATATTACTAGCAAACAATAAAAGAAAGGTAAATAATATGATTAAAAAAGAAAGAAGTAAAAAAGAAAAAATGATCCAGAACCCATTCTCATTCTATGTAACGAATGTAGGGTTTATCGGAAACCAACCAAGCCCACAAAATAGAAGTGTTAACAAGAAAAGTTAACCCTTCTACAAAACCAAAACAAATTAAATTAGACGTGCTTTTTGAGAAAAAAGCATTTTGTGTTTCTAGCGGGTTCCTATTCTCGCGGCCCTAAATCCCCAGCCTCATTTCCGAATTAAAAATTGAAACTGGCCGTCCTTTTAGGATTGTCTAGTTTGGTGCTTTTTTTAACATTATTGACCTTGATATGCATAATGTTCGACTGATTCTTGAAATCCTGGAAAAGAAGCTGGTTGACAATATCCAATTTGCTGATCGAATTAACATTGCTGACTTCAAAATAGCACCAAGCAACATCCTCCTCAATTTCATAGCCCACATACTGTAAGTTTCGAAGATGATTATTGATATTGATCTTGAAATTTTGTCGGATGTATTTCGAAATGGCAGAATCTGCCGCAGCTTTGTTTTTGGGATGGATTACATCGATATGCTGGCCTAATTGGTTTTTCAAGGCTACTTCCAGATCATCATAAAACAATCTGCAGGATACCTCAATACGTTTTTTGCTTGGGTTGAAGTCTACTGAACTAATGCTAACATAAAAAGGATGCGCAAAAGCAATAAATGCCGTAAATATTCCAACAAGCAGCAATCCTAGTCTTAATTTCTTCCAATCCATTCTATTGATTTTTTGCAACAATTATGTGCAAATCTGCCTAAAATTAGTAAATCCGTTTGTCTATGTTAAAATAATATTAATTTTGCTATGTTATTATTACAAGACCTAATTAATGAGCGATTTCTCTATCTATTTTCAGCTTGGTTGGCAGCATATCTTGGACCTGACGGGTTATGACCATATTCTTTTTGTTCTCGTTTTATGTTGCAGTTATACGCTAAAAGATTGGAAGAAAATTCTTTGGCTGGTAACCGCATTTACGGTCGGCCATTCCATCACCTTGGCATTGGCAGCATTTAAGATCGTCAGGGTAGATACCGCCTGGGTGGAATTCTTGATTCCGGTGACCATTTTGGCCACTGCATTCTATAATTTGCCCAAAAGAAGAAAGCAGCGAAGCCCATATGTCCTTTATGCGATGACCCTATTCTTTGGACTGATCCACGGTCTTGGATTTTCAAATTACCTGCAATCGTTGTTGGGACAGGAAGCAAATATTGTACTGCCACTGCTGTCCTTCAATATAGGTTTGGAGTTTGGACAACTTATCATTGTCTTTTTTGTTATTCTGCTGTCGGAGTTGATGCTCAAGATTTTTGCGGTCAGCAACCGTGATTGGAGCTTCTTCCTCTCATCGGCTGTTATCGGAATCTCCTTTATTATGGCACTCGAACGTATTCCATTATGAAATTATATTCATCAATAATCAAAACCTTCTGCCTTGCCCTTGTAGGTTCGGCAGGCATATATGCTGCCCAAGCGCAGATGCAGCATAACCCAGGTTCCAACCATGGGAACAAGTTTGAGCAACTGGGTAACCTGTTGACGGATCCAAATATCTTTCGAACGGCATCTGGTGCACCAGGGGCAATGTATTGGCAGCAGAAAGCCGATTATGTCATTGATGTAGAGATCGATGATGTCAATCGCGTGCTGAAAGGGTCTGAAACCATTACCTACACCAACAATTCTCCAGATCCATTGACCTATCTTTGGATTCAGCTAGATGAAAACGAGCATGCGGACAATGCCGAAAGTAAACGGTTTGACCAAAGTAGCTTAAGGGAGAAAATGTCAATAGGCGAACTGAAATCATTGGTTCCAGAGAAAAAAGGTTTTGGAGTCAATATCCATAAGGTGACCGATGGAGCCAATAAAGCGCTAAAATATACCATCAACTATACCATGATGCGTATTGATCTTCCCACAGCGTTGAAGCCTGGCGCTAAATTCGTGCTGAAGATTGATTGGGATTATAAGATCTCAGACCGTATGGTTGAAGGTGGTCGTGGTGGATTTGAGCATTTTGCTAAAGATGATAATAACCTATACACAATAGCACAATGGTTTCCACGTATGGCAGTCTATTCCGATTTTCAGGGATGGCAAAACAAACAGTTTACCGGAAGAGGGGAATTTGCGTTAGTTTTTGGTGACTATAAAGTAAATATCACGGTTCCAGCGGACCATGTGGTAGGAGCGACAGGTGAATGCCAAAACTATGCACAAGTATTGACCTCGACGCAATTGGCTAGATGGAAGCAGGCTCAGCAATCGAAAGAACCCGTTGAGATTGTTACTTTAGAGGATGCTAACAAAGCCATTCAACAGAAATCCAGTGCCAAGAAAACTTGGGTTTATGAAGCCAAGAACGTTCGCGATTTTGCCTTCGTTACCTCTCGTCGCTTGATCTGGGATGCTTTGCGTGTGAATGAAGGTGTTCCGGGAAATCAACCAATGGCCATGTCCTATTATGGTCCTGAGGCTTACCCATTGTACCGTAAATATTCCACCAAAGTTGTTGCCCATACCTTAAAGACATATTCTAAATTCTCCATTCCATATCCTTATCCCGTAGCTATCTCTGTGGAAGCAGCAAATGGTATGGAATATCCGATGATCTGCTTCAATTATGGCCGTGCCGATGAGGATGGTACCTATACTGAAGCCGTAAAATATGGCATGATCGGTGTAATTATCCACGAAGTTGGACATAACTTCTTTCCAATGATTGTCAATTCGGATGAGCGCCAATGGACTTGGATGGATGAAGGACTGAATACGTTCCTTCAATATTTGACGGAACAAGAATGGGACAAGGATTTTCCTTCCCGTCGTGGACCGGCCTACAAGATCGTGGATTACATGAAGCTTCCAAAAGATCAGTTGGAACCTATCATGACCAATTCAGAAAATATCGTTCAATTTGGACCTAATGCATACGCTAAACCAGCGACAGCTCTAAATATATTGAGAGAAACAGTAATGGGGCGTGAGCTCTTTGACTATGCCTTTAAGGAATATGCAAGACGATGGGAGTTCAAGCACCCTACTCCGGCCGACTTCTTCCGAACCATGGAAGATGCTTCTGCCGTAGATCTTGATTGGTTCTGGAGAGGTTGGTTCTTTGGAACTGATCCGGTTGAGATTTCCTTAGATAATGTGACGCAATATAGAATGAGTGGAGCAGACCCTAAGAAAACGCAACAGGAGAAAAAAGAAGCATTTGATAAAGACCTGAACAGTATTACGCGTCAGCGAAACATGGAAGAGAATATGGCTTTCTTGGTCGATAAGGATACCTCTCTTCTGGATTTTTATAATAAATGGGATCGTTTCGCCGTGAAGCCAGCCGATGAAACCAGCTACCAAGATTTCTATAATAAGCTAACTGATAAAGAAAAAGATATCTTCAATGGTAAGACTACATTCTATGAGTTGAACTTCAGGAACAATGGTGGATTGGTCATGCCATTGATCATCGAATGGACCTTTACCGATGGAAGCAAAGAGATCGATCAAGTCCCTGCTTATATCTGGAGAATGGATGAAAATGAAGCAACGAAAGTATTTGCAAAGAGCAAGCAAGTTGCCTCCATTCAATTAGATCCGTATCGTGAAACTGCGGATATAGATGAGTCCAACAATGCATGGCCTAGAACTTCTCAACCTTCCAGGTTTGAGTTGTACCAGCAGAATGGACGGGCAGCTCGCGGTCAATCGGCCGAGAGCAATCCGATGAAGGAAGCTAAAAAGCAAAATAATAGATAGGTAATACTAAACCAAAAATATAAGGGGCAGTTCAAATTTTGAGCTGCCCTTGTGTTTTATTCTACAATTTTTTGACTATTTTATCCTGGTTTTGCTTTGGTCTTATTCGGGACACATTCCGAATTTTCCGAATATGGCTCGAACAAGGGTAAAGCTTGGTCAAGAGCTCGTGGTCTATGAACGCTTGATCTGAGAAAATTTCAGATGAGAGATAAGAGGGTTTAGATATCCTAAAACTAAGGTCTGTCTGACTTCAGCCTGCTGAATACCAGAAGATCCCTAAATTGGAAATTGCCCATCCATTCCCCATTCCTTTTGGTTCCTTCAAGTTTAAAGCCTAGTCTTTTGGGAATATTGATGCTTTTTTCATTGCCTATGGCGCAGCAGATCTGTATGCGTTCTAATTTAAGCTCTTCAAAAAGCTCCTGGATCAGGGCTTCCACCGAGCGGGTCATGATCCCCTGGTTTTGGAAATCTTGGGATAGCCAATAGCCAATTTCCGTGTTTTTGTTCAATAAATCGGTTTCCTTGGTGCCGATCAAGCCAATCATACGGTCATCGAAACAGATCTTATAGACATAGTCTTTTTTAAGCTTTCGGCTCAGTATTGCCATTTCAACAAAACCCTTGCTGTCTTCTACTCTGTTGGTAAATTGGACGAAAGGGAGCCATTCTCCGAGATATTCCCTTTGGCTATTGATGATGTTGTACATGCGAATGGCATCACTCTCGACGATTGCTTTCAAGCTGATTTGAGGATCTATTTCGATGATTCTTTTCATGTTTGGGTCTTAGTCAGTATTTCTCTTAATGCTGCGGAAACTCGTTCTTGGTCTTTTTCGGAATTCAGATCTAGTCCGCAGAAGGTGCTTCCATTTGTTTTGGCGTGAAGAGCTAGGTAATATAAGCCTGCAGTTTGCAAGGCAAGGATGGCGCAGGTGTCGACATCGGAATTAGGGTGGCTCTTCTCGTATTTACGGATGAGTTCCGCGCCAATTTCTTCACGGCTATCTGCTAGTTTACGGAGGATTTCCTTGTTTTCAGAGAGCTCCCACTGCAGGATTCGCTGTAGGATCTCGTCGTTAAGAACAGCATTGAACTGTCCTTGCAAGAGCGCAAACATTTCATCATCCTGAATGATCTCCTGGCTCAATAATCGGGAAATAGTGGATTTGGCCTTGGTTTTCCAATAATCCCTCTTTTCGATGTATAGCTCCACCAAGTTGTCCAAGTTGTCAAAATAAGTATAGATCAATTTACGGTCGACTTTTGCTTCTGTGGCAATATTTGCAATGGTCAACCCAGGGTAACCATGTTTTTTTAAGACTTTTCCGACGGCATTGACGATTCTGTTCATCGTTCTTGCCTTTTCACGTACGGGTCCAGAGGTGATTTTTCTGGATTTCTGCTCAGGATTCGGAGCTTTTTTCATATCTGTTTAAAATAGTAGGATAAATTTAAGCATTATTCACAGCATAGGGAATAAAGTGAGTAATATCATTATTTATCAGGTTGCTTCTGCGGCTCTGTATCTTCCCTTATGATTTGGGCTTTGGCATATTGATTTAACGCTTTGTAGTGCCTATAAAGTATTCTCTTTTCTAGGCTTTTTGGGGCCAATACCTTAACACATTCCCCGAATCCCAATATCTCTCGCTCCAGCTCAAGATTCAGTATCACGTCTATCCGTATGGTAATGGAACCATCATCATGCCTTTTTTGGATCTGTTGGGAGCTGTGCAAAGGTTTGGTCTCTACATAGGGTGCATTGGCGGCGTTTACCTGTAGGATGACTTTCTGACCACGTTCCTTGGCAGACTTGGTAACACCTATGGTATCTGAAAAGTAACGATCGAAATCAACACCTTCATAAGGTTGAAACCCATTTTTGGCCATCATGTCAATTTCAGCCATCCGGTCCAGTGCCAAAGTAGTTAAGCTTGAATGGTGCTTTTTACAACAGATTAGAAACCATCGGTTTCTATACTCCTTTAATAGATAGGGGCTGTATACTTCAACTGTGGGCTGTTTTGACTTGAAGGATTTGTATTTGATTAAAACAGGGTTTTCGTCCTTTATGGCTTGATAGAGTGGGGTAATCCATTTCAATCCCTTTAATAAAGGATTGGCTTCAAGCTGTACAATGGACTTGCCTTCTCCCTTAGAAGCGTACATCTGGCTCTCTAAACGGATAATCATATCGCTCATTTCCTCAAAAAATGTAAAGCCATTCAAATGTTTCAGGACATCGACGGCTTCTTTCATTTTTTCCATGTCCATGGAGGAAATAGGAGAGTTGCTAATGCTGTAATTCGGGTCATCGTAGCTATAATATCGACGGTCCTTCACAACTATAGGAGCATTATATCCAAGTTTATTGCTTCGCATCAACTGTATATCGCCTTGAATTGTCCTTTTACTGACACCACTATTGATCCCTTCCAACTCGTAAAGTGCATCCGAGACCTTTTCTATCAAGTCCTCCAAGGTCCATTTCCTATGGGTTTGTTGAAGGCATTGGTCGATGATTTTGTATCGAATAAGAGCAAGTTTGTTTGTAGACATGGATTTCCTTTCCTTTTTGGATAAAATAAAGATAGATAATTTAACATTACTACGCAAAGTATTTGCGTAGTAATGTCTTTTTGTAAATATGTTATAAAAAAGTTGTTAAATTAATTACTTGATATACAGTATAATAAATGTATATTATTAAAATAATTTGAATAAAATTTTACTACGCATAAGTGTTGCGTAGTGCTGTATGCATCTTTGTAATGTCGGGTATGACAAATGTTCTTTGATTAAACAAGCGATAAGCTTTTTATACGATATATGTCCAACAGGATATATAATCTGTAGAGATCAAATCGTAATCCTGGTGTCCTGTTTCTGTATGGCAGGCTAGTGCTTTTCCAGTAGGATGAAGTATACTGATTATGAGATGGGTCTATAGATTAATTGTTTGCAGTGCAGGTTCGAATCCTGCTCCTGGTTTCCAGGATAATTCAAATGGCTAGAATAACAAACCCATGGTTGAAATAGGACCATAAACATCCTCACACGATGCATTTCCGTGGTAAAACACGATGGACGAGTTTAGGTCTTCTCTAAAAAGATTAAAAGCTTATTGCCAATGGTTCGGTTAAAGGCATGTTCATGCCAATAACAGTTGGAAAGGATCTTTGCAACTTTTTGCTAGACCTAGACCAAAGGCGAATTGTTCCTGAACTACCGGAAGACCTGTTCTTCCAGTGTAGAAAGGGCAAGGTCGCTGGATGGTCTAGGACTACCCTAGAGTTCCGTTCCGGACCGATGAACGATTGGCAATAGCTTTTTAGGATTAAATGAATGAGTGAAATAATTAAATAGAAAAACAATGAAAAAGGTATTAATTAACAGAAACGAAGTAGGATTGATCATCAAAAACAATGCTGTAAAAAGGGTTGTGACTGAAGGAAAATACTGGTTAGGCTTTGGGGAATCCCTTGAGCGCCATGATATGGCGAAACCATTTCAGGTTGCTTATCATCTAGATGTTTTGTTGACTGTACCTGGATTTGTAGAATTGGTTGAATTTGTTGAGGTCTTGGACAATGAAATCGCTTTGATGTTCAAGAACAAGAACCTTGTAGGCTTGTTGAATGCGGGAAGACATGTCTTCTGGAAAGGATTGGATGATTTGGAATTCCAAATTGAAAATATGGATACCTTGGAGGTACCTTCATCCATCAACAAGGCTTACTTAAGGAAAGACTTGTTCAAACCTTATGTGAGCAGATATCAGATTGAAGAATTTCAAGGAGCATTGCTTTTTGTAAATGGAAAATTTGAAAGAGAATTGTTGGCTGGGGAATACTTCTTTTGGAAAAACGCTGATGCCATTCAGGTGGCCATCGTGGACAAAAGAGCTATGTATATGGAGATTCCAGGTCAGGAAATCTTGACTAAGGACAAAGTGCAGATACGATTGAATATTGGTTTCCAATATCAAGTAAAAGATATCAAGATGGCCTTGTTGGAAAACCAATCCTTTGATAATCATTTATATGTTTTGATGCAAATGATCGTAAGAACGTATGTATCTGACCAAACATTCGATGGATTATTGGAAAATAAGGATGCGATCGCAAAGGTGATCTTGGAAGAAGCGAAGAGGTCGGTTCAGCGATTGGGAATTGAATTGATTTCCATGGGTATCAAGGATATTATCCTTCCGGGAGAAATCAAGGATATCATGAACCAAGTGTTGGTCGCTGAGAAGAAAGCTCAGGCGAATATCATTACCAGAAGGGAAGAAACGGCCTCGACAAGGAGCTTGCTGAATACCGCGAAGCTTTTGGAAGAGAATGCGATGTTGTTCCGGTTAAAGGAAATGGAATACGTGGAGAAGATTGCGGACAAGATCAATACGATTTCTGTTTCTGGAAACGGACAGATCGTGGATCAATTGAAACAATTGTTCTTAAATAAATAGGAAGTCCTGCAGGGTAATAAGGCCCTGCAGATTTATTAAATGGTCATTATTTGTTAAATTAATGAAAGATGGAAAATAAGAGAATTAATGGCAATGATTTGATTGCTTTAGGATATAAGGAGAATTTGGCTATTGGGGTTGCTTTGAAGATCAATAAGAAGCGATTGGGTTTTAGCAAAGAGGAAATGTTGACGAAATTTAAAGCTGTTTTGGATGATCCAAAAGGTTTTGCTGAAGATCCCTTGTTTTCACCGCTCTCATTTGCCTTGTTGAATATAGAGGAATTGGAAAAATACAATATCCCCTTGAAGACTGAAGAGTTGCCATACGAGGTGTATGGCGCTGAGCAAATTGAGGATGGGGCAAAGAGCCAAATGAAAACGGCGATGAAACTGCCGGTAACGGTTGCCGGTGCCTTGATGCCTGATGCACACCAAGGCTATGGATTGCCTATTGGTGGGGTATTGGGAACGAAAAATGCAATCATTCCTTATGCTGTTGGGGTCGATATCGGTTGCCGTATGGCGCTCTCCATATTTGACCTTCCGGCCAGTTATGTGGATACCCATCGGGACGAGCTGAAAAAGATCTTGATGAAAACCACGCGCTTTGGTGCAGGGAACGGTTTCTTGAAAGATGAACGTCTTGACCACGAGGTGTTGGAGAACGATCAGTTTGATGCCAATCCTTTTGTGAAGCAATTAAAAGATAAGGCTTGGACACAGTTAGGATCTTCAGGTGGTGGCAACCACTTTGTGGAGTTTGGCATCATGGAATTTAATGAAGAGGATAAAGAATTAGGGGTTCCTCAAGGACAGTACTTGGCTCTATTGACGCATTCTGGCTCTCGTGGATTGGGAGCAATGATCGCCAATCACTATACCAAAAAGGCTATGCAGTTCTGTCAATTGCCGCATGAGGCCAAGCATTTGGCTTATTTCGACTTAGATTCTGCTGAAGGTCAAGAATATTGGTTAGCCATGAACCTAGCGGGGGACTATGCCTCAGCCTGCCATGAAGTGATCCATGAAAAGGTGCTCTCTGAATTGGGTGCTGAGCGATTAACGAAGGTGGAAAATCACCATAACTTTGCTTGGAAAGAGATGTGGAAAGGAGAGGAGCTGATCGTGCACCGTAAGGGCGCAACTCCAGCGGCAAAAGGGGTGATGGGAATCATTCCGGGATCGATGGCTGCACCAGGATTTCTGGTGCGTGGAAAAGGGGCTGAGGGAGCGATCAATTCGGCTTCGCATGGTGCAGGACGATTGATGAGCCGTACCCAAGCGATAAAGACCTTGTCACGAAAAGAGCTTAATCAGCGGTTGGAAGATCTAGGGATAACCTTGATCGGAGCGGATTTGGACGAAGCACCAATGGCCTATAAGAATATCCATGAGGTCATGGATGCCCAAAAGGAATTGCTGGATGTGGTTGCATCCTTCCATCCAAAGGTGGTCCGCATGGCTGAGGATGGTTCAAGGGAAGATTAAGCATGGAGGTATTGGCTTTTTGTTCGGTTCTTTGACCTTAATATTGCCTTTTAATAAAAAGGGATAAGGTTAGGCAGGATTTTTACCTGCCATCTTATCCTTTAGTAATTGTCACACTAATTACTCTCTTTAATATCTTAACTGGTTGAAGTTCCAGTTTTTGCCATCGATGATGGTCAACTGGTTTACAGGGACATTAAGTCCCAGAATAACTTTCAGGGTCAACATGGCCATCATGGTTCCAGTGATTCCCGCCAAAGCTCCCAGAACCCCAAATTGGTCACAGTTCTGTACATCCTCTGGATTAGGGGGACTTGGAAATATATCCCTTAGGTTCTTGCTGCCCTCATAATTGAATACAGCCACTTGACCCTCAAAGGAAAATATGCTTCCATAAACGAGTGTTTTTCCCATTTTGATACAGTGGTCATTAATCAAGTATCTCGTTTCAAAATTATCTGAACCATCTACGATGATGTCGTATCCCGAAAATACAGCCGCAATGTTTTCCTTATTTAGTTTCTGGTCGATGGGCTGGAAAGAAATTCCTGAATTGAATTGGCGTACAAAAGAATGTGCACTTTCGACCTTTGGCCTTCCAATAAAGCTTTCTTGGTGTATCACCTGTCGGTTTAAGTTATGGATTTCAAGTATATCAAAGTCGATTGCAGCCAATTTCCCAACGCCTGCTGCTGCAAGGTATTGAATGACAGGGGATCCTAATCCGCCTGCACCGATCACCAGAACCCTTGAGTTTCCAATCTTGCGCTGGCCTTCAATGGATACTTCTTCTATGAAGATCTGTCGGCTATAGCGACTGAATTCTTTATCCATGGTTGCTGTTTGAGTTGCTGAATTGTTCAGAAAAACAGGAGTCCCAATCTTTCATGATAGGGTCATAGCCCTTGGCCTTTATTCTGGTCTTTATTTCTTCCATACTTCGTTCATCGGAAATTTCAAACTGCTCCAGGGATTGCGGGTCCACGACATATCCACCAGGATTGGTTTTTGAGGCAGCACTCATGGTTGTTGCTCCCAATGCGATGATATGGTTCCTGAAGTTTTCACTTTCTCGCGTAGAGATTGAAATCTCCAGATCCGGATTCCAGATCCTATAAGCGCAGATCAATTGCAACAAGTGACGGTCCTCCATAATGAAGTTGGGTTCAATTATGCCCTCCGCGGGTCGCAATCGTGGAAATGAAACGGAATATTTGGTTTTCCAATATCGCTGTTGTAGGTAATTCAGATGAACCGCATTGAAGAAGCTGTCAATCCGCCAATCCTCTAGGCCTAATAGAACGCCTAGACCTATTTTATGGATTCCGGCAGAGCCTATGCGATCTGGTGTTTCTAATCGGAATTTGAAATTGGACTTTTTGCCTTTCGGGTGGTATATTTTATAGACTTCCTCGTGATAGGTTTCTTGATAGACCAACACTGAATGTACTCCTGCCTGATGGAGCATGGCATACTCTTCCTGGGAGAGTGGCTGTACCTCAATGGAGATATTTGAAAAAAAGGGTTTCAAGAGACTGATGGCGTTCAGGAAATATTGGATTTCTACGGTCTTATTGGCTTCTCCCGAAACCAATAGGACATGATTGATCCCCATCTCTTTTAAAGCCATGGCTTCCAAGATGATTTCAGCATTGCTCAAGGTCCTTCGTTTTATTTTGTTGTCCATACTGAAGCCACAGTAGGTACAGATGTTCTGGCATTCATTGCTCAGGTACAAAGGGGCATACAGTTGTATGGTCTTGCCAAAACGCTGTTGGGTCAACTGGCTGCTTAGTTGTGCCATTGGTTCCAAATAAAGTTCTGCAGCAGGTGAGATTAGGTTCAGAAAGTCCATGATAGACTTCTTAGGCCGAATCAGGGATGATTCAACATCGGAGGGTTTGCAATTCTGTATTTTGTTTTGGATTTCTTTCCAGTCGTATTGGTTTAAGGTTTCTTTGATGTCCATCCTGTTATTGATCCATTAAAAAACTAGTTAGTGGAGAAGATGGATTGGCATTGAAGCTCTTGCTTGCTAATCCAGATTCATAAGCCATCCTTCCTGAAATCACGGCCAGCTTGAAAGCTTCGGCCATTTTAATAGGGTCCGAGGCCGTGGCAATTGCAGTGTTCACCAATACGGCATCTGCTCCAATTTCCATGGCTTGGGCAGCATCAGAGGGGGTTCCAATGCCCGCATCGACTACTACCGGTACCTGACTCTGTTCAATGATGATCTCCAAAAAGTCTATGGTCTTTAATCCCTTGTTGCTTCCTATTGGAGAACCTAATGGCATAACAACTGCCGTACCGGCATCCTCCAGTTTTTTACATAAAACAGGGTCAGCATGAATATAGGGCATGATGATAAAACCCTGCTTGGCTAACGCCTCGGTAGCTATTAAAGTTTCGATGGGGTCAGGCATCAAATATCGAGGGTCAGGATGGATTTCAAGTTTGATCCAATTGGTTTCAAAAGCTTCTCTTGCAAGTTGGGCAGCAAAAATTGCTTCTTTTGCATTCCTAGCTCCCGAAGTATTGGGAAGCAAGGCCACATTGGGTAATGACAAGGAATTCAGCAAGGTATCCTCGGCAGATTGGTGATCCACTCTTTTTAACGCTAAGGTGACCAATTCGGTTTGAGAAACTAAAATAGCTTCCTCCATTTGGGAAAGGTTTCCAAATTTTCCAGAACCTAAGAAAAGTCTGGATTGAAATGTTTTATCGGCTATTTTCAACATAATCTTCTATGTAAAATTGATTCATTCTTGAAGTTGCAGAAGGGTCATTTTGAATCAGGCTTGATACAGCCACACCATAAATCCCTGCTTGCAACAATTCGGTTAAGTCCTGTTCTTTTATCCCTCCAATGGCATAAATTGGAGGGTATTGTACCTTTTCATTTTTTAGTCTTTGAATGATTTCCTGGTATCCTGAAAATCCTAGAACTGGACTCAGTTTCTGTTTGGTTGAGGTGAACCGTAATGGTCCAAGACCAATGTAATCGCATTCTTCCTGGATTCTTTGAAGTACATCCTGGAAGCTGTTTGCTGTCCCTCCAATAATTTTTTCATTGCCTAAGACAGCTCTAGCACTTAAAATAGATTCATCCTGCAACCCTAAATGGATTCCATCTGCATCCAGGTCTTTGGCTAAATATAAATGGTCGTTGATGATAAAGGTTGCCTGATAGAGTTCACAGAGCTTTCGGCTCAATTCTGCAAGCTGATGAAGTTCCTTTTCTCTTCCAAATTTCCACCTGAGTTGTAGCCACTTGATTCCTGAATCCAGAGCCTTCCTGATATTTCTTTCCTGGTCCGAAAAAGTTCTTCCATCAGATATGTATTGGATTCGACTTAAGTTAGTTTTCATAGTTGGTCTGCCTTCCATAATGCTAGTTTTTCATTGCAGGAGATCAAATAATTAGTTGGATCAATCTGATTCCAAATGGACCCTAACAAAGCAATTCCGTCCGAACCTTTGCCTAATACTCTTTCCATGTTTTGATATTCAATTCCTCCTAGTCCAATCAAATCGACATCTGCATTGTCCTTTAGTTCAATATCTTCAAAAACATTGTTCGAAATACCGTGTCCAGGCTTTGAGATACTCTGAAAAATAGGGCTAAGAAAGGCGTAAGACCAAGTCTTGTTCAATTCATTGAATTCCTGAATAGAATGCGTGGAGGTCGATAAGATGTAATTTCCATTATACTCCAATTGCTTCCCTCTTATCCGATCATAACTATTGAAATGCAGACGCTCAATGTCCATAAACTCAGTCGCTAGGTGATGGTGGGAGTGAAGTACGATTTTCTTTCTTTGACAAACATCAATATTGTCCAAATACTCCAAAGCCAGCTCATCCGATGAGGCATATTTCCTGAAATGAAATAGCTCCAATCCATTATCTAACATGTTGTTGACATGCAATGGTTCGTTAGGATAATTGCTGTTTGGAGAAACGACTATGATCATAGGTATATTTCTTTTCCACTTTCAATAAATTCCTTCGATTTTTCCAACATCCCTTCTTCGGTTGCCTCCCTGATCTCTTGCGTTATTTTCATGGAACAGAATTTAGGGCCGCACATCGAACAGAAATGAGCCACCTTTGCTGCATCTGCAGGTAAAGTTTCGTCATGAAACTCTCTTGCGGTATCAGGATCGAGTGAAAGGTTAAATTGGTCCTCCCATCTGAATTCGAATCTCGCTTTGCTCAATGCATTGTCTCTGTATTGGGCGCCAGGGTGTCCTTTGGCCAAATCTGCAGCATGGGCAGCAAGTTTATAGGTGATTACTCCGTCCTTAACGTCTTTTTTATTGGGAAGGCCTAAGTGTTCTTTTGGTGTTACGTAGCACAGCATAGCACATCCGTACCAACCGATCATTGCAGCGCCAATAGCTGAGGTGATATGGTCATAGCCGGGAGCAATATCCGTTGTCAATGGACCTAAGGTATAAAATGGAGCCTCATCACATTCTTCCAATTGCTTTTCCATATTCTCTTTGATCATGTGCATAGGGACATGTCCTGGGCCTTCTATCATCACCTGAACATCATGCTTCCAAGCTATTTTAGTCAGTTCTCCTAAGGTTTCCAATTCTGCAAATTGAGCCTCATCGTTGGCATCGGCAATAGAGCCTGGTCTTAATCCATCACCTAAAGAGAAGGCTACATCATACTTTTTCATGATTTCGCATATCTCCTCAAAATGCGTATACAGGAAATTCTCTTTATGATGGTATAGGCACCACTTAGCCATAATTGAACCACCTCTAGAAACAATTCCTGTTACCCTTTTCGCCGTTAAATGGATATATCTCAACAGGACACCCGCATGTATCGTAAAGTAGGAAACACCCTGTTCTGCTTGCTCAATGAGAGTATCCTTGAAAATCTCCCAGGTCAGATCTTCCGGCACACCTTTAACTTTTTCTAAAGCTTGATAGATAGGAACTGTACCTATTGGTACTGGAGAATTTCGGATAATCCACTCGCGAGTTTCATGGATGTTCTTTCCAGTAGAGAGGTCCATGATCGTGTCGGCGCCCCATCGGCATGCCCAGACTGCTTTCTCCACTTCCTCTTCGATACTGGAACTTACAGCGCTGTTTCCGATATTGGCGTTGATCTTCACCAAGAAATTGCGGCCAATGATCATAGGTTCACTTTCCGGATGGTTAATATTATTTGGAATGATTGCCCTTCCGGCTGCGATTTCATCCCGCACAAATTCAGGGCTGATCCGTTTTGGCGTATTGGCACCAAAGCTTTCACCTTTATGTTGTTCAGCCATTCCTTTCGTAGCGGCCTGTAATTGTTCAATTCTTTGGTTCTCACGAATGGCGACATATTCCATTTCCGCAGTGATGATCCCTTTCTTAGCATAGTGCAGCTGGGTTACATTTTGTCCATCTGCTGCTCTTTTTGGTTTATGATTGTAAGAAAAACGCAGTTCATCCAAGTTGGGATCATGGAGTCTTTTTTGTCCGTACTCGGAACTGATGCCCTCCAAAATCTCAACGTCATTGCGGTCTAAAATCCATTGTTCCCTGATCCTATCCAAGCCTTTACGGATATCGATTTCAGAATTCACATCTGTATATGGACCAGAAGTATCGTAAATCGTAATTGGAGGGTTGATTTCAAGACCACCCTTGCTCAACTTGGTTGGGCTCAGGGATATTTCACGCATTGCAACTTGGATAGGGTATAGGTTACCTGGAATATAAACCTTTTTGGAATTTGGAAAAGCATTGGTTGTAATCTTTTGTTCTGTCATGTCTTCAAATATTTAAGGGTTATCCGCCTTGAGTTGCGGTTATGATTAGGATAGAATCAGTATCAGTCAATAAGGTATCCGACCATTTGTCTCTAGGGATGACTTGGTTATTTAGGGCAACAGCAACACCTTTGGTTTTGCCTTTAAGCTCCAAATCCATTAATTCCTCCAAGGTAAATGGAGATCTCTTGTACTGTTTTGTCTGATTATTGATAATAAGTAACATTCCTGAATAGTTATTTAAGCATTAATGCTTTAGGAATGTCTACTTTAGGTACAGGACGCACCCATGAATGACATTTTACTTTTCCCTACGCTAGTATGATCTAGATCAGGTTATAAGGGTAAAATCTCAGCCTGCAATTAATGCAGACACCCCTAAAGCGTTGGCAAGTTAGCTAAATGAGTTAACTAAAAGAAATTATTTGTGATTATAATACAATTTACAGGTTGCTTCTTTACCGAGAAGAAACCTCAAGATATCCCTAAAACTACTTTAGGATCAATCTTTCAGCAGGGTTTTTCTCTTTAAATTCTTTGTAGTATTTCTTGATATACACATGCAGGTCATAGTTGGTCCAATATTGGGCAGTTTCGAAATCAGGTCTATATTCCACCATAAACTGTTCCAGTTCTTCATCGTCCATGGGGATAATATCGCTGATGCTTGCTTTGTTGAAGATTTGGTCCACTTCCATATTTTTGATTTCTTGTTGCATAAAAGCATTGAACCTTCTCGCGTTTCTACCAGATTTACTGAATTTTTCGTAGAAGTAAGTAACGGTTGGCATGCCAAAGGGTAGAAGCAGGTACCATGGTGGTTCACCGGAGTAATATAGTCCCCCTTTAACGTTGATATCTTTTTTCATGCTTTCCAGTTCCTTCAGCTTTGCAGCTTTGGTATTCCCCATGACGACGATCTCTTCTAGCACGATGGATTTTTTCTGTAGGAAAACATGCTGCTTTAGATCTTCAGCCAAGATACTGAGGCTATTCCAATGCGGATGGACAAAGGTTATGCTATCAGACGGGCGGGCATCGATGCCAAAGGAACCATCAAAATCTGATCGCAGCGTTTGTTTTGTTCTTTGGTTAATGACATCCACATTTTTGATCAACAGACTGCTGTCATTGGAGTAAACTGTGCCGGTATACCTCTTTTGAGCTTGGGAAAATGCCACCAAACTATAAAGGAACAAAAGGAAGGAAATAATAATCGGTTTTAATGCCATAGCTCTAATATTAAGCTTTCATTTTCTTTAGGTGAAAATAATTCATCTAGTCTAATTTACTAAATCTAAAGGCTTAGAATGACAGTAATAACTATATTTAACATATTGGTTAAGAAAATTAAATATAGGAAGTCGTTTGGGGAATTAATTATTCACATTTCGCCGGTTTAATAAAAATGAAAGGCTATTTTTGGATTCAATTTTAAAAAGAGCGATTGACCATGTTTGCCAAAATCCGAAACACCAATATTGCTGTTGCTGCTGCCATCTTATCCATGATCTGTGTGCAAGGGGGAGCATCATTCGCGAAGCAGTTGTTTCCGGCCATTGGTCCCATTGCGACAACAACCTTGAGGATTGGCTTATCTGCCATTCTGCTCTATGCGATCAATAGGCCGAAGCTACGTACCTTCAACAAGCAACAATGGATGTACTGTGGTCTTTACGGAATCGGCATTGCCGTCATGAACCTCATTTTTTATATGGCCATCCAAAGAATCCCATTGGGCTTAGGTGTTACCATTGAATTCGTAGGACCTCTGTTCTTGGCCTTTGTCCTATCAAAGAAATGGACAGATGTCATCTGGGCAGTATTGGCGTTGACAGGAATTTTACTGATCGTTCCTTGGAAGAGCAATGGCATCGATCCGATAGGATTGGGATTAGCCTTACTTGCAGGGGTCTTCTGGGCCGTTTATATCCTGATGGGGGCCAAGCTTTCCAAAGTTATGGAGGGTAAACAGGCAGTTACTACCGGGATGATGATCGCAACGGTCTTTATAGTTCCATTTGCCTTAATGGATGGCGCGATATTGAACATCAATACTGGGCAATTTTCCAAAGGGCTTCTCGTGGCCATCTTATCTTCTGCATTGCCGTTTTCATTAGACATGATGGCCTTGGGAAGACTGCCAGCCAAAACATTCAGCATCTTGACCAGTCTGCAGCCTGCATTCGGTGCACTCTCTGGACTGATATTTTTACATGAATACCTCAGTATCAATCAATGGGTGTCTGTCTTATGTGTGGTATTGGCAAGTATAGGGACGACAATTTTTTCTCGAAAACAGGAAAAGCTTGAACTATAAATAAAAAATTCCAACAAAAAAATCCATGAAATGTTCAAAGGGTATAAACAAATTTTCAATGATATGCCCAGAGAAAAAACACCCCAGATAAAAAAACCAAAAACCTATGATGCATTGGTAGATAAGGGGATGAGTAAAGAAAAAGCTGCCCGAATCTCAAATGCACAGGCTGCTGGTACCATCGATCATAATTCTAAAAAGCTGGAAGAAAGATCAAAATCTGATTTATTGGCAGAAGCAAAAGAAATCGGTATAAAAAATCGTCACAGCATGAATAAGGGACAGCTTATCAAAGAAATCAGAGGACATTAACAGTCCTCTTTTTTTATCCTCCTAAATTTACTACGCGATTTAGGGAATCTAAGCTTGCAGTACATTTTTCATTAGCTTTCGTGCCTATGACTTGAGTATCGCTCTCTTCGACATCATAGCCTTTGCTCTTCAGGTAATGGATCAACGTATTCCTATGATCGACTTCAAAGTTTGAGATTACCTGCGGGAAGGTTGTGAATATTCTGTAATGATTATCTTTTCTGTTCTGTTGGATTAACTCTGATTTTACGGTCATGAGCATGACCCCACTGCCATAATCTGCTAGGTAATAGGCGTCGGCATCAAACATTCCGACTGCGATTAGGCCCAATCGATGTAAGTCTTCCTGTTTGATCGAAAATTCAGGAGTCCTCAATTGATCTATTTTATTTTTCACACCAAACTCCTTCAATGCTTTCGCATCAATTAGGAGGTTTTCAGGTAAGTTTGATTGACTATTTGCCCATGACCAAAGCCAAGTGTTCACAGAATAAGAAAAGCTCCCAATAATCTGCAATGGAAACTCAAGTCCATCACCAAAAGTGATTGACCCACGTGTCAAATCCGCATCCCAGCTCTTGTCTTCAATTAATTCCGAAAAGTCCACTTGCTTTTCAAATCCATAAGCTGCATAACTCTCAAATAATTCTTTCTCCGTTTTTATTGGCTCAATTATAGGGCTTTCTTTGCTGGTTGGTTGTTCTGATTTTTCATTTTCCTGTTTAGGTGTAGGTTTTCCAAATAACCTATTTAAAAATCCCATAATATATTACTTTACTGTGTTAGTTTCTTTTGATGATTTAAGTTAACAAAGGCTGGTTGAAATCCATAATTAGAAGGGGCTAATGTTATAGGAAATTCATTTTTCGTAGTGTTATATCTACTGTTTGTAGGAGAAAATACTTATCAGCCTAAATCGTCGAATATTAATTTTACCTCAATTAAAGTGAAGTTAGGTTTTATTTTAGCTTATTAATGGTCGTTTGGTTAAATATTTGCTTAAATTCTGGACTTAATAAGGGAGCCTATTATAAGATCGTATTTTTTTGATATTGTAAAATTTGCATAGATAAATGGTTGTGTAACAATTTGTTATTGTAAAGATAGCCGAATTGTTACAGCAATGTCTGTTCAAACAGTTGTTTCGCTTAACAAAATAATCTTTCATTCTTGTGATTATTAGTGTTATGTGCTGAAAAGTAATTGTTTTATTGGCTATTTTTGACCATTATTATTTTTACCTGTGAAACCATTATTACTCTTGACCGGGCTACTGCTTTTAGTATCCTGTAAAAACCAAATTACATCTACTCAAGAATCAGAAAAGAATCCGTATTACGAACAGGCATACGATTTCTTGGACAAAAATGAGTTTGATAGTGCATTTGTCTATTTTGAGAAAGCAAAATCTCTGTTCTTGGAAAGGGATGATAGTGTCGGTGTGGCCGAAAGCTTGATCAATATGGCCGTGACCCAATCTGATTTTGGTGATTATTATGGTTCCCAGGAAACCTCCACCAAGGCCATTGAATATCTGAACCTGAACGATACCGCTCAATACGGCTTGTTGGGAATGGTCTACAACAATTTAAGTAATGTCTATACTTCCCTAAAGGATACTGAAAAATCAATTGAAGCCAATCAATTAGCCATACGATATGCCGAAAACCCTGCCAATAAAAAGGTTTACGAAAATAACTTGGCTTCCACTTATATAGCGAATAGAGAATATCAAAAAGCCATTGAAATCTTAAAAAAACTACTATCCAATACAGATTCAAATTCCATTGATTATGCACGATTCTTAACGAATTATGCCAGGGCCAAAAGCCATGTCGATACGAATTACAGGTTTTTGCCCGTATTGAGGAAGGCCATGCTGATCCGTCAGAAGAAGAAAGACCCTTGGGGGCTCAATTCGAGTTATTCCCATATGGCGAACTATTATAAGGAGAGGAACAAGGATTCAGCGCTGTATTATTCCAATCAGCAATATGAGGCGGCTAAGGCTATCAAAAATCCAGATGCCCAAATGGATGCCCTGCAGCGCATGTTGGAACTTTCTGTTCTAGAAAGAAACCAACCTATACTAGAAAGGTACCATAAGATACAGGACAGCGTCGAAATTGCACGGATGACTGCAAAAAATCAATTTGCATTAATCCGCTACGAGGTAGAAAAGAGTAAAACCAACAACCTGAAGCTTAGCAATGAAGTTGCTGAAAAGCAATATAGATTGAACCTGATGCGGGTATTCATCGTCGGTCTGTTGATTGTGGCTGCACTGACTTCATTCTATTTCTTGAATTGGCATAAAAGAAGGAAACAGCGAATGGAATTGGAAGCTGAAAATAGGGTGAAGGAAAGTCAACTGAAAACTTCCAGAAAAGTCCATGATGTCGTTGCGAATGGGATTTACAGGGTAATGGCTGAATTAGAGAATCGAGATGATATCAACCGAGAGGAGCTATTGGACCGGTTGGAAATCCTATATGATAAGTCTAGGGATATATCCTACGAAGTTGAAGACCTCGGGATGGATGATATTCAGTTCCATCTGACCATCTCCGAATTACTGAAGTCATTTTCAAATGAGGACCGTACCATCCTGATTGCAGGGAACGAGGAAGCTATTTGGGAAAAATTCAATGCCCTTCAAAAGGATAACCTAGAGCAGGTCTTGCAGGAGCTGCTAGTCAATATGCAGAAGCATAGTAAAGCGCAGGAAGTCATCGTTCGATTTGATTACGATGGAAATAACCTTCATGTTCATTATAAAGATGATGGCATTGGACTTTCGGATTCCTTAAAATATGGCAATGGATTTAAGAATACGGAAAACCGTATAAATCTATTGAAAGGGACCCTTACTTTTGAGAAAAATAATAATAGAGGTTTAGGAATTCACATTTCCATCCCTATTCAAAAATAGGATGTTATGTTTAAAAAAGTATTGATTGCTGAAGATCATGAGGTGGCCAACCTTTCTGTCCATAAGACGGTACAGGAAATGGGAGTCACGGATACCAAATATGTCTATTACTGCGATGATGCCCTCAGTTGGATCAAAAAAGCAGTTCGCGAGGGAGAGCCGTATGACCTCCTGATTACCGACTTGGTTTTCGAAGATGATATCGTCCCGCAAAAGATTTCCCATGGTAAGGACTTGATAAAAGCCGCAAAAGAAGTACAACCAGATCTGAAGGTGATTGTATTTTCTTCCATTGATCGGATCAGCTTGATTGAGGATCTCTTTAGAAATTATCAGATCGATGCCTATGTCAGGAAGGCAAGGCATGATGGGCAACATTTTAGAGAAGCGCTGAAAGCGGTTGCCAGCAACAAAATTTATCAATCACCCGATATCCGCTTGGCCCTAAGGTCAAAGAATTCACATGAATTTACCAATATGGATATCCAGATTATCTCATCCCTATCCCAAGGAGTCCTTCAAAAGAACATCCCTCAAATCTTGCAGGAAAAGAATATCAAACCTTCGGGATTGAGTAGTATCGAGAAAAGATTGAACCTGATGAAAGAGGTATTAGGCTTTACCAAGAATGAACAACTGGTATTGTATTGCAAGGATAAGGGATTAATA
Source organism: Sphingobacterium sp. NPDC055346 (assembly GCF_053645235.1). Lineage (NCBI taxonomy): Bacteria > Pseudomonadati > Bacteroidota > Sphingobacteriia > Sphingobacteriales > Sphingobacteriaceae > Sphingobacterium > Sphingobacterium sp. NPDC055346. The sequence continues at coordinate 338,326 of NZ_JBSHMI010000003.1, forward strand.
TAAAATTAATGATTGCTTTACGGAAAACCGTATGGTAATGCCAAGTAGGGAAAGTATCTTTGCTTACTGATTTGACCAACCCATATTAACCAAAATAAATATAAATGGCTTCTAATTATTTAGAGGCCATTTTTTATGCTTTTTCCTGCCAATCTTGTTAAAAAATGTTAATCCATGGGTCTTAATATACATTTAGGCATTTGCTTTGCGTTAATAATAGCAAACAGAGTAAAAGAGTAAAAGAGTAAAAGAGTAAATAATTTCATAATTTAGGTTAATAATTGGTTAGTTAAAAAAAACCTGAGCTTCCCCGGCTCAGGTTTTTTATTTTTTGTTTATAATGAATATGATCCTATTGCTAATCGCCAATATTTGGCAATAGACTAAGTCAAATCAAAATTTACGGCAAACTTCAATAATTCAGCAAAGGATTTATTTTCCAGTTTCTTGCAAATGTTTTTTCGGTGTGTGGATACGGTATGGGAGGATAGAAAAAGTTGGTCTGATATTTCTGATGTTGAGAAGCCATTTGCCAGCATTCGAATAATCTCTTTTTCCCTTTTGGTCAGTTGCGCATATTTTTTATAATGGGCATGCACATATTCGTTTTGATCCAAAGTCTTATTGACCCGTTGGATGATATGGTCTAATCCATCAATAGGAGCAGATATCAAGATCAACTTAGTCTCGGTTTGAATTTTAGCAAGTTTACAACTGGTAAAACACCATTGATACTGTTGATCGGCATACCTTTTTACCCTTTGGAAAAAATTGTAGGTTTTATCAGCCTCCCCATTGATGATATACTGCTGTAAACCAACAAAAAAGCTGAATATTTCCTCTTTAACAAAGAAATGGTCGTAATAATCCATCCCCATGGCAGGGATCTCTTCAGGATATACCCCTAAATAACTGGTCCCCCAATGGTTCATATAACTGCAGCCATTAGGTGAATTTCCGTTCAAATCATGGATCATGAGGCTTGCCGGTAAGATATCGCCTAAGTCAGGAATGCTGAAATTCCCCATATTAAGACCATGTGAGATTTCAAATAATTGGGCATCAAGGGTAATCATAATAATTAATATATGGTTTGGAAATTAATTATCGCTTATCCTAAAATAGCGAACAATGTTTAAACACTAAAATAATTTTTTCAAATCTGCTAATCGAATTGCAATAAATAATTCTATTATAGAACCTATTAACCTTTTTTTAATGTAATCTTAATATTATAATTGGTTTTAAACAATTGATAATCAAACCAATAACTTGGTGTTTACTTAAGGTTAACTAATGCGAATTTTTTATTTTGAAATAATAAAAAAGCCAAAAAAAACCTTTGTTACAGTTGTGGTAATATTTATTTTCGTAACAGTTTAATCTTTTTAACAAAATTAGATTCCAACTGAAAAATAGAATCATGAAAAAGCTAACGATCCTTCTCCTTATTATTTTCAACTGTCTGGCCGCATCGGCACAAAGAGGTAAAATCAGCAATAATTTTTTTGGTCACTTGGAGTTCAATTCCCTTGATGGAATGTATAAGGCCACCCTTGAAAAGAATATCTTCAATGGATTGGAATTTTATGACAATTCAAGCAATAGAATCACCTTTGATGAAAAGTACCTAGCCAAGCATTTTCCAGGGATCATGAGAGATAATGAAGGGAAAACCAATTTTCTGCGAAATCTGGTTCGTAAATATTCACGTGATAAAAATTATAGATTATCTCATGTCATTGACATGTTTGGCAAAGAGAAGGTTGAAGACAATCGTGGTTATTCTTCCGAGAGAGGAACGGATATTTTTGGACATGAATATCATGAAGAATCGGGGAAGTTTGGTACTGCTAGCATTAAACGCAACCTGCAAGGCGTTCTTGAATATGATCGAAATGATTTTTCAGCCAGCTTAGGCAAAGATTTTCACAGGCAATGGGTATATGAAGATTCTCAAAAAAACAGAATCGAATTCAATCCTAGTTCTTGGGAAAAAATGATCAAAAGGTTCAAGTCTGATAAAGAAATCATGTTCTTCTTAATCGAACAATTGACTGATTTCTATGACGAAGATGACAACACCTATCATAACGATTATTGAGGCTTACTTAGTGGTTCAATATGAATTCCACGGCAGCCTCGTCATCAATTTTTAAGCAATATAAGCCAGCAGCATCTGGCTGGTCATCCTCATGCGCAGAACTGCTGATAAATAATTCATCCATATTTGGCCCTCCAAAAGTACAGGAAGTTGGATTTTTGGAAGGCAGCGGGATATAATCGATGACCTCTAACCTTGCAAGATCAAATATGATGATCCGGTTTGCGCCCCAATTTGCTATATAGAGTTTTTGGCTCCTGGAGAGGCACATCCCATCCAATGAACCTGTTCCATCATATTGAAAGACCAGGGTTTCATCCTCCAATTTTCCATCGTTGTAATTGAATCGTCTGACCGAGTTTAATTCAGAATCGATGAAATAGATAAAAGTGTCCTCAAAGACAATCCCATTTGAAATAATGACTCCATCCAATAGTGGCTTTGCATTGTCCTGCTTCAGTTCATATAAGGTTGCGTCAGGTAGCAATGGACCGTTATCACCATTATTGAGGTTGTTCATGCTGCCGATTAACCAAGTTCCCCAAGGGCTAACTGCACCATCATTATATCGGTAATTTGACCTATGCTCAGGCTGAGTGATGAAAGTCTTTCTCCCTGTTTTCCATTCCAATTCATACAGACCGCTTTCAAGAGAGATTAAGATTATGTCCAAGTCAGGGGTCAATGCCAAACAACTCACATATTCGTTGAAAACATGCTCCTCAAAACTCTGTATTTGGTAATCATAGATGTAAAGTTTTTTGTCCATGATGTCCACAAAGAAGAGTTTCTGGATCCTATAATCCCAAACCGGTCCTTCGCCTAATTTTAATGCTTCTTTATAAATTCTTTTCAGGGCCATATTTTCCTGGTTTTGGTAAATTGCTGTATATCCTGAAATTGTTTCATTTTCAATTGCGGATTTCTTGGTCATTATCAGCAATATAAGTTATTTTTAGGTTTAATTTTAAACCTACATGAGATTTTTAGAGAAACTGGAAGCTGGTCAGACGGTTATCGGGCCATTTTCAAAAACTTCAGATCCTTCCATGATTGAAGCCATGGGATATGCAGGCTTTGACTTTATCATCATCGATTTGGAACATGGTCCTAATAGCATTTTAAATGCGCAGAACCTCGTGAGGGCAGCGCAGATCACAGGCGCCTTTCCTATCATCCGAGTTCCCGAAAATGCGGCATCGGCTATCGGAAAAGCATTGGATATTGGTGCCATGGGGGTACAAGTCCCTCAGATCAGTAATGCCGAACAGGCAAAATTGGCTGTTGAGTATGCTAAATTTGGCCCCATAGGTATGCGCGGTGTTTGTAGGTTTGTCCGTGCTGCAGAGTTCTCAAACAAAGATAGGTTTGAATATTTTTCAGAGGCCAATAAGAATTACCTGATCTTGCAATTGGAAGGAGAAGAGGCTATCAGGAATATTGAGGAAATCATTCAGGTGGAACATGTCAACATTATCTTTCTGGGACCTTATGATCTATCCCAAGCCTTAGGAGTGCCAGGACAGATTAATCATCCTACCGTTATAGAGAAAATAGAATATATCGTCTCGCTCTGCAAAGAAAACTCGAAAAAAACCGGAATTTTTGCAGATAATCTTACGGACGCCAGAAAATGGAGGGACTTAAGGATTGATTACATTTCATATGCAGTTGATGTAGGGATCATACAAGAAGCTTCGAAGTCCATAATCACTGAATTCCTAAAATAGATTTAATTTGAAAATTTCAGGTTTTTTTTGTGCTCTTGTTTTGTGAAAATTTCCTATATGTATAAACATGTTTATATTTTTCTTTGATATGTAGGTACAATGTTTTAATATTGTGCTGTAGACCAATTGAAATTAAAGAATTTTTAGATTGCAAATAGATATGTTGGAAGATTTGTCAACCATGGAAAGCCCTTCAATCATTCGAGGTACCAGACAAGCAGTGATGCCATCCGTAATTTCAAAGGAATTTAGGGATGGATATAGCATTTATCCCTCCTTTTCCATTGCCGAAGGAATGATTTCATCGGGATATTCCTCTTTAGCAGACTGGATGATTTCCAAGAAAACGGTTTGTGTGGATGGTTATGTTGCGGTAGATTGGGCTGGGATCAAGGCTGCTTTGGAAAAAGAATTTGCTAGAAGATCCGTACGTGTGAATTGGATTGAAACAAAGGATTTCTTTAAACCTGAGGCGGAGATCGATATAATGGTAGCACCTTATATGGGTGATGAAGACTCGGTATGGGGAAAGGTTTGTGACCTTAACCTAGCTGAATTCTTTGACATGGAGGGATTAAAGAATCTGGAAGCCGATCAAGAATTTGAACTCAATATAGTCTGGGGGATTGGAGCCAGTTTTGTTAGCACTTTTAATTCCATAGCCTATTTTGATATTCCAAAAAATGAACTGCTTTTCCGGGTAAGGGGAAATTCTGCCTTTAATATTGGATCCACGACAAGGTTCAATATGAAGAAAACCTACAAACGTTTGTATTTTGTGGATTGGATCGTGTTGAATGCCCATAAAAAGGCGATCCTTTCAAAGATCGATCTTCTTGCAGACAGCCAATGGTTGGATACCATAAATTGGATCCAGGGCGAAGATTTAAGAAATTCCTTATCTGAAATGAGCAGAACGGTCTTCAGGCCTAGACCCTGGTTTGACCCTGGGGTATGGGGCGGACAATGGATGAAAGCTCATTTTCAGGAATTGGCCCAAGATGAGGTGAATTACGCTTGGTCATTTGAAATTATTGCACCTGAAAATGGATTGGTTCTAGAAAGTTCGGGGCATTTGTTGGAGGTCAGTTTTGATACGCTGATGTTTCAGGAGTCTAAAAATATTTTAGGCTCAGGTCATCCGCAGTTTGGTGATTATTTCCCGATCCGTTTTGATTTTCTGGATACTTTTGATGGTGGAAACCTTTCAGTTCAATGCCATCCAGCATTGGATTATATACAGGAAAATTTTGGCGAACAGTTTACACAGGATGAAACCTATTACATCATGGATTGCAAGGAAGATGCGAAGGTGTATTTGGGATTTCAAGAAGACATTGAACCAAACAGATTTAAAAAGGCTTTAGAAGATAGTGTAGTAGAAGAGAAGGAGCTGGAGGTTGCCGAATTTGTCCAGGAATTTAATTCCGAAAAACATAAGCTGTATCTAATTCCAAATCAGACGGTACACAGTGCTGGAAGGAATAATTTGGTTTTAGAGATTTCAGCAACACCCTATATCTATACTTTTAAGATGTACGATTGGCTTCAGCGGGACAAGGAGGGGAAGCCTAGACCCATCAATATTGAACATGGGTTCAGGAACCTGGATTTTTCAAGAAAAGGAGAGCTGGTTGAACGGGAACATATCTCCAAATCCTATGTATTAGAAGAACGTGAGGGGGCAAAAATCATCCAATATCCAACCCATCCTGAACATTATTATGCAATACAAAGATTAGATATCAAGGATCAAATCGAAGTGCAGACAGCGGATAAAGTGCATGTCCTGATGCTTGTCGAAGGCAGTAAGATTGAATTGGAGGACAGAGCAGGAAATCAGCAAACATTCCATTATGCCGAAACTTTCATTGTACCGGCTGCAGCAGAACAGTATAAAATTAAGAATCTAGGAGAGGGAGAAGCTAAGGTTATTCTTTCTTACTTGAAATGATCAAAACGATAACCAATAGCAAAATCATGATTATGCAGCATTTTCGAAAGGTATTTTTTTCTGTGGCTTTATTTCTGGCAAGCGCTTCGAGCATTTTTGGACAAGAGAATACGATTTGGGAATTAGGAAAAGCAGATCATTCGAGCCAAGAATTTGCCTTAAGTCCGCAAGGATTTAAAGATTTTTTGGCGCATGATTTTGGTTATGAAGACAACTATTTTGTGGTTGGTCAGCAGGTGCTCAACCAAGATTTTCCTTATGTTTTACCGGGTCCTGCGAACGGGTGGGGCGGCACAGGGGGGACTTCTGGTATCCGGACCCATTTTCTGAACCTGTACTATCAATTGACTTCCATAGACCCAAATGATAAATATGTACTGGAATTGGATTTCGTGAATTCTGAAGGTAAGGCCAAACCCACTTTGCAGGTGGGTATTAATGGACATCTTTTCAATTACGATCTAAAGAATGGTACTGGCGAAAGTAATCCTGTAGCAGGACAACTTGGCACTGAAAAAATCAGGATCGATATCAATCCAGGCATCCTGAAAAATGGTTTCAATCAAATTAACCTAACCAGTTTAAAAGGAGGCTGGATTGAGTTTGATTCCTTTAGGTTATTGGGACCATCGGGTACAAAACTCGTTGCTGAATACAGTACAGTTGTTAAGGGGCTTGAAACGGCTGATTTTGAACTGCAAAATGATAAAGAAAGGATCCAGAATTTACTGCTGGAAATCTTGCGATTAAAAGACAACCAAACCGTAAAGGTATTGGTCGATGGCAGGACAGAATATCAAAAGTCCATGGATCAAGGCTTGTCCAGGATCGAGATCCCGTTGCAGGCCGTGAAAAAAAGTAAGACCAGTACTGTTGAGGTATATGTTAATGATCAATTACTCAGCAAAGAGCAGGTGATTCGGAGTCCGAAACCCTTAGGTTCATTAGCAAATTATGTCAATACCATGATTGGCGCATCCCATTCCCGTTGGATGATTGCTCCAGGGCCATGGATGCCCTTCAGTATGGTAAAATTAAGTCCTGACAACCAGAATGTTGGATGGCAGGCCGGGTACGAACCATCCATTGAATCAATTGCTATGTTCAGCCATATCCATGAATGGACAATGGCCGGGCTAGGTACCTTTCCCACCTCGGGGCCATTGCAGATCCAGGTTGGCGATCAATATGATCCCGATTCAGGCTATCGCTCCAGGATCGATAAGACCACTGAAAAAGCACCATTAGGTTCTTATCATGTGAAATTGACCGATTATGATATTGACGTCGATCTTACCCAAACCACCAGAGCCAGTTTCCAACGTTACACCTTCCATCAGTCTGAGACAGGTCGAGTTATGATTGATCTAAAAGTCAATGGCGAATACCCTTATACCATCAAGGACTATCAATTAAAAAAGGTCTCAGACTATAAGATCATCGGTTATTCGGATCAATTATCGGAAAATGTTTGGTCGACAGATGCAAAACAGGACTATAAGGTCCATTTTGTAATGGAATTTGATCAAGCCATAGTTGATTTTGGAACTTGGGAGTCAGATCGCATCCAGAAGGGGCAGAGTTCATCGGGGAAAGAGGTGAAAGAGGCGGGAATGTACGTAGAGTTTGATGTCCGAAAAGAAAAGACTGTACAATTACGGACAGGCATATCTTATGTCAGTATTGATAATGCGCAAGAAAATTTAGATAGAGAGATTTCAGGACCATTTGGTTGGTCATTTGAAAAGGTTAGGGGCAATCAATTAAAGACTTGGAACGCATTATTGGAAAGGCTGAAAGTGAAAAGTGATGATTACTTTGAAAAGGAGAAATTCTATAGCAATATGTATAGGTCCTTAAGCCGGAACACCTTTAGCGATATTAATGGCGAATGGCGTGATTCGCAGGAAAAGGTCCGTCAATTCAGCAATCCTCAGGATTTAGCCTTGGGTTGTGATGCTTTTTGGAATACCTTCTGGAATTTGAACCAGTTTTGGAACCTAGTTACTCCGGAATGGAGCAATAAATGGGTGAAATCACAGCTCGCGATGTATGACGCTGATGGTTGGTTGGCCAAGGGACCCGCTGGAATGGAATATATTCCTGTCATGGTTGCCGAGCATGAGATTCCGTTGATCGTATCGGCCTATCAAATGGGTATTCGGGATTATGATGTAGATAAAGCATTTGAAGCCGTTAAAAAAATGCAGACTACGATGCCTTCGAAATTTGCAGGTGGATTTGCAGGGAATAGAGACCTCGAGGTCTATTTAGAATATAGATATGTTCCATCTGATTTGGGAAGGTTCTCCAATACCTTGGAATATAGTTTTGATGATTGGACGGTGGGTCAGTTTGCCAAATCCTTAGGGAATGAAAAGGACTACGACTATTTCAATGATCGCGGCAATTGGTGGAAAAATGCCATTGACGTGGAAAGTGGTTATGCCAGGATGAAGGATTCAAAAGGGGAATGGTTAAAAGATTTTGATCCATTCAAATCTGGTGCAAACCATCATTATGTTGAAGGGAATGCTTGGCAATTGACGTTTTTCGTTCCTCAGGATATTCCTGGATTGGCCAATTGGATCGGTGCCGATGTATTTTCAGAGCGACTGGAATGGGGATTTGAAGAGAGTGTAAAATGGAGATATAACGGGCCCAACGATCAGTATTGGGATTACCCGGTAGTTCAGGGTAATCAACAGTCGATGCATTTTGCCTATTTATTCAATTATTTGAATAAACCTTGGTTGACACAGAAGTGGAGCCGTTCCATTGCAGAAAGGTATTATGGTAGAGGGATATCAAATGCCTATTTGGGAGATGAAGATCAAGGGCAGATGAGTGCCTGGTATATTATGACGGCCATTGGTCTCTTTCAGATGGATGGAGGTACAAGGAGCCAACCGGTCTATGAGATTGGAAGTCCTATGTTTGAAGAGATTCAGATTGACCTTGGAGAACAGTTTGGCAGGGGGGGGAAGTTTGTCATCAAGGCCAAGAACAATAGTAAAGCGAATGTTTACATTCAAAATGCTACCCTGAATGGTAAGAAATTGAACAGCTTTTATTTCAGTGCCGAGGAGTTGTTGCAGGGCGGTGAGTTGATTTTAGAAATGGGTGCCGAACCAAATAAAAATTGGGGTGTATCGAGATAGGGATCGATTTCAAAATAAAAAACTATTATAAACTATAATTCCGACATGTGAATATTTCCAATAAGCAATTGGCCTTTGTGGCCTTGATAGCCTCATTAGGTGGTTTTATTTTTGGCTTTGATATGGCTGTGGTATCGGGGGTTTTGCCTTTGGTGAAAATGCAGTTTAGTCTTGACAGCTTTTTGGAGGGCTGGTTTGTTTCATCGGCACTATTAGGCTGTATCCTCGGGGTCATGATTTCCGGTCATCTATCGGATAAATATGGACGTAAAAGCAGCATGCAATTTGCTGCTATAATATTTGTCATCGCCACTTTTGCCTGTATTTTTTTGGAATCCTTTTCCTTGATTATCCTGACCAGGATCTTTACGGGGATTGGGATAGGTATTGCCTCGAATGTTGTTCCTCTATATCTTTCGGAAATTGCACCTGTTAAAGATCGTGGAAAACTGGTGACCTTTTATCAATTGGCATTGACCTTTGGCATTGTACTGGCTTATGTGTCGAATGCTTTGATCATTAAAGATCAGGATGTTTTGGCTCAATTCTCAGCGCAAGCATTCTTTCAACTTGTGTTTGTCGAAGAGGAGTGGCGAGCCATGATCGGTATGTCCCTGATACCCTCTTTGGCCTTTTTTATTGGATTGATGTTTGTGCCCGAAAGTCCGAGTTGGTCTAAAAACAATGATGGAATGTCCAATTCAGGGTATGCAGAAGTCTGGAAACCAATTTATAGGAAAGCATTAATAATAGGTTTGTTTTTACCGATATTTTCCCAGTTCTGTGGGATCAATGTAATCATCTATTACGGTCCTACCATATTGAAAACTTTAGGGTTTAGCTTAGATAATTCCCTGTATGGCCAGATTATCATAGGTGTTGCCAATATGTTGTTTACACTGATTGCCATCTGGAAGGTGGATAGTTTAGGCAGAAGGCCACTCTATTTGATCGGGACTTTGGGCGGAGCTGTATCCCTGTTTCTGACCAGTATATTGTTTTTTCTGGATCTGGCAGATAGTTGGCTGCTGGTGATTTCGGTAGTCTCTTTCCTGGCATTCTTTGCATTCTCCATAGGGCCCTTGAAATTTGTGGTGGCTTCTGAAATCTTTCCTGCACATATCCGCGCCAAGGCTATGGGCTTGAGTATTTTAGCCATGTGGGTATCTGACTTTTTAATGGGGCAGGTAACACCCTTCCTATTGGAGGATATCGGCGTTGCTGGGACCTTTATTCTATTGGGTCTAGTTTGTCTGATTGGTTTTTTATTTGTCCTTAAATATCTTCCAGAAACCAAAGGTAAGAGCAGTGAAGAAATCCAATTCCTATTAAATCAAAACTAAGATGAAAAGATTGTTCAGCTATTTAACATTTGCCGTTCTTAGCCTAGGTCATCTTGCTATGGCCCAACAACCGATTCAATCGGTGGATCTCTTTATTGGTACTGCCCATGCGCGCTGGTTTCATTTTGCTCCAGGTGCCATGCCATTTGGTATGGCCAAGCCCGGACCGTCGACCAATGGAAGTTTGGGTAATAAAAGTGGATGGGAGGCGACAGGTTACGACTTCCGCGACCATAGCATAGAGAGTTTTCCTAATTTCCATGAATTCCAGATCGGTGGGATTTCGTTAATGGCAAGCAATGGCAAATTGAAAACTATCCCGGGAAATCTGGATGATCCCCAAACGGGCTATCGTTCAAGTTTTGACCGTAAAGATGAACTGGCAGAACCGGGATATTACCGGGTATTGCTAAAAGATTATGGCATTACAGCGGAATTGACGGCTACCGAAAGAGTCGCGTTCCATCGCTATACCTTTCCTAAAAGTGATGAATCCCATATCATTTTCGATATTGGCAATATCATGGGGGAGAGCGGAAAGGTGAAGGACGCTGAGGTGAAAATAAACCATGATGGTACCATTGAAGGATATGCAATTACAGCACCATTTTATGTAGAGAAATATCAGGCTGGTTCCGATATCAGGATGTATTTCTATGCGGAGATCAACAAAAAAGCGAAAAAGCACGGCGTATTCCGGGGAGAAAAGCAGTTTGAGGGACTTGATCGGATTTCAGGGATTTCTTCAGGAGCTTATTTCAGCTATACTACTGCTGATGAGGAAAGCATCGAAGTCAAGTTAGGCCTTTCCTATACATCAGTTGCTGAGGCCAAGGCAAATTTGACTGCAGAAGCCAGTAATTTGGATTTTGATGCTGCCAAAGAACAGAATCAAACCCAATGGAATGACATGTTGGGAAGGATTCAGGTGAAGGGCGGGAAGGAAACAGATCGCACAAAGTTTTATACCGGTCTTTACCATGCTCTGTTGGGCAGGGGATTGGCAAGTGATGTTTCAGGAGCCTATCCAAAAAATGATGGGACCGTAGGGTACATTGAAAAGGACCAAACAGGAGAGCCAAAACATCAACATTACAATACAGATGCGGTATGGGGGGCTTTTTGGAATTTGACACAACTATGGACCATCGCCTATCCAGAATACTTATCTGATTTTGTGAATTCGCAATTGTTGATCTATAAGGATTCAGGATGGTTGGCAGATGGGATAGCCAATAGCAGATATGTTTCTGGCGTTGGGACCAATTTTGTAAGCCTTGTTATTGCCAGTGCCTATATGCAGGGGATTCGGGATTTTGATGTGCAATTGGGTTATGAAGCGGCATTGAAAAATGAAATAGATGGAAAGGGGAGGCCACGAGGAGCAGGAAAATTGGATGTGGATCAATTTGTAGCGAAGGGATATGTGCCACATATTGATAAATCTGATAGTGAAATCCATGAATCTTGGATGTTTTCAGCTTCTCATACTTTGGAATATTCTTTCAGTTCCTATGCAGTTGCCCAATTTGCCAAAGCATTGGGCAAGAAGCAGGACTATGCACAGCTATCCACATTATCACAGGGCTGGAAGCATCTTTTTGACCCTCAATTGAAATTGATAAGACCTAAACTTGCCAATGGGGATTTTATTATGGATTTTAAACCTAGCCAAGCATGGCGGGGTTTTCAGGAAGGAAATTCCTATCAATATACATTTTATGTGCCGCATGATCCTAAAGGCCTGATACAAGCTATAGGTAAAAAAGCGTTCAACGCTAGGTTGGACAGCATTTTTGTGCAATCGGAAGCATTAGGGTTTTCGGGAGGTAAAAATATTGATGCCTTTTCAGGACTAGAGGGTCTCTACAACCAAGGGAATCAGCCGAATCTACATGTATCTTGGTTGTTTAACTTTTCTGGGAAGCCTTCATTGACGCAGAAATGGGTTCAGGAAATCTGTAATAAATTCTATGGTAATGAGGGCATTCATGGATATGGATATGGGCAGGATGAGGATCAAGGGCAATTAGGTGCTTGGTATGTAATGGCAGCCATGGGCATATTTGATGTGGCTGGACTAACGGATGCCGATGCAAAAATGGGCCTATCGACGCCACTCTTTGAAGAGATCAAGATTCAATTGAATCCTAAATACTATTCAGGTAAGGACTTTGTCATTAAGAAAGAGAACCCAGGTTCGAGTGGTGCCTATATTGATCAGATTAATTTGAATGGCAAGATTGTCCATGAACCATTTATCCCATTAAAGTCAATTAGGGCAGGAGGGATACTTAAATTGAAAACTGGCAATCGTCCAAAAGATAAATACTAAGCTAAGGAGATGAAAGATCAGGGATTAAGACCCTGATTTTTCCAATAGCTGTATGGCGTCATACAACACCCCGGCTTCGCCTCTAAAGGTTCCGGATCCTTCCGGTTTGTTGTCTTTCGTGTACCATTCATAAAAGCCTTTGTTTTTGATCACCCGGTCCAGCATAGGTTTGAGTTGTTCCTTTGCCTCTGTCACAAATCCGTTCCTGATCAATTGCTGAACCATCCTGCCTCCAAACCAGGTCCAATCCCCTCCATTTTGATAGCCGTAAGGATACATACCTTTATTTTTAAAGAAGCCTTTCGGATAGGTGGGATAAATCGTAAGCCCTATGGTTGCAGCTCCAGATTCTTTCACATTGGCAATCATTTTATCCAATGAAGTTTTGATCTGCTCTTTGCTCAACAGATTGGCTTCGATTGCAATTGCAGTTCCTCCATGGTAAAAGATTTTATTTTCATCGAAATCAGCAGGAAAGGGAGACCCATTCAGGTAGATATGCGGAATAAATTTTTGATTCTTTGCATCCCAAAGATGTTTCATGGTATTGCTCGCAATATCTTTTCTGATGGTTTCCCATTTTGGTTTATTGTCAGGGACTAACACCATGAAATTGTCAAGGGCGATCAAGAACATGGCATTATCATAGATGTCAATGGCGAGATGGGAATTATCATCCAAATGTACTCCCCAGTCATGTTCAGGCTGAACATCGCCCCAATCCACTGTTGTTGCGCCCCATAGCAGCCCATGTGCTTTGTCAAATCGTTTGTCCATTAAGAATTGAAGCGCTTGTTCCATTCGTTGAGCGACTGTAAACTGACCTACCATGGTCTTTAAGAAATCCCGGTCATCGGAAACCTGGATATATTTATAGACGGCCTGTATTAGGGATGCCTCTTGGTCAGTCTCCACCGTATTTTTATGGGCAGCCAATAAGGGTTCTAACTTAGACAGGATGCTGTAATAATCACTTGGTTTACCCTTCAGGCTTTCTTTTGTCACGAAGCCATCTGGGATATTTCCATCCTTAGCTTGAAGACCAAAAAAGGCCAATAGGTTTTTCTTGATTTGATCGGCAGGTTGTACTTTGTAGGCAAGTCGGATAAAAGTATTGTAATCACGGATCCAAACCTCTTGGTATCCATCACCAGCGTTAAAACCAGACTTAACGATGTCCTTTGCCATGTCTTTGACAATAGTATAATTACTGTCGGAAATCACTGAATCCTGAATGCCTGAATTTAGATTGTTGTTGTTGCTTGTATGGTTGTTGCAGGCTGTTAGAGTTAGGCCGAATGCAACATAAAATAAATAACTTTTCATTGTTTTTATTGGTTATAACCTCGAAAATCGATAATATTAGGGCACTGAAGTATGTGTATACAAACATACATAATTTGCTATTTAAAAAAGAATTATCTTACTTTAAGTCACAATCAAAAAAGTATGAATCTGAAGATAGACCATAATTGCCCCATTCCCCTGCACGTCCAGGTGGAAACTTTGCTTCGAGATTTAATCAAACAGCCTGAGTACCAGGAAGGCAAGTATTTGCCCAATGAGATAGATCTGGCGAAGAAATTGTCGATTTCCAGGTCTACCTTGCGATTGGTGATCAATAAGTTGGTCTATGAAGAACTTTTGGTGAGGAAGAAAGGTGTAGGGACGAAAGTTACGCAACAGAAATTCAGTTCAAAATCCAAGAATTGGTTGAGTTTTTCGCAGGAGATGAAAAACAGAGGGCTGGAGGTGAAGAATTTTGAGCTCCATGTGCGTTGGGTGGTTCCGGAACCTGCTGTTGCTAAGTTTTTTGAAATTCCGGAAGATCAGAAGGTCCTGAAGCTAGAAAGGTTGCGAGGTAAGCCAGGTGATCCATTTGTCTATTTCATTTCCTATTTTCACCCAAGGGTCGGACTGACGGGAGAGGAAGACTTCAAATTGCCCTTATATGATATTTTGCAGCAGCAATGCAATATCATTGCGGATCTTTCCCAAGAGGAGATTGATGCCAAATCTGCCAATAAATTTATTTCGGAGAAGTTGGAGATTGCCATAGGAGAGCCTATTCTTTCGAGGAAGCGTTTTGTATATGATCAATCAGGAAAACCCATTGAGTATAACCTAGGTTATTACAGGGCGGAAAGTTTTACCTATAAAGTAGAAAGTAGAAGGGGAGAGAGCTAATTGGTTGGAGGGCGTAGTACGTAAAGATTAGCAAATCTCGCTAATTTTTTGTATCTTTGTATTCATTCATAAAGGCCCCTATCTTAATCCTCAGCCAATCCAGGTTATTTAAAGAGATACCCCTTTCATTTTTTAACTTAATAATTTTTAATGTCAAGAAACCAACTCACATTCAAGAAAAAAGAACTAGCAAAAAGAAAACAGCAAAAACTTCAAGAAAAGCAAGAGCGTAGAGAACAGAACAAGTCTCAAAACAACAAAGGCAAGTCATTGGAAGAAATGTATGCATATGTTGATGAATTTGGAAACATCGTCGATACACCTCCAACTGAAACCTATAAGTTTAAACCTGAAGACTTAGAGAGACCGAAGGATCCTGAGGATGAATTCCTATTGGGACGTGTTTCTTATTACAATGAAACAGGTCATTATGGATTTATTCGCGATAACGAGACTAGAGAAACTGTTTATTTTAACGATACCCTTGCAGGCAAGATTCTTTCTTTGCATCAAAATGTGAGGTATAAGTACACCAGAACCAGACAGGGAAACCAAATTTCGGAAGTGGAATTGGTATAGTCGGATTGTACTTGAAAATATATCGACTAATGCTAAGCCATTAGTTTTGCACAACAAAAAAAGCAGCCCAAGGGCTGCATTTTTTGTTGTGCAACATGCACGTTTGAGCTAGATTATCTAACTACACGTACATTGATTGCATTAATTCCTTTAGGACCACTTTCAGTATCAAACGTAACATTGTCATTTTCTCTGATTTCGTGTACTAAACCTGTTGAATGTACGAATACATCTTTTCCTCCTTCGTTTGGAGTGATAAAACCGAATCCTTTAGTTACGTTAAAGAATTTTACTTTTCCTTCTTGCATGGTATTATTATTTACTTACTTAATTATTTAATTCGTTTCTAGTTGGAAGCCAATCAGTTTTTGGATTCCATGTAATGCTTTTTTCTCTTCTTCACTGCAGAAAGAATAAGCATGGCCAGCATTTCCGGCTCTACCTGTTCTTCCAATCCGGTGCACATAGGTTTCGGATTCAGTAGGAAGGTCATAATTGATGACCTGTGGTAATTTATGTATATCAATACCACGGGCAGCAATATCTGTTGCGATCAAAATCTTGGATCTGCCTGTCTTAAAAGATTCCAGGGCATTCTGTCTTGCATTCTGTGATTTATTTCCATGAATGGCATCTGCCTTGAATCCTCTTTTATTGAGTTGCTTTGCCAGACGGTCTGCAGCATGTTTTGTACGGATAAAAACCAGAGTTTGTAGGTTCTTATCTCTGTTCAATAGATCAACCAATAAGTCGGTTTTCTGTTTTTTCTCAATGAAGAAAACAGATTGATTGACATTTTCAGAGGCTTTTACAACGGGGTTGATATTTACTTCTGCTGGGTTTTTTAAGATCGTATTGGCAAACTTCCTGATTTCAGGAGGCATGGTGGCAGAAAAGAACAAGGTCTGTCTTTTCTCCGGTACATATTTAAGGATCTTCTTGATGTCATGGATAAATCCCATATCCAACATGGTATCTGCTTCGTCCAATACTAGGGTAGCAATGCTGTTCAATGTTAAATATTTCTGATTGATGAGGTCCAATAACCTACCTGGTGTTGCGATCATTATATCTACAGGCTGTTGAAGCGATCTAATATTTCTGGAGATAGGGACACCACCAAATACGACCAAATGCCTTAGACCAAGGTGTTTGTTCAGTTCAGCAAAGGTCTTGTCAATCTGAATAGCTAACTCGCGAGTAGGTGCCAAGATCAAGGCTTTTGGAGCTTTGGAATTCGATTTTTGCTTCGCACAGTTTTGTAGGATAGGGATGCTAAAAGCAGCCGTTTTTCCAGTTCCGGTCTGTGCACATCCGATGATATCATTTCCCTTTAAAATGTGGGGAATTGATTCAATCTGTATATCCGTAGGGGCCTTGTAGCCAAGACCTTCGAGTGCTTTTATGATTGGAGCGATTAGCTCCATATTGTTGAAATTCATTGATGTTTTTAAAATTTGTCTTCAAAAAATTTGTTTTACGAAATGCTCTTCGTTTGAACAAACTGCTTACAGACATAAAATATGTCAATTAATATTAAAATGAAATCTGAAGAAGCAGTGACAAAGTTTATTAAGGAGGGTTTACAAAGTCATTGATATTATAGAATAAATTCCAATATTATTACAAAATTACTAAAATATTTCGATAATATTTTTCTTTTTTATTAATGGGACGATTTAAAGTTCCTAAACGGACATGAGTTTAATGACCTTGACATGCGATTTAAAGGCTGACCAGAAGGAATTATACTCGTTGTATTTTATTTCATAATCCTTGCAAGCCTGTCTAACGATCTTATTTAATGCCGGATAATGGATGTGGCTGATCTTTGGAAAAAGGTGATGCTCCACCTGAAAGTTCAGACCGCCCAATAGCCAAGTTAACATTTTGTTTTTGGTGGAGAAGTTTGCTGTGGATTGGATTTGGTGGATCATCCATTCCTCTTCAATTTTAGGTTGGTCACCAGATTTAAATTCCGTTTCTGAAACCACGTGAGCCAACTGAAATACCGTCGCTAAACAGATTCCGCATACTGCACCTGCAATCAAAATACCAAGTAGAGTTGGAATCCATCCTACATAAATAATCGGGATGACAATAAAGATCAAGGCGTGAATGAGCTTACTGATCCAGAAGATTACTTTTTCCTGCAATGGAAAGTGGAAAGTTCTTTCTGAGCTGCCCATTTTTTGCCTGAAGTATTTTTCATAATCCTGATAGAATATCCATGCTAAATATGAAATTCCATAAAGAAAAATAAAATAAATAGGCTGGAAACGATGGTGTTTCTTTAGTTTCTGATCTTGATGGATACGCATAAACTTCACTTCGATATCGGGATCTTCACCATCAATATTGGTGTAGGTATGATGGGCGATATTGTGTTTTTGCTTCCAAAAAAAAATATTTCCTCCCAATAGATTTAAAGAATAGGAAAGGATATTATTGACTTGCTTATTTTCAGAAAACGAATTATGGCCTGCATCATGCATAATATTGAATCCAATTGCTGCAAGATTGACACCAAATATCATACATAACAGGACACTGATGGTCCAATGCGGTTGTACAAAAACTAATATACAGTATATTAAAACAAAGGAAGCCATCAAGATTATGGCTTTACTGTACAACTTACTGTTTCCAGTCTTTTTTTGTATGGTATTATTAAAATATTCGTTAATATTATTTTTTAATGATTTTGAGAATAAGCTGTTTAAGTTGTTGAACTTTATGGTTGATTTCATATAATTATTACCCACTTCCACTTTGTCGACCAGCCCGACAAGAATGTTGTATTTGTGCAAACTTACAATTTATATGGCAAATGATTGTTTAACTTAAGTTAAAAAACTCTAATTTTTTATTGGACCTTAATTTAAACTTTGCTTTCTGATTTCTTCGATTTCCTCCACGGTTTTTACCAGGTCTGGACCTAATAATCGGTAGCCATTCTCTTCAATCATGAAATTGTCTTCAATTCGGATCCCCGAAAAATTACGGTAATCTTCTAGGAGATCATAATTGATGAATTCATGGTTTCTCTTTTCAGCCTTCCACATATCGATCAAGTCAGGGATAATGTATATGCCCGGTTCTACAGTCAAGACAAAGCCTGCTTCCAGTTCTTTTCCTAGGCGCAAAGATTTGAGCCCAAACGTATTATTGTCCTTAGGCTCTCTTTCGGTATATCCCACATACTGTTCACCCAAGTCTTCCATATCATGGACATCTAATCCCATCATATGGCCTAAGCCACATTGAAAGAACATGGTATGGGCGTGGTTCGCAACGGCGTCTTCAGCATTCCCCTTCATCAATCCAACTGCAGTCAAGCCCTCTACCAAAGTTTTGGCAGCTTTCAGGTGAATATCCTTGAATTTAACCCCAGGTTTCATCATGTCTCTAGCATCTGTAAAGGATCTTAAGACCACATTGTAAAGATCTTTTTGTCTTTCCGTGAAAGTGGCGGATACAGGGAAAGTCCTGGTTAAGTCACCTGCATAACCCATTGGAGTTTCAGCGCCCGAGTCGTTTAAGATCAAATCACCGTTTTTAAAGCTGTTCTCACGGTATTGGTTATGGAGAATTTCACCATGCACTGTCACGATCGGTGGATATGCAAATGTGAAATTTTGGTCTGCAGCATATTTTAGGATCGCATTCACCAATTCATATTCTTTCATTCCAGGTTTTGCAATCTTCATGGCAAGGAGATGCATTTCCGTAGAAACACGAAGAGCCTCTTCAATCTGCTGGATTTCCTGTGGTTCCTTGATCGATCTCTGCTTTACGACGGCCTTGATCAGTTTTTCAGATGGCAGTAGTTCATCTAAATGCCTATCCAAAAGTCTGCTCAATAGGATTTTGTTGTAAGATTGATATGGAGGTAGGAAATGGATTGGGCGATTGTTGAACTTAGCTTTCTGAAGGTAGTTCTCCAGTTCTTTGAAAGGCATGGTTTCAGAAACGCCCGCTTTTAGGCTTTTTTCCTTCAAGGTTTCTTGTCTGCCGGTCCAAACCAGTGCATCCATGTCCAATTCATCACCAAAGATTATTTCCCGGTTTTCATCAATGTCGATGATCCCAGCAATAAATGGGGCTTGGATTCCGAAATAATATAAAAAACTGCTGTCTTGGCGGAATGGGTAAGTGTTATGTTCGAAATTGATGGGATTTTCAATATTTCCCAATAAAACGATCACTCCATGGGAAACCTCATTTTTTAATTGGGTTCTTCTATTCTGATAGGTACTTGACGAAAACATTGCTCTAAAATTTTATAACGAAATTAAACAAAAACTGTGGAACCATCTTTAGGAACCACAGTATTTATAGGAATAAGTTGTTACCGGTTGATTAAGCAGCTTAATCTTTGCTTAGTTGAATTTGTGTAACGCGATTTGGAATGACATATCTACCCAAAGCATCTTTTTCAAAGCCTTTTAATGTATAGCCACTTTCGGAATTAAACCTGATGAGATTATTCTCCAGGATTTCTGAATTGGGGGTAAGGGTCAAAGTAACCGTTTTGTTTTTCTCATTATAGGAAAGTAGGTCCAGCTCTCCAGCATCGAGTTCAATCCAAAGTTTTTCTGGAGCTAGAAAGATTCGGTTTCTTGCTGCAGTTTTGATTTTAACATCGATATTTTCTTTATTCTTGACCAGGTTTCCTGAGAATGCCAACCAATCGAATTCGGGATGTTTGATGATATATGTTCCTGAATTAACGGCATAGCCATAAAATCCTGATCCATAATCGCCAGTAATACCATCGATTTCTAGGGTTGATGGATAGGAGTGGAACGCTGCTGGTCCGAATCCTTCTTGGGTAACATTTGCCAAAGCACCCATCATGCCAGCATGACCTACGCGCAGTAGGTAGAAGTCATCGGGATGGTCTCTATACTCGGTGAGAACTGGTATGGAATTCAGGGCAGAGCCGTAGTGATGTAGCTGTCTTTCAATTCTGGATAGTTTTCCGCCGTATACAAAGTCCCAATAACGGCGAGCACTGCCATTGTAGCCCCAATGGGGAACTGTCGGCATATAGGCTAATATGGCGTTGAGCGTCACTTGTGCTTTTTCATCGAAACCAAAGTACTTGGACCAGAGGTAAACTTCTTCCTGACCGGTAGAGTCCCATGGCATTTCGCTGCCAAATGGGTAATTTAAGGTTTTCCAATGCTCGGCACGTTTTCTCATTTCAGATTCCAATTTATTTGCAGAGTTCGTTAAGCCTTCCCTTCTTAGGTCATTTAGTATCAGCAGGAAAATACTGCCTTCCATCTGTCCGAATTGTGCATAATGTGGGGCCTTTTCAACCATGGCAATTGCCGTATGGAATGCCCGGTCGAGGTATACATCCCAAGGTTCTTCAGAAACTAGCTGGTTGTAATTCCTTGCGAGTCGGTACATGACCCAATGGGCAGCAGCAACATGGGGATAATTATAGGATCGGCCTATATTGTCGGCTTCTTTTTTAGGCCAAGCCGACCATGTTTTCCAGTTGATATCTTCACTATAGGTACCTTTTGGTAGGGAGTCTGGCTCATAATAGAAAAGACTTTTAACTACGCCATATTTATCTTTTCCCTCTTTGTGCTGGATTCGGCCATACATAGTTTCATTGACAAAACGCTTCAGTTTTTCAATTTCAACCTTGTTAGGTATCATAACCTGCTTCATCATTGCTGCGAGCCAGCTGGCGGCACCAGCTTCATCACTTAAGCCTGCATACCAGGCCCTTTGCTCTTGGGTAACTGGTTTTCTTTCTTCAATATCGTATGTAATTACCGAAGGAGATCTTTTAAATGGATCATTTGAATCCTCAAACCATTGTTCATTGGTCAAGAAATTCCCTAAGTCCTTGACTACTTCCTGTTCAGGTTTGATGACCTTATACTGAATGGTTTGTTCGATTCCATCTTGATAGGTGATCTGCAGTCTTGCCCTTCCCCAGGTATTTCCTGATACTTCAAATTGATTCCAATTATTCTTGGTCTTTTTCAAGGTTTTTATGCTTAGGGCATCTTTTGGGAAAACCTCGATGTTCTTGATCTGCTTATTATGCTTGATGAATAATTTGCTTGGGTTGTCCATTGGAATGACATAACCTGGGGCTGCAACGGCTACAGGTCTATTATTGGCCAATAGGGTAGATTCAATTTCTTTGATGCTCGGTGCGAGAACAAATCTCAAGGAGAAGTTTTTGGTCTCACCAGGTTTCAAAATAGATGATGTAGGTTGATTCCAAGGGTTGACATTTTGCCATTCAGTTTCTGCATAAGCTTTGCTATGTATCAACCATTCATGAAAGCCTTCAAAGGTGATGCTTCTAGGGGTTGGATCTGTATTTAATGGGTTGTAAGCTTCAAAACCCGCATTTTCACTGGGCAGGACCAATAGGCTAGGTCCATTTCCATGAAGTCGGTTTACCTGCATATATCCGGCATCCTTTCCAATGTAAGGGTCGAAGAAGACATTTTTAGCATGGGCTTCGTCTAAACTTTTCCAATCCATGTTGTTGTTGAACGGTAATGGAATCCCAAGGCCTCCAATCTCAATGGATTTGGTTGAATTATTGATGATCTGGAAGGTAAGTTGCAGATTTCCATTTATGTCTTCCCATTTTCGGATTACCTTCAAAGGTATGTTTTGAAGGGTTGAACTCAGATCAGCCATAGCCAATACATTGCCCTCAGGCTTTAATTCTAATACTTTTTGACGGTTATTTGCGGAGGAGAAGGCCTGCCATTCCTGGTTGCCGGCATCACGAATTTTGAGATTGATGTCCCCGATATGGAAGAAACCATTGCGATCTCTTTTGTTTAAGAGTTCGGTTGCTGTGTAGTCAAAGCTAGTATCTGCATGGATCAGCTTGATTGATGATGCGGTCTGAGAACTGTTTAAAAGCTGCAGGTTTAGTTCTTTCAAAGGAAAGGTTTTGTTGCCTTGGTCTATGCCAAGGGTAGGAGGTTCAGCAGCTACTTTTTTCCAAACAGGGTTCTCATTCTGTTGAGCATGAGCAGGTTGGGACAAGCAAGGTGTCAAGGCCACTAAAAGGAGATAATAGAAATTTTTAATTTTCATCATTTCTGTTGAAGTCTTGAATTATTAATAGAAAGCCAATTAATCTAATTCTAAAAATGAATGGAAGGAAAAATTTAATTGTATTAAGTAAAATAATTAGATTAGTGGAAGCAAAATTACAGTTTGGAAGAAATTAAATGGGGTGTTTTCCATTTACTCTAAAAAAACTGGTTTTATTAGCATTGATCCAAAGTCACACTTAATACACACGATTAAGTTTTTCCTGTTTGTTTGTTACAAATATGGTTTTAATAATTGTTTTAAGATTGCCGGATTTTAGCTTTATATGGCCAATTCTTAGCCATTCCTGTTAAATATTTTGCTGAATGACCTCTTTATAATTATATTTAGTGTTAAATTGACATTTATAAACTTTTTAAATTATGAAACCAATACAATATAATGTACCAGTTCCTAAGGATAGGACGGTATTTGTGCAGGAAGACATATTAGATAAGTTTTATCCGTATATGCATCGTCATGTTGAGTATCAGATTATTATGATTGTAGCTGGTAGCGGTCAACTGTTGGTTGATGACAATCTTCATAATTTTCAACAGGGTGATATCTTTTTGGTTGGTTCCAATCAAGCTCATGTTTTCAAGAATGACCAAAGTTCAGAAGGGATAAGGTCTGTTTCCGTATTTTTCAATCTAGAGGGCGCCTTGCTTAATTTGTTGAATTTGCCTGAGTTGAGCGTATTAATGGAATTCATCAGCAATAACTGTAGAGGTTTTCAGGTTCCAAAACAGCATTTAGCTCCGATACGGAGAAGAATCGAGGTTTTGAAACGATCTGATAGGATGGACCAATTGGTGAACTTCTTTTATCTGTTAAAATCGTTAAATATGGTCTCTGCTGATTTGACGCCACTTTCAGGGGTTTCTCATTATGAAACAGATGCCTTTGGTGGTTTCAAGATCAATTCTTTATGTAGGTTTATTGAGGAGAATTTTAAAGAGAACATTTCCTTATGCGATGTTGCAGAAAAGGCAAACTTAACCCCACAGGCATTCTGTAGATATTTCAAGAAATGCACGGGAAAGACTTTTGTATCCTATTTAAATGAAATCCGGGTTCGTGAAGCCTGTCGTTTATTAGGTAATGATAAATATGATTGTGTTTCCATTATAGCTTACAGCAGTGGATTTAACAGCATCACCAATTTCAATCGAGTATTTCGGAGTGTTATCGGCACCTCACCCAAGGAATATGCATTAAACTACAAGAACTTTTTATATCAATAAATAGAAAAGGTTAAAATTCAGTAAACAAATATTAAAAGGCGGTTAGGCGAGGAGCTATTAAGTGGCTAGTTTTGGTTATACAATTATAATTTAAAACAAGAAAACTTACTATGGCTCAATTAAATTGGAAAGGAATTTATCCTGCTGTTTTGACTCCATTTAAGGAGAATGGAGAAATTGATTTTGAAATGTTTGCCAAAAACACGGAGGCGCAGATTTCTGCGGGTGTTCATGGGATCATTATTGCGGGAACTCTGGGAGATGCTGCCGTATTGGACAATGATGAAAAATTTGAATTGCTCTCTTATGCGAAAAAAGTTGTTGCTGGAAGAATTCCACTAATTCTGAATATTGCGGAAAATACGACCAAAAATGCGGTTGACTTTGCAAAAAAAGCAAAGGAACTTGGCGCGGATGGTTTGATGTTACTGCCTCCAATGCGTTATAAAGCAGATGACCGTGAGGTAGTAGAATACTTTAAGGCTGTTGCCAGTGCGACTGACCTTCCTATCTTAATTTACAACAACCCTGTTGATTATGCGACCTACGTTTCATTGAGCATGTTTGAAGAATTGAAGGATTACCCAAGTATTCAAGCGGTGAAAGAATCAACCAGAGACTTGTCAAACATTACCAGAATGAAGAATAAGTTTGGCGATCGCTTTAAGGTTTTGGGTGGTGTAGATACTATTTCATTGGAAACAGTACTCCTTGGTGCCGATGGATTGGTCGCAGGATTGGTTGATGCTTTTCCAAGAGAAACCATGGCAATGTACAATTACGCCCTGAATGGTGAAATTGAAAAAGCTATTGAAATCTATAGATGGTTTATGCCATTGTTAGAGTTGGATATCCATCCAAAACTTATCCAGTACATCAAATTAGCTGCTACAGCTGAAGGAATCTGTACACCGCATGTTCGCGCGCCAAGGTTGCCTTTGGTAGGTGAAGAAGCGACAAGAATAAACAAGATAATTGCTGATGGCATTGCAAGTCGTCCGGTTTTGAATTAAATCGGAAGAAGTGCATTCTTTGGGACATAAAGTTGGTCTTACAGCTTTATGTCCCTTTAATAGTAAACCCAATTGAATATGAACCAAAAAAAAGAATACTTAGATAAATGTGTAGAGCTGGCTGCTGAGGCGTATCAATTTTTAAAGTCCACTACGGTTAGGGATCGGGCCAAGTTTATGCATGCTGTAGCAGATCGAATTGAAAGTCTAGGGACGGAATTGATCGAGACAGCAAATCAGGAGACTTCCTTACCTTTTCCTCGTTTGGAGGGCGAGAAGGCTAGGACCATCTGGCAATGGCGCAGTTATGCAAATGCGATTTCCAATGGCCTGTACAGTGAGGCAAGGATTGACTTAGCAAATCCAGAAAAAGGAAAGAATGATATTCGCAAATACAATCTAGGCATTGGGCCAGTGGTTGTATTTGGGGCTAGCAACTTTCCTTTTGCTTTTTCAACCGCAGGTGGAGATACCGCAAGTGCCCTAGCTGCAGGATGCCCAGTCATTGTAAAAGGTCATTCGGGGCACGAGAAAACCTCTACGGTTATGGCCAAGGCAATCACGGAAGTCGTAAAGGAATTTGGATGGCCTGAGGGTGTCTTCAACCATATCCTTGGCAATGAAGTAGAAGGTGCCAAAGAGAAGATAGGCGCTTATTTGGTTGCTCAGCAAGGTATTAAAGCGGTGGGTTTTACCGGTTCCTATTGGGGTGGAAAAGCCCTGTTTGATATTGCGAACCAGAGGGAAGAACCCATTCCTGTCTTTGCGGAAATGGGAAGCATCAATCCAGTATTTGCCTTCGGGAATATATTGGAGGAGAAAGCAGAAGCTTTGGCAAAGGAATACGCATCATCCTTAACCTTGGGAGTAGGGCAGTTTTGTACCAATCCAGGATTGTTCATTGCGGTGAAAGGGGAAGCATTGGAACGATTTAAATCGAGCCTGCATGATGCGATTGCCGCGATCAATTCAGCCCATATGCTGAATCAAGGGATCTATTCACATTTTGAGAAAAACAAGGATCTATTGAGCAGTCAAGCTGAGGTTGCAATACTTTCAGAGTCGAATTCTATTGCTGAATCTGGCCAGGGCCGACCAAGGGTAGCCTTGACCTCCGCAGCGAATTTCTTGACCAATGAAGTTTTGGCTGAGGAAGTTTTCGGTCCGTTTGGATTATTGATAGAAGCAGATTCCATATCAGAAGTAGAGAAAATCGCAAGAAACCTAAAAGGACAACTGACGATAACTATTGCTGGAACGGAGAAAGATGCTGAAGAAAATAAGACGATATTAAACATCATAAAAGATAAGGCCGGAAGGCTATTGTTCAATGGAATGCCAACCGGGGTTGAGGTCGTGTATGCGATGCAGCATGGCGGGCCTTTCCCTTCGAGTACAGATCCAAGGTTTACCTCGGTAGGACCTGATTCCATTAAGCGGTTTTTACGTCCATTGGCATTTCAGAACTGGCCAGACCAGTTTCTTCCAGCAGAACTGAAAAATGGCAATCCCCTTGCGATCAATCGCCTTGTGGATGGTACAAGTACTAAGGATTCCATAAATGCAAACCAATAAATAGATGAAGAAAACATTTTTTTGTATTGATTCCCATACCTGCGGTTGCCCTGTGCGGTTAGTAGCTGGAGGTGGTCCATATTTGAACGGGAATTCCATGATGGAACGCAGGCTCCATTTTATGGAGGAGTATGATTGGATCAGGAAAGGGTTGATGTTTGAGCCTAGAGGCCATGATATGATGAGTGGTAGCATTCTTTATCCACCTATCGACCCTAATAATGATACGGGTGTACTCTATATAGAAACCAGTGGTTGCTTGCCGATGTGTGGCCATGGAACCATTGGAACTGTTACCATAGCCATAGAGGAAGGATTGGTGATTCCGAAAGTGCCGGGAAAGCTTAGATTGGAAACACCTGCAGGATTGATCTTGATTGATTATGTGCAGGAAGGCCCAAAGGTCAAAACAGTAAAGTTGACCAATGTGAAATCCTTTTTATATAAATCAGAATTGACAGTGGACTGTCCGGATTTAGGGGAGATTGTTGCTGATGTTGCATATGGAGGTAATTTTTATGCGATTGTAGATCCGCAGAAGAACTTTAGGGATATCAGTGATTTCTCTGCTAGCCAATTGATCCATTATGGCAAGGTGATCCGTTCCCTGTTGAATGAGAAGTATGAATTTATCCATCCTGAGAATGAAAATATTTATGGTTTGAGCCATATTCAATGGACCGGGAAACCGACCAAGGAGAACTCTACAGGTAGAAATGCGGTATTGGTAGGTGAGAATGCCCTCGATCGCTCACCTTGTGGAACAGGGACTTCAGCTCGCATGGCGCAATGGTATGCAAAAGGGAAATTAAAGCCAGGAGATGAATTTGTCCATGAAAGTTATATAGGCTCGCAATTTATTGGGCGGATTGAGGAAGAGACCCAATTGGCGGGTCATGCTGCCATCGTTCCATCAGTAGAAGGGTGGGCAATCATTACGGGATATAGTCAGATCATCATAGATGATATGGACCCGTATAAAGAAGGATTTCAAGTTATGTAATTCACGATAACCATTAAATAAAGTGTCAAAAAACCATAAAGGAAATGTAGTTATTATCGGGGCTGGGATTGCAGGTCTATCCACAGCATATTATTTATTTAAAGATGGTTGGCAAGTCACTGTCCTGGAGAAGGACAATGGCAAGAACAATTGTTCCTATGGCAATGCGGGCATGATCGTTCCAAGTCATTTTACACCTTTGGCAGCACCAGGAATGGTAGCCCAAGGAGTAAAATGGATGCTGAACAGTAAGAGCCCGTTTTATGTTAGGCCATCATTGAACCTCGGATTGATCGACTGGGGACTGAAATTTTTAAAACATGCCAATGAGAAGCATGTAGAAAGGAATGCTGAAGCAATCCGTGATTTGAACCTGGAAAGCAGCAAGCTATATGATCAGTTATCTTCAGAAGAAGGTCTTGACTTTGAGCTGAGGCAGAACGGCATTTTGATGATGTACAAATCAAAAGATGTCGAGCATGAGGAAATAGAATTGGCAGAAAAGGCGAATCGATTAGGATTAGATACTCAGGTTTTAGATCGGATTGGCGTACAGGAATTAGAACCGAACCTAAAGGTCGATACATTGGGTGCTATTCTGTATAAGTGCGATGGAATTATGTATCCACCTAAATTAATGCAGGAATTGACAACCTATCTTGTCAATCATGGAGTGAAATTTCATTATGCAACTGAAGTTAATGGATTTGAGACCAGTGGGAATAAAATCAAATCCGCAGTGACCAACAAAGGAAACTTTCAAGCAGATGAGTTTGTGGTAACTGGAGGAGCAGCATTGGGCAAGATAGGTGCTAAATTACACTTGAAATTGCCACTGATGCCTGGGAAAGGCTATTCCTTTATGTTCAATCCAGAGGAAGGCACCTCGATGAATCACGCAGCACTTTTGCTGGAAGCAAGGGTTGCCGTGACACCAATGAACAATCAGATCCGATTTAGTGGTACCATGGAATTGGGCCCTGCGAATGATAAAATCTATCAGAACAGGGTTAAAGGAATCGTTGAATCTATCCCAAAATACTATCCTGATATTCAAATTGACTATCCAAACGATATATGGTTTGGATATAGACCATGTTCGCCAGATGGGCTTCCTTATTTAGGGAGGACCAAGAAATACAGCAATGTAAGCATTGCCGGGGGCGGAGGTATGATGGGCCTAAGTTTGGGGCCTGCCTTTGGTAAAAGCATAGCAAGGATCCTATCCAATGAAAAGATAGAATCGAATATTTCGGGCTTTAATCCGGACCGATTCCAGTAGCAATTTAACATACCTAAATTATGATTATGAAAAACCGGAAAAACATTGACCTTAAATCATTTATTGGAATTGGAATTATCGCTATGACTAGTGCTACAACATTTGCTCAAGAAAGTGGCTTGTACGATCATACCACTCCCATCGAACCTTATATCATACAATACAGAAATGACCTGCAGGCCATCAATTATTTTTATGGACCGATGCCGAAAGGTTGGGGATTTCAGAGTGCGGCAGCTTCTCCTGAACAAATAGGCAGATTACTCCTGCTAGATCAGGATTACGAAAAGAAACTGCAGCAGTTTGACTATAAAAAACTCAATACCAATGGTCAGGTCGATTATATTTTACTGAACAGAAAAATCAAAAGGAATATTGAGGACCTTAAATCCAATCAAACCGCATATAACCGTGTGAAGGGTTACCTGCCTTTTGCAGATAGCATCCTTGAATTTGAGAAGAAAAGAAGACGTGGTGGAGCAGTGGATGCAAAGGAGGTAGCAACGGCTTTTGAAAAAGCCTCGGCCCAGATTGATCAAGAACTTAAGAAATTGGAAGAGGTAAAAGCTATACCTTCTGCAGATGTTGAATATTTAGAAAGTCTCTTAGAGTCTCTTAAATTAAGATTGGAAAGCTCATTTGACTTCTATAATGGCTATGAACCTCTGTTTTCTTGGTGGGTTCCAAAATCCTATGATCGATTACAGGAAAAGCTAAAAGAGTATAAGGACCTTATAGTATCGAAATCAGATTTGAAGGCCTTTGATGATGGTAGCAATATCGCTGGTAAGCGCGTCGGCAAGGAGGTGTTAAATAAAATGCTGAAGGATGAAATGATTTCCTACAATGCCGATGAGCTTCTGAAAATTGCTGATAAGGAATGGCAATGGTGTGTTGCAGAACTTTTGAAGGCTTCCAAGGAGATGGGTTTTGGCGAAGATTGGAAGAAAGCTCAGGAAAAAGTAAAGAACTCTTATGTCCCTGAAGGAAAGCAACCTGAATTGATCAATGAACTGTATGATAAAGCCATGAACTTTATCAATGAAAAGCAATTGATAGATATTCCACCTTTGGCGGATGAAACTTGGGGAATGATCATGATGACCCCAGAACGTCAATTGGTCAATCCGTTCTTCACGGGCGGTCGAGAAATCAGTATCTCGTATCCAACCAGTACCATGACTTACGACCAGAAAATGATGAGCATGCGTGGAAATAATCCACATTTCTCCCTTGGAACAGTTCAGCATGAATTGATCCCTGGGCATCATCTACAGTATTTTATGAACCGCAGGTATAAACCCTATAGAGAACAGAATTTCAATACCCCTTTTTGGACGGAAGGCTGGACCTTGTATTGGGAGCTGCTATTGTATAGAATGGGATTCCCGAAAACACCAGAAGAGCGGATAGGGATGCTGTTCTGGAGGATGCACCGTTGTGCAAGGATAACCTTCAGTATCAAATTCCATATCGGAGAATGGACTCCACAACAATGCATAGATTATTTGGTAAATCAAGTAGGACATGAGCCTGCAAATGCCCATGGCGAAGTAAAAAGATCCTTTGAAGGTTCTTACGATCCATTATATCAATTGGCCTATATGATCGGCGGTTTGCAATTGTTGAGCATCAGCGATGAAATGGTCGGCTCAGGTAAAATGACGTATAAGGAATTTCATGACCGTGTGATCAAAGAAAACTATATGCCTATGGAGATGCTGAGGGCTATCTTGACCAATCAGAATCTGAATCCTGACCATCAATCTTCTTGGAAATTCTATAAATTCTAAACCAGCGACCTAAATTATGGAAGAAAACAAACAGGAGTTTAAGAAGTCATTGGGCCTATTGGATGCAACTATGTTGGTGGCCGGTAGTATGATTGGATCCGGTATTTTCATTGTTTCGTCAGATATCGCCAGGAATACAGGTTCTGCAGGATGGCTAATGATCGTGTGGGCGATATCTGGGTTTATGACTTTGGCAGCAGCATTGAGTTATGGGGAGTTGAGCTCGATGTTTCCAAAAGCTGGAGGACAATATGTTTATCTGAAAGAAGCTTATGGCCCATTGGTCAGCTTTACATTTGGTTGGACTTTTTTTGCTGTGATCCAGACCGCTACCATTGCTGCAGTTGGGGTAGCGTTTGCAAAATTTACAGCTTACTTGTTTCCCAGTTTGGATGAGGATGTCTATTTGCTGACCATCGGGACCTATCATATTTCATCGGCACAGGTGCTGGCTATCGGTGTAATACTTTTACTGACCTTTATCAATACCCTAGGCGTACAGAACGGGAAAGTCGTGCAGACAACATTGACCCTCATCAAGATCTTGAGTTTGGTCTTGGCCGTCTTGTTTGGGTTTGCAGCCTTTGATCTAGAAGTATGGAATCACAATTGGAATAGTGCCGATACCTGGAACCTGAGCCGCTTAGCTGTCGAGGGAACTAAATCTGATTATACCTTTCTAGCAGGATTAGGAGCTATTTCAGCAGGTTTGGTTGGCGCATTGTTCAGCAGTGACTCCTGGCACTCTTCTTCTGCGGTTGCTGGTGAGATTAAAAACCCGCAAAGGAATATTGGTTTGAGCTTAGCATTAGGGACCATTATCGTCACGGTAATTTACCTATTGACCAACTTAATGTATACTGGGGTCCTTCAAATGGAGGAAATGGCAAGTGCTCCTAAGGATAGGGTAGCGATGGTTGCCGCCCAAGAGATATTTGGTCCGATCGGAATCACGGTCCTTGCTATTATGATTATGGTAAGTACGTTTGGTTGTAATAATGGTCTGATCATGGCCGGTGCCAGGATCTATTATTCCATGGCAAAGGATGGTTTATTCTTTAAAAAGACAAAAGAGCTTAACAAACATGCAGTGCCTAGCTATGCGCTTTGGCTGCAAGGGATTATCGCTTGTCTATGGTGCCTGACAGGAAAATATGGTGATCTCTTGGATATGATCACCTGTGTAGTGGTTATTTTCTATGTCCTTTGCATCATCGGGATTTTTATTCTTAGAAAAAACAGACCTGATTTACCAAGACCATACAAAGCTTTGGGATATCCCATAATCCCCGCAATTTATATTCTATTGGGAGTATCCTTTATATTGTTACTCGTCTTTTACAAACCACAGTTTACTTGGCCGGGAATAATTATTACATTATTAGGCATACCGATTTATTTTATTGTAAAGTCTAAAAAATCGTCACTATGAAATTGAGAATTACTGCTTTTTTGCTGTTTATCCTTCAGGTTTCCAGCTATGCACAGGGAACCTTGGATGATTATAAAAGAGCAAAGGAGGTTCGAAACAATTTTGGAAAGATCTATAATATCCCTCAGCAGATCACTTGGGCTGAAGATGGAGGGTCTTTCGTCTACAAACTGAAACAGAAGGACAACAAGAGCATCCTGGTTTTAGTTGATGCGCAAGCAAAGAGCAAAAAGATCATTGATCTTGAAGCCATGTCTGAACAGATGTCTAAGCTCCTTTCTGAAACTGTACCCTTAAACAACAGTTGGTTTGTGGGTTTAAAACCGATCAACAACAATGAAATCGAGTTTACGGAGAAGAAGAAAGTTTGGCGCTGGAATGTATCAGAGAATAAACTTTCAATCCAAAAGGAATTGAATGATAATGAAAGAGGATCTGGATATTGGGGACAAAAATGGGACGATAGCAAAGGGGAGCCTATTGAGTCGCCGGACAAGGTCTATCTAGCTTATATCAAAAACAACAATATCTATGTCAGAAAGAAAGCTGATTTGAAAAGTGAAAAGCAAATGACCTTTGATGGTAGCCCTGGCTTGTATTATTCTGCTAGACTTGATTGGTCTGCTGATTCCAAAAAACTGAGCAGCAGCAAAGTCAGAAAGGCTGAGGTTCGTCAATTAACCTTGTTAGAGTCGTCACCAACCGATCAATTGCAACCAAAATTGCAATACAGAGATTATGCAAAACCTGGTGATGCACTTTCACAATATTATCCGGTCATCGTAAATGTAGAATCTGGTCAAGTCGTGGAAGTTGATCCTAAGCAAGTTGAAAACCAGTTTTCGCTGTATAATATACGCTGGAGAACAGATAATAACGCCATCACTTTTGAATACAACCAACGCGGTCACCAACGCTATGATGTCTTGGAGTTGGACGCTGTAACTGGCCAAACGAAGCCCATAATTTCTGAAACAAGCAAAACTTTTATTGATTATAGCGGCAAGAAATACAGAAAAGATCTCGAAAAGAGCAATGAAATCGTGTGGACTTCCGAACGCGATGGATGGAACCATCTATATTTAATTGATGCCAAAACTGGCAAAGTGAAGAACCAGATTACCAAAGGGAATTGGGTCGTTCGGAAAGTGATCAATGTCAATGAAACTGACCGCAAAATCATATTCGAGGGCAGTGGTAGAAATAAAAATGAAGATCCATATTTAGTTAGATACTATACAATTGGTTTGGATGGTAATGGATTAAAAGAACTGAGTCCTGAACTGGCTAACCATCAAGGATATTTTAACAAAGATTTCTCTAAGTTCATTGATGTCTATTCCTTGGTAGATCAAGCTCCCAAAGCAGTATTGCGAGATGCAAAAACAGGCAAGGTTGAACTGGATCTAGAATCCGCTGACCTATCCGACTTGAATGCTAGTGGCTGGAAAGCACCTGAAGTGTTTTCAACAGCAGGTAGAGATGGTAAGACCGATATCTGGGGTATTATTATCAGGCCGAATAACTTTGATCCCAATAAAAAATACCCTATTATAGAATACATCTACGCAGGGCCACATAGTTCCTTTGTTCCGAAATCTTTCACATCAGGCTTATCTGGCATGTATGAATTGGCAGAATTAGGCTTTATTGTCGTGCAGATCGACGGAATGGGAACTTCTAACCGCTCCAAAGCCTTTCATGATGTAGCTTGGAAGAATTTGAAGGATGCTGGTTTTCCAGATCGGATTGCGTGGATGAAAGCTGCAGCACAGAAGTATCCGCATATGGATATTGATAAGGTGGGCATCTATGGCACCTCAGCTGGTGGACAGTCCTCAACAGGCGCTGTTTTGTTCCATCCTGAATTCTATAAGGTTGCGGTTTCTTCCTGCGGCTGTCATGATAACCGTATGGACAAAATCTGGTGGAATGAACAATGGATGGGCTGGCCAATCGGTCCGCAGTATGCAGAATGTTCGAATATTGAAAATGCCCATCGCCTGGAAGGTAAATTGATGCTAATAGTAGGCGAATTGGATGATAACGTAGATCCGGCCTCAACCTATCAACTGGTAAACCAATTGATCAAAAATGGAAAGGAACATGAATTGATAATGGTGCCGGGAATGGGGCATTCCTCCGGAGGTGATTATGGTGAGAAGAAAAGAAGGGATTTCTTCGTGAAGAATCTATTGGAAATAGAACCACCTGCTTGGAACATGTATTGATAAGCTAAAATCGTTCATAAAATAATTAAACAAAAAATGATGAGAACAATTGATAATGAAACAATAGATCAAGTACTGAATTATGATAGGATGTTGGAGGCATTGTACAAGACCTTTATTTCCAATTTTACCATGCCTGTTCGACATCATCATTTTTACAGTACCCCTGAGTCCGCTGAGAATGCATTGATCCTAATGCCAGCTTGGACGGACAAATACCTTGGTTGCAAACAGGTTATTGTAGCTCCCAAAAATGCTGAGCAAAATTTACCTGCTATCCACGCCTTGTATACCTTGTTCAATGCGGAAACGGGTGTGCCCTTGGCGCAGATGAATGCTACCAAACTAACTTCCGTACGCACTGCCTGTGCTTCGGCATTGGCAGCTAAATACCTCGCTAGGGAAGAGGTTGAAAACTTACTGATTATCGGAAGTGGTAGTGTCGCAGCTCATTTGGCCCAAGCCCATTCGGCCGTAAGGAATTACAAGCACATAGAAGTTTGGGCTAGAAATTCTGCTAAAGCTCAGTCCTTGGTAAATGGTTTAAATGAACAAGGATTTACAAATGTGAGCTTGGCAAACAATCTCCAAGAAGCAATACAAAAGGCTGACGTTATTTCCAGTGCAACGCTTTCAAAGGAACCAATTATCAAAGGAGCATGGTTAAAACCTGGCGTCCATCTGGATTTAATTGGCTCCCACACCCCGAAGACCAGAGAAGCTGACGATGAGGTCATCCGGAAAAGCTCAATTTATGTGGATTCCAGAGAAGGTGCTCTCCATGAAACCGGAGAATTGGCCATTCCAATCGCTTCAGGGATCTTGGATCCTCTTGAGGTGAAAGCTGATCTGGTTGAACTATGTAAAGCGAATAAATCAGCAAGAAAGGATGATGATGAAATCACCATGTTTAAATCTGCTGGATTAGCCATTGAAGATCTGGCAGCGGCATTAATGGTTTATGAAGCTGTTGCTGAATAAATATTGCACACAAAATAAATAAAAATAAAGTCTCAAAGGTCGCTAAAATTTTAGCGACCTTTTTGTTTAGCGAGCGATCTAAGTTTTCCCCTTTATTTCTCTTTTGATTAGATTATTTCATTTGGTCAATGATATGTTGATTATCTAATTGACTGATTGGTAGGTTAATGTTGATTTATTATTAATAATTCTAATTAGGGTTAAAAATTGATAAACACTTGCTAAAATATGCCTCGTGTTGAAGAGCATTCCTTATTATCTTCGGAATAATTGTCTAAATAACATTTAACCATTATGAAGAAACCAAATATTATGCTCGTCATCCTATTTTCCTGTATACAGGTTTTATTTGCTCAAAATAAAATCCAGTTAAACGGGGAAGTAGTCAATACGACAGGGGAGAAATTATCGGGAGTGACAATTTCTCTAAGCAACTCCAACCAAAAGTTCATGACCGATGAAAATGGTTCATTTTCTTTCGAATATGTTCCAGGAACGGAGTTAACCATTAATTCCTTAGGATTTGCCACACAGCAAGTCACCTTGACGAATCAAACTTCTTTGAAGGTCGTGTTGATTGAATCGGAAGAAAATCTTGAACAGATTGTCGTGGTAGGATATGGTACCCAAAGAAAAGGGGAGACGACCGGTTCGGTGGCCAGTGTCAAATCTGAAAGCTTTAACCAAGGAGCTGTAAAGGATGCAGGTCAATTGATCCAAGGTAAAGTTGCAGGTTTGAGAATTACGACTCCGAGCGGTGATCCCAACGGCTCTACCCAAATCAACTTAAGAGGTTTGAACTCTATCCAAGGTGCGGTAAATCCTCTTGTTATTATTGATGGAGTACCAGGCGACTTTAATTCGGTTGCCCCGGAAGATATTGAGTCGGTGGATGTCATGAAAGATGGCTCTGCGGCAGCTATTTATGGTACGCGAGCTACGGGAGGTGTTATTTTTATTACGACGAAACAAAACCGTTCCACCGATGGCAGAACGACCATCGAATATAACAATTATGCATCACTTCAAACCTTATTTAGGGTTCCCGAACTGATGAATGCAGATGATTATAGAAGGTTGATCGGAGAAGGACAAAATTACACTGATTTGGGGCACAGTACCAATTGGGTAGATGAAGTGACTCAAAACCCTTTCTCCCATAATCACAACCTTTCTTTATTTGGAGGCAATGCTAGAACCAATTTCACAGGAACCGTAAATTTTCGCGATTGGAACGGTGTATTGTTGAAAAGTGGTCAACAGCGATTAAATGCTAGAGCCGATTTAAACCACGAAATGTTTGACGGAAAACTAAGGAGCAGAATTCAGATTATCAGCAACAGCATCAAAGCTTTGCAAGGTGGAAGTTCTGCATATATGTGGAGGCAAGCATTAATTAGAAACCCAACAGACAAGATCTACAACGATGAAGGCAAATGGCAAGAGAACAACGCCTATATGTACGACAATCCATTGGGGATGATCAACGAAACGGTCAATGACCGAATATTCAGAGAAACGAGAATGAATGGATCCTTGGATTACCGTCCTATTGAATCTTTGAGCTTCAAAGCCATGTTCTCTAGGGTGCAGGATAATGATTTAACCGGTACATCAACATCATTTGATCATGTTAATACCACGAAAAATAACCTGAATGGTACTGCTAGCCGATTTACCCAAGCGGGTGTGGAAAATCTAATGGAATTGACCGGAAATTTCAACAAATCTTTTGGTGACCATCACTTCGCAGTTCTGGGCGGGTACAGTTGGCAACGTAATACTTTCGAAAACTTCAGTGCCTATAATTATAATTTCCCAACAGATCAATACAGCTATAATTCCTTGGAATCTGGTATGGCATTAAAAGAAGGTTTGGCGACCATGGATAGCTATAAACAAGAATCAACTTTAGTTGGCTTTTTTGGAAGGTTGACCTATAATTACAAAGAGAAATACATGGCTATGTTGAGCCTGAGGAGAGAAGGGTCCAGCACATTTGGAGAAAACAACAAATGGGGTAATTTTCCAGCAGTTTCCATAGGATGGGACATCGCAAAAGAAGATTTCTTGCTGGATCAACCTGCTATAAACCAACTAAAACTGAGAGCTGGATATGGGGTGACCGGAACCATTGCAGGTTCACCATACAACTCCCAGATCAGCTATAATTATACCTTCGATCAAGGAGCCTATATCAACGGGAAATGGGTTCCTGGATTCGTGCCTGCCCGTAACTTCAACCCAGACTTGAGATGGGAAAGGAAAAATGAATTCAATGTCGGCTTAGACTACAGTTTAGCGAACAACCGGATTTACGGTTCCTTGGATTATTACAACAGAAGGGTAAAAGACCTATTGTACTGGTTTGAAGTACCTGTGCCTCCGTATTTGACTTCGACCATGTTTATCAATGCTGGTGAAATGAGCAACAGTGGATTCGAGGCTTTGGTAAATGCTGATGTGTTGAACAAAGAAGGAGGGGTGAAATGGAAAACGGGCGTTGTCTTTTCTACCAATAAAAATAAATTGATCAACCTATCCAATGACAGATTTGGAGTAACCCAAGAGTTTTTTGATGCTGGCTATACCGGCGAACCCATTCAAACCTTTACACACCGTGTAGAAGTAGGGCGGAGCATAGGTGATTTCTATGTATGGAAAACTGTAGGCTTAGATGACGATGGGAAATGGTTGGTGGAATCCCAAAATGGGGAAATCATTCCAATCCAAGATGCAAGTGTGGAAGATAGGCAATACTACGGAAACGGAATCCCAGATTTCAATTTAGGATGGAACAACAATTTTCAATACAAAAACATTGATCTAACCATAAACTGGAGAGGTGCATTCGGACATCAGATTCTTAATATGCCTAGAA
This sequence comes from Sphingobacterium sp. NPDC055346, assembly GCF_053645235.1. Classification (NCBI taxonomy): domain Bacteria; kingdom Pseudomonadati; phylum Bacteroidota; class Sphingobacteriia; order Sphingobacteriales; family Sphingobacteriaceae; genus Sphingobacterium; species Sphingobacterium sp. NPDC055346. The sequence goes on from NZ_JBSHMI010000003.1 coordinate 376,252, forward strand.
TGTATTATGAAAATCCTGTAAACAAAGCATACAATGTTTTGAAAACCGCATACGATCCGATCGATGGTAAGTTATTGAACAATGATTTAGTGTATGTGTCCCACTACATTGAGGATGCAGATTATTTCAAACTCGATAACCTAACCTTGGGCTATACCTTCAGACCACAATTGATCAAAGGTATCAGTAACCTTCGGATCTATGTTTCCGGTTTGAATCTAGTCACATTTACCAAATACAAAGGTTTAGATCCTGAGGCTACAAGTTATGAAGGAGAATTTCAGTTTGCACCGGGAATTGAGCACAGGGACCGATATCCAACTACGCGGACCTATACCATCGGATTGAATGTTAAATTCTAAGAATATCACAAATCACATTCAGAGTTTGTATCAATTAAACTAAATCACAATGAAGAATTTAAAATTAAAAAACATATTGCTCCTCAGCGGTTTATTCGGTTCGATCATGACGTTCAATGCCTGTACCGATTTGAATGAGGAAGTGTACTCTGAGGTTTTGGGTAGCACTGTGGATCCCAAGGAAAGAGATCTGCCCTTTATTGTGGCACCAACCTATAGTTCCTTCAGGTCCTTGATGTTTGGCTGGCAGGGTTATTTCGACCTTCAGGAGGAAAGTGCCGACCATATCATCACTCCAGTCCGACCAAACGGATGGGATGATGGTGGAACCTACAGAAGGATGCACCAACACATGTGGACCACCGAACAATGGCAACCTTATAATACTTGGAATCAAGCCTACGCAACCATTACCAAAGTAAATATGGTGATCATGCAGATTGAAGATGGCCTGTTGGCATTACCAGAAGAAACTGGAAAAGATGCCATTGCAGAATTGCGGGCCACTCGTGCATTAGCCTACTATCTTTTGTTGGACAATCACGGAAATGTGCCAATTGTCACTGATTATCGAGATGATAGCCTACCTCAACAAAAGACGAGAAAGGAATTGTATGATTTTGTGATCAAGGAACTGGAAGAAGTCATTCCTATGCTTTCTGAAGAGGTAAGTTCGATGTATGGCCGAATCAATGTTTGGGCAGCAAAGACCTTACTGGCCAAGATCTATCTGAATGCAGAGGTTTATATAGGAGTAGCGCAATGGGAAAAGGTCATCAAAGAGACCAATGATATTATTGCGAGCAACCAATACAGGCTAGATGATGATTACAAGAATGTATTTTCTCCTACCAATCAGAACTCTCCTGAAATAATATTTTCCGTTCCCTATGATGAAGTCTATGGATTTGGAAATCAAATCCACATGAAAACCTTAGATCCATTGAGCCGACTAGTTTATGGCATGGCTGCAGGTCCTTGGGGTGGAAATTGTGCTGTTCCGCAGTTTATTGACTCCTATGATAAGGATGATACTAGGCTAGTAGATACTTGGATTCAGGGACCTCAATTGAATGCCAGCACGGGCGCTGAGGTCATCAACTATGTAAAACAAGTTCCTGGAATTGGAGGCGATGGAACCGTGGCTGCCTCAAATGCAGGCTATAGGATTGGAAAATATGCGATAAAGCAAGGGGCTACAAACAATCTGGATAATGATTATCCTATGTTTCGTTATGCAGATGTATTGATGATGAAAGCTGAAGCATTATTAAGAACCAATAAAGCCAATGAAGCAGCTGTTTTGGTGAGCCAAGTTCGTGCGAGATCCTTCAAGGAAAATCCAGCCAAAGCACAGGTCACAGGTGCCCAATTAATGTTGGGTAGTAATTACAATTACGGCTGGCAGGAAAAGAACAATACGGTTACTGGAACCAATGGAGGTGCTGATGTGAAGTACGGTAGATTCCTAGATGAACTGGGCTGGGAATTCGCTGCAGAAGCTAGACGGAGACAAGATATTATCCGCTTCGGGGTGTTTCAGTCTAAATCATGGTTTAACCATAAACCTCATACCAATGCGCAATCCAGAACATTATTCCCCATCCCTAATGCGGAAATCACCAAAAATCCAAATCTTAAGCAAAATCCTGGTTATTAGTTAAAGTTAAATATAAGTTCGGCCCATCTCATTCCATTGAGATGGGTTTTTTATTGATTCTGGTCATCTGTTTATCCATTTCCTTAGCACGAATTCATTTCCTGTTAAAAAATGTCAAAAAACCGGTCCTTTGCCCTTAAAAACCATCGTTATTTTCTATTTTATGAGAACATCGAAAAAGAAGAACTATGAAATGTCCAAATTGTAATGAAATATTATTGATGACAGAACGCCATCAGGTCGAGATAGATTATTGTCCCAGCTGTCGGGGTGTATGGTTGGATAAAGGCGAGTTAGATAAGCTAATGGAATATGCCTCAACTCAAACACAAGCTCCAGATCCTCGACAAAACCAAGGCTATGATCGTCAAAACTCCTATCAACAGGATTATCGTGAAGAGTATCGAGATCATCGAGACGATCGATATGAACGCGATCAACGAGACCATCGGGACTATAGAGGACAAAACCAAAAATATCCTCGAAAGAAGAAATCCTTTTTATCTGACTTTTTTGATTTTGATTAAGGCTGAAAGGAAAAAAAAGATCTTTAAGGCAGTCGTTTTGGATAGACATCACGACTGCCTTTTCTTATTAAGAATACCCTGTTAGCCTATATTTTAGGCTAAATCTCTGCTTAGTTCCTTAGCTGTATCAATTCCCCCTTGATACAAAAAAGGATACTCTAGCGTATGCAAGAACCTGTGTTTCAATTCGTCATTTTCAATTATCAGCGTATTTTGGCTCTTCGAGCACTTCACCAATAATCGCTCCTCATCCCTCATGATGGAGAAGGAATAAAACTCATTACTTTCAGTTCTTACAGCATGATACAAGGTCCAAACCTGGTTAATGTTAGATAGCTTAACATTTTGGTTTAGCCAAACGTTAAAGTCGGTGGTTTCCATGATGTTAGTGTGATGGGGCGAATGTAAATATTAATTCGATTCATCCATTACGGTTTCCCGTATTCCCACATCTATTTTACAATAATTACCGATTATGAATACCAGTTTTTGTTTTTGTTGTTGATTGTCGATAAAATAATCTTTATAAATCCCAGCAATTTTCAATAAGATTTATTTTGTAACTTAAACCTTTTCAAAAACACCTATACCTACCAATATGAAAAGTATTTACCTCCTAGTTTTTATTCTTCTTATGGCTATTGGTTCCCATGCCCAAGAGAAGTTAGTGCCTTTGGGAGACCCATTCATTATGCTGCACCAAGGAACCTATTATGCCTATGGTACCAATGCTGCAGATGGCATTCAAGTCTACACCTCTAATGATCTTAAGGAATGGTCTTTAGAGCCTGACCTTGCCCTTAAATCTGCTGACTCCTGGGGAGGTAAGTGGTTTTGGGCTCCTGAAGTATACTATATCAAGGAAAAGAAGAAATTTTTCATGTATTATTCTGCGAATGAACATATCTGTGTCGCAAGTTCCGATTCGCCGATTGGACCCTTTGTCCAAGAGATGAAGGCTCCCATGCTGCCAAATGAAAAAGCAATTGACAATTCACTTTTCATCGATTCCGATGGAAAACCTTATTTATATTTCGATCGCTTCAATGATGGTCTGAACATTTGGGTCGCCAAGCTCCAAGATGACCTGATAACCATTGATACCAATGGTATGAAACCCTGTATCCATGTATCCCAAGATTGGGAGACGGTATGGCCAAGGGTAAATGAAGGCTCATTTGTAATACAGCATAAAGGTCTTTATTACATGACCTATTCTGCCAATAGTTATGAAAGTCAACATTACGGAATCGGTTTTGCAACCTCCAAATCCGCCGAAGGACCTTGGACTAAGTATGATAAAAATCCCATCTTCCAGATGCCTGAAGATTTAGTAGGTGTAGGACATAGTGCGATGTTTCGGGATAAAGAAGGGAAATTACGGATTGTGTTCCATGCCCATCATTCCAAAGAAAAGATTCATCCACGAGCGATGTACATAGCAACAGTTGATTTTAGTAAGGATAAGTTACCTGTGATGCGGATTACAGGAAAAGTCCTGCGCCCAAAGCTAAAATAGAGGATTAAAGCAAAAAGATTACTAAAAATTTTTATCTGTCCTCCAATTTGTATCCTCATAAAGCAGTATTATTTGTAATAGACATAAACACGACCAGGAAAGTGGGGGAGAAAACTGGAATGTTCCATACCTTTAGATTTTATGAAATTTATTAGTTCGGTAGCATTTTTTGTAGTTCCTTTTATGATGTGAGGTTCAAACAAACCCTTTGCACTTACAAAGGATATATTAGTTTGATAATTTCCTTCTTTAATCAAAGCATCACTTATTATTATAGGATAACCTTTAAAGGAAGGGTACAAAACATCATACCTGTAAAGCTCAATTCTATATTGATTCTCAAAAAGGAACTTCACTTTATTTATCGGTTCAGATGTGAAATATTGTGGAACAGGACGGCCGTATTTAATAGCAGGTTGCCATTTCTTGATTTTAGTACTATCAACAAGGTCAATAAGATTATTATCCTCTATAAATTTCAACTTGCCACTTTTGTCAACCATGAAAGAAATAGCTTTGTTCCAATCGTAATAATCAATTTGATCCTTGTCCAGATTAGCCGATATCTCAGTATGCAAAACGTTTAGAAAGGCATTAATGCCCCTAGGATAGCTGGCTGGAATATCTTCGACTACAAAAATACCTGCCTCCTCGATCATATAATTTGAAAATGTTCTTTCACTGATAGAATCTCTAAAGAAATATAATTCATATAATTTGTTTTTGGCTAATGAATCTTTTTTGGATTGCATAATTAATTTTACCTGTTGGCTGTCTACTAAATTTCTATCATAATTTTGGTAGAATTGAACTTCATTTAAACTGTCCAGCTTAATGATCAGCATATGCTTCCTATCTTTTTCAAGAACCTGATGGACAATTGGATTTAATTCACGCTCCAAGTTTTCCATGAAGGAATGGCTTTGTGAAAAGCATACACTTGTCAGGAGATTAAAGAAAATAATGGTCAGTGCTTTCATAATTAAATGATGCAAAACGATGGTCGATTGCATATTATTTTGGCAAAATCTTTTAATAATCCTTATCTTCTCACTAATCTAAATTCAAAATCAAATAAATAATCGATCTACCGAAAACATGTTTAGTAAAAAGACACTGACCATTCTATTCTTATTAATTGCTTTTAGCTCAGCATATGCACAGCAAAAACCTAATATTATCATCTTTATGGTTGATGATATGGGCTGGCAGGATACATCATATCCATTTGCCGATCAGGCAACAGAATTTAACAAAAGGTATCATACGCCAAATATGGAAAGGCTAGCCAAAGAAGGAATGTCATTCACCGATGCTTACAGTACGCCTGTCTGCACACCAACTCGTGTTAGCCTGATTACCGGTATGAATTCCAGTCGACATCATGTCACCAATTGGACGGCTCCTTTTAAGGACAATCCTACAGGAAACCAAGATGAACAAATGGAAGAGCCTGAATGGAACCATAATGGAATGAGCCCCATTCCAAATATTGCCCACACGATCTATGCTGATGCATTGCCACAGATCTTAAAAGACAACGGTTATTTCACTATCCAAGCGGGAAAGGCTCATTGGGGATCAGCTGGAACGCCTGGTTCTAACCCATATTCCTTAGGTTTTACGGTGAATATCGCAGGAACTTCTACCGGTAGACCTGCAAGTTATTGGGGGGAAGAAAATTTTGGTCGCACCGGCAAGGATTACCATGGAATCGAGAACTTACAAGAGTATTTTGGTGAAGATATCAACCTGACAGAAGCCCTAACCCGTGAAGCTTTAAAGAGTTTGGATTATCCAATCCAACATAAAACGCCCTTTTTTCTCAACCTCTGTCACTATGCTCTGCATGACCCTTTAATGGAAGACCGTCGTTATTTTCAGAAATACTTAGATCAAGGCTTATCCCAGAACGAAGCCAAATATGCTTCCATGATTGAGAGCATGGACAAAAGCCTTGGAGATGTTATGGACTTCTTAGAACAACATAAAATCAAGGACAATACCTATATTATCTTTATTTCAGATAATGGCGGATTGAGTACCGTACCTCCTCGCGATGGAATTGCACATACCCATAATAAGCCTTTGCGCTCAGGCAAGGGATCTATTTACGAAGGCGGAATACGAGTTCCTTTAATCATAAAGGGCATAAACAAGGATGCGAAAAATAAGCGTTCTGGAGTTCCAGTAATAGTAGAGGATATCTTTCCAACCGTTTTAGATATGGCTCAGCTCAAGAAAGTACAGACCGTTCAGCAAGTCGATGGTGTCAGTAATTTAGCCCTTCTTAAAAATCCACAAACAAGCAGAGCAGATCGTGCCCTGATCTTTCATATTCCCAATAAATGGACGAAATCAGACGGCGATGGTTTCAATTATCGCTCCGCAATCCGAAAGGGGAAATATAAGCTGGTTTGGTCTCTAAGGAATGATAGCTATGAATTGTTTGACCTTGAGCAGGACTTAGGCGAACAGCATAATATTATCCAGCAAGTCGGAATGGCTAAGATCGCTGAAGAATTAAAGGCTGAGCTCAAGGCTACCCTAGAAAAAAATAAGGCTCCTATGCCTAAAAAGAAGGGGTAATGATGAAGCAAAAACGGAGTTCGATTTATCGAACTCCGTTTTTGTATAACACAAAATAATTCTGCCCTTTTAGGGCAATAGGACGTAAAAAAGCTATCTTTTCCATCGTCATCCTGACGCAGGAAGGATCTCGGAACTATACAAATTGTTATGTATTGGCGAACAGGTCATCCATCTTCGATGGACGATGATAGCTGGTTATGGGACATTTACGTACAGATACTTTGTTACTTTTGAAGCCCAAAAGTAACCAAAAGGCTTCGGCCCATTTAAGGTGGCTTTTCGCACGGGCTCCCACACATGGATAGAATGCCTTGTTGTCGGGAATATCTTTCAGAAGATCATCCCTTTTGATGGGATGATCTTCTGAAAGCATTCCAAGGCCAATCCCACCACACAGGCATCGGCATTTTATCCATTTTTCCGCCACTGGAAATGAGCCGGATGCTAAAGGACTTCCTTCGGAAGGATAAATGTTTGTTAATTTTCCGACCCCTCCTTGAGATGACATCTTTATAGAAAATCAGATTGTAAAGCGAATAACCCCTTTTGGGGTTCCATTATTTTAGCAGACATGGCACGTTAGCCTGGAGGTCGCGCAAAAACGATGTTCGATTAATCGAACATCGTTTTTGCATTACCCCTTTATAGTTCAATACCATTTCTAAAATAATACTGCCCTTCCAGGGCAGTATGTCGCAAAAGGAGATTTTTCTGGGAAATAAATATGGGTCTAAATACCTAAAAACACAGATTTAACAAACTTGTTCATTGGTACGCAGGAAGGATCTCGGAACTATACAAAGCATGATTGAATTGGCGTACAGTTCCTAAATCTTCGATTTAGGATGACAAAATCTAGTGTAGAGAACCGTACAGATTCTTCACTCATCGTTCAGAATTGGAAATGTCTTAGAGAGGGATTCAGAGCACAGCGAAGAATCTATTTTTTATTTTTTTAAGGGATAGTTGTCATCTCGAATCGTAAGATGAGAGAACCATTTTTTATTGTTTTATTGTCGTAATGGGGATTCGTAGAAAAATATTTCACCCCCGCAGGGGGTTTTCTACCTTCACAAACATCAACCCTTTGGGAAACCCAACAGGGTGACACTGCGAATAAAAAGCCTTTTGTTTACTTTTCCGCGAAAAAGTAACAAAACCTACTTACTAGCCTCCAGCTGAATTGTTTTACCGTTTTTCTCCTTCTTGCCTTTTGCCAGTTTCTTGGAAAGATCCTCAGCCTCTGAAATAATGTCATTGATATAATGCACTTTTTCTTCCATGACCTCGGGTTCCAAAGTGAAACCTAACTTCGTCATATTTACCGACAAACCAACCAATAGGGCATTGATGCGGTAAGCCAGGGTCTGGAAATGTGCTATATCCGCTTTAAGGTATTTTCCTTTTAAGGGTTCTTTTGCAAATTGATCAAGGGAATCATAGGATTGTGCCAATGAAGCCTGGGTAGACTTCCTAAGGAGTCTCAAATCATAATAATTCAGGTTGCCGGTTTGGTAGCTCTCTTCAATTTTATGCAAATAAGATTTGAAATGTTGGAGCATAGCATTGGTACTTTGTTCTACGCTGCGATAATGGTTGATAGGAATTGCTAAACAACCTAAAACCGCGAAAATCGATCCCAATAAAGTAAATGCAAAACGACTGCCTAATAGGTCCTGGATATTGCCTTCATGGATATGCTGTCCTAACAAGATGGTAATGGTGATAAAAATCACACAGACCAAATAATTGGGCTTGTTGAAAAGCAGGAATAAATAAAGACAAAACGCAGCAATGGCAATCAATACCCAAGCATTTTTTATATACACTAGCAATAATAGACTTATTGCAATGCCGATAACAGAACCGACAATACGTTCGTAATTTCTTTTTTGGGTATTGGTATAACTAGGTCTTGCCACCAAGATGATGGTCAACAAGATCCAAGATGCATAGCGATATTCGGGAAGGAAATAACCTATCAGTCCTCCTGCCATCAGAAGGGCAGACATGCGGACTGCATAAGAGAAGATCGGAGATTTAAAGCTTAGGTTCTTTAGGATTGTTTTGATGTTACTTTTGGGAGCCACAAAATCAGCGTAATTCTTGCTCTCCACCAAGGTAATGTCTTGATAGATCTCTTTGGCCTGGATTTTTTGCAAAATATCGGCCACATGCCGTAATTGCGTGCTGATGGAACAGATCAAGATCCATTTCTCAGGGGAAGCATCAGCCTCCTCCGTTTCCAATTGCAAGAGAAGCTCCTCTAGTTTATATCTTTTGGTGAATTTGTTTAGCCCGATCTTTTGACTGGAAATAGTCAATCTTTTGGTTTCCTTGGACAGGAGATACAAGGATTGTCGGATCAACTTCAGCGTGTTTCCACCTTTTAAGGTCTCTCGGATATGTTCGTAGTCATTGTCAATGGCCATCAACAATTCATAGAGATCGACTAATTGGTATAGTTTGGCGAGCCATATTTTGCTCTCCAGGTCTGCTTCCGAATGCAGTTTTTTATCCCGAAGGAGAATGGATCGGATAGCTTCCAATTGATCGCTTAATTTCGTGTGCAACGCACTTAATTCCTTATATGCCTTTGGTAAAGATTCCTTTTCATCATAACATGCTATTTTTAAGCGGATCAATTGTGCCATAGTCTTCAAGCCGCCATCTACAGCATATCGCAAGGAACGATGGGGATGTAGGTAAACCTGAATGATACAGACCATAAAAAAGAATAAGGCTCCTGCGGTAACCGAAAGACTAAAGCTGATCGGATCATCAGGTCTTAGGCCAATCGTGAAACTGGCAACGATTAGCCCTAGGTTTCCGACTACATTTACCCGAAAGCCTAACAAGGCAATAATGGTATAAATAAAGCCATAGATCCCTAGAAGTGGAACAACTACCCAAGACTGATGGAAAAGGGCAGTGGAAATGCTGAGTGCTGTAATAAAGAAAATCGGAAGACAATAAGCCGCAGTACTTAATTTGTCGGTTTTGTTTCCAGGCACATCGGTCAATGCCGCTAGGAGGGCTCCAACCGCAAAAGCTACCGCAATGGCACCATCAATAAAGAAAAAGATGAAAAAACTGGGAACTAAAACGACTAAGATGTTTCGAAGTGCATCTAGACTTGATTCTGTCTTTAAAAATGATAATAACCTCGAAAATAAAGCTGCAACCAATATTTTATAATTGAATTAATTTATTACAGCGCAAAAATAATGATTCCAATCGGTTTTTGAAATATGATATGGAGTAAAATTTTTCTGACAAAATATTATTTTAGTTTTTCTAGTTTTTATTTAGTTTAATTTTGTTCTATTTTTTTTATTTATTTTCTGTTTTTAGAAACTTGTAGACCATTCCGAGTAGAAAATACTGCCTTAAGGTTGTAGTCGAATTGAAATAGGTACTGTTCGAAGAAGTTCCAAAATAATTGGATACGTTTTGGTTTAAAATATCAAATGCGGACAATTTTAATTCACCTTTTTTTAATATGGGGTAATAGATGGATGCATTGACGATATGTAGGTTTTGCCGCTGGTTATTGATGCCGACCACTTGGTTCTTAATGGTATATGAGCTTTCCAATCTGAAATTCTTGATATTGTTCAATAATAATGTAGCTCCATATTGCTTTGAATTATTGTTCATGTCCTTGAAGTTTTCAGAATCGAACTTAAACTTGGTGTTATTGCTGTTGAATTCAAACATAGGGGTAAAGGTGAAGGCATTTTTATAGGTTAGGGTCATTGTGTTATTGAAATTACTATAAAAGCCTGATGCAATATTTTCCTCTGTATTCACCTTGCTGTAGGTGTCCTGAAGTATTCCGTAGCCGAAAGAATTGAAATTCAAATTCCAGTTTTTGTTTTGGAATATTGTTTTTGAAAAGGAAACATAGAAGTTTTTTACCTCGGTAGGTCCAGCTTGATAAAACTGACCACTGCTAAAGCTGGTCTGGATATCATAAGTACTGGAATGGGCGATGCTATTGGAGTTCTTGGAAAATCCGCCTGATAGATGGAGGTTGATTTTTGATTTTGCGAAGAACTTATTGTAATAAACCCTGTAGTTTTCCTTTAGATTGTTTTCGAAAAATGGACTTGCCATTCGAAGGTAATTTGGTGTTAAATCTGATTTTACGGTTACAATGGAATAAAACCTGGGCGTTTCTAGCTCCTTATAATAGTTGAAATTTAGACCTTTATAGGAGAGGTTTACATCCGGGAGCCAATGGGATTCTTGCGTATTTCTATTTTCCAATTTTTGATAATAGTCAAAATGGTTGGAAAAAGAACCCCATTTGAGGCCAAAGGAAATGGGTAGGTTTTTTATTATTTTCAGGTTCCATTTCGTTCCAACAATATAATTTTTATTCAGCAAACCCTTGTTGTTAGCGACGTCATTCCGGCTTTGAAGGATATCTGAATTTACGCTGTTTAGAATATCTTCTGTGGAGGTTTCTTCATTTAAGTTCTGATGTCCAAAAACATCAAAATTGACCTTTTTGCCAAGTGGAACCTGTAAATTGACTTTATGAGATAAAGTAAAAGTACTTGTATTGTTGTTTTGTTGGCGAACCTGATGAAATACGCTGTCATTCAATAAATAAAATCTAGAAATGGAATTACTAGCGTCATAATCTTCGCTATTTTCGTTCGAGATCCCCTGATTTATGGAAATTAACCATTTGTTTTTAAATTTCTTTTCTGCATAAAGATTATGACCATAATTAAAGCCCTTTTTTGAATCTTCATTCTGATATTCTCCCTGAGTTACCTTTTGCAAGTTGTTTCGCCAACTTTCACCATTTGCATTAGAAGTGGATTTCCCTCGATTGCCAGATAGGGAAGGAGAAAAGGTCACTTGGGAAGTGGTATCGATATGATATCTCAGAAACCCTCTTAACTCATGTGTGAACCTTGAATTATTGGAATTATCCGTGTTACTCAGCTGTTCTGCAATCTCGTTATAAAAGGAATTTACTTCGTTTCGACTATCGTAATTATAATCATGCTGTACATAGTTGTACATCAGGTTGACCTTCAGTTTTTTCTTGATATCATAGTTGATATTTACACCTGCAGAGATTTGGTTCATTAAACCGTTTGTGCCATAGCTAGCATAGTTTTGATTTTCCGCCCGATTCATCCCGCCATGTTCATTGAGTTCAGAATAATCAAATCCTTGTCGGTTAATATTGTTGGCAAAACCGATAAAACTGACCTGCAAGGTATCCCTGAACGTATTGATCAATGCTCCAGCCTCATATCGATCCCGCGTGGCTGCCCCTCCATAGAGCTTGCCGAAATTGGCCTTTAAAAACTCTCTTTTCATCTTTAGGTTTAGGACTATCGGTAATTGGCTATCGTCTAAAATCTCCCTTTTTGATTCCCCTTTATCCTTGATGATCTGGACCACGTCGATTAAAGAAGCATCCAAATTTCGGGTCGCTATTTTCAGGTCTTGGGCAAAAAAATCTTTATTGTTTACCCGGACACTTTGAACCTGCCGACCTTGATAATAGATTGTCCCATCAGCGTTTACCTGTAGCCCTGGTAACAAACTGATCAATTCCTCCACATTTGCATTAGGTCTCGTCTTGAAATAGCTGGCTTTATATTCTAAGGTATCCCCATTTAATCGGATCGGTGGAACAGCAGTAATTTCAATTTCCTCGATAGAATTCCCTTTCATGATTATACTGTCCATTTTTAACTTTTCATTGGGCTTTAAGTTGATTTTCTTTTGAAAAGCCAAACTGTTGACATGAGAAATGAAGAAGGTCAATTCTTTATTGGTCGGAATCCTGACCAATTCAAACTCTCCCTTGTCATTGGTCAACGCATAGGTAACAACCAAGGAATCCTGTTCGGAAACTAGGGAAACGGTCGCTTTTTCTAAGGGCTTAAGTTCGGAATCAAAGACCTTTCCTTTAATGGCAGCATTATTTTGTGCTTGCACAAAACTGATCATGGATACAAGAAAAATAAGGAGGTAAATTTTCTGCATAAAGGTTAATAAAAGTTAGTTAACCTAAATTAGATTATTTTTTTTGACTAATATTTCCCGTACATAGGATTTAACATTATTTAGCTGTTTCAGGTAAATGATGGTAGATTAAAAAACGAAAGCCCCAACATCTGTTGAGGCTTTAATTCCATTTGATAGATAGATGTGAACTTAAATTCTTGTATAAAACCTAGTGAGTTTTATCAATAGTTCGTGTGATCTTTAAGCTGGAATCATACCATGTGGGTCGATTACATATTTCCGTGCTGCTCCTTTGTCGAAATCTGCATAACCTTGCGGTGCTTCATTCAAACTGATCACCTGAACATTTACGGCATCGGCAATTTTGATCTTATCATATAGAATAGCGTTCATCAATTGGCGATGGTACTTCATGACAGGACATTGTCCTGTGTGAAAGCAATGTGATTTTGCCCAGCCCAAACCAAACCTGATCTTTAGGTTCCCTTGTTTAGCTGCTCCATCTACCGCTCCTGGATCTTCCGTTACGTAAAGTCCCGGGATTCCGATCGCTCCACCAGCACGGGTTATTTCCATTGCCTGATTCAATACCACCGCTGGCTGTTCCTCCGAACTGCCCCCATGCGAATGGGCTCTCGCTTCAAATCCTACACAATCCACAAAACAGTCTACTTCCGGAACACCAACGATGGCAGCAATCTGTTCCGATAGATCTTCACCTGTATTTAAGTTTACCGTTTCGCAGCCAAAACTTTTGGCTTGTGCTAGACGTTCCTCATTTAAATCGCCGACGATTACTACTGCTGCCCCCAACAAATGGCAGCTCGCTGCACATGCCAATCCAACAGGACCAGCACCTGCTACATAGACTACCGAACCTGGACCTACACCTGCAGAAACTGCACCGTGAAAGCCAGTAGGGAAGATGTCAGACAACATCGTCAGGTCGCGGATATATTCCATCGCCTGTTCATTGTCTGGAAATTTCAACAGATTAAAATCTGCATAAGGTACCATGACATATTCTGCCTGGCCACCAACCCAACCGCCCATATCTACATAGCCATAGGCAGCACCCGGACGTGAAGGGTTTACATTTAGACAGATCCCTGTCTTTCCCTCTTTACAGTTTCGGCATCTTCCGCAGGCAATATTGAAGGGAACAGAAACAATGTCACCAACATTGATGAATTCTACATCCCTTCCTTTCTCGACCACCTGACCTGTAATTTCATGGCCTAAGACCAATCCTGCGGAGGCTGTTGTCCTGCCTCGGACCATATGCTGGTCGGATCCACAAATATTGGTCGAAACGATCTTAAGGATAACCCCATGTTCACACTTGCGGTCTCCCAAGGCCAATTTCGGATAATCTATTTCCTGTACCTGGACCTCACCGGGTCCCATATATACAACACCGTGATTTTGACACATAATAAATAGCTTTAATTAAAAATTGTGGTTTTATTAATCTGTATTATACAGCAGAAGCACCTGCAGCTGCAACCGCATGGTCATCCTCAACGGTACTGCCACTTACGCCCACCGCACCGATAATCTTGCCGCTGGCGTCCTTGATGACAACCCCGCCTGGGAAAGTAATCAAGCCATTATTGGAATGCTCGATGTTATAAAGGGAACCTCCAGGTTGTGATAACTTGCCGATTTCTCCCGTATCCATATTAAAGTATCGAGCAGTTCTCGCTTTCTTCTGCGAAATATCAATAGAACCCAACCAGGCATCATCCATCTTGTTGAAGGCAACTAAATTAGTCCCTGAATCGACAACGGCAATATTCATTTTTACTCCTAATTCCTCAGATTTTTTAAGGGCTGCATCTACAACTTTTCTTGCTTGTTCTAATGTGATGTTACTCATAGCTTATGTTTTTTAAGTTTATAAACATAAAGTTATTCCATAATGGTCTGGATTTGTATAAGTATAGTTTCATTAAGTATTACGATAGTTCCAAAAAATAAATTTAACTTTAGGCTATAGGTAATCCTCCAATACAGATGAACAATACCATTGACTTACTGTCCTTACAGACTCCCGAACACCTACGAAGTGGTCAGGAACACCAAACTCGCTTTGATTGTGGCGAATTTGAAGTCAATATATTTGAAACCTTTCAATCGTCGACCAAAGTCAAGATTACCTATAAAGGGCTCTCTATTTCCAGTATGATCCGTGGGTACAAAACGGTATATACCAAAAAAGGAGAGAGTTTTAAGTTCCTTCCCGGAACTTCTTTGATCTTACCTGAAGGGGAGACGATCTATGCTGATTTTCCAGAAGCAGACCTGAAAAATCCTGTACAATGTGCGACTATTCTAATAGGAAAGGATTCCCTAGAGAACCAACTCAAGTTCCTGAATGAAAATTATCCTGAAAATGAAACCTGGAAACTGGATTTCTCTAATTTCCACTTTAATAACAATCCTGGATTGGTACGTGCTTTCAATGAATTGCTCCAAGTAGCCACCCAACAAGATCCGAATATCCCTTTGAGCGATCTATTGCTCAAGTCACTTTTGATCAGGATCATGGAGTCCCAAAAAGAACATGCAAAGGAACAAAATAGCCTGACCGCCAATAGCCAGTTGCATGTAATCAAAAACTATATCCGCGAAAATCTGGGACAGACCCTGAATACGGAATTACTGATGAAGATTGGTAACTGTAGCAAGAGTACATTGCACCGCATGTTTGAAGCGTATTGTGGAAAGACTCCCGGTGCCTATATTTTGCAGGAAAGGATGCTCAATTCACGAAACCTGCTCCTACAAGCTGATTCCAATGTTTCAGAAGTAGCCTATAAAACTGGCTTCAGTTCCTTGAGTTATTTCGTAAAACAGTTTAAAGCTTTCCATAACTGTACCCCTGGAGATTTCATTAAGAAATTTGGGAAATAAACCAACTTTTTTTAAAAGTTTAACCTTCTTACTGGGTTTTGTTTTGACCTGTAATTCAAGGGTCGAAGCATGCTCAGATTTTCGGAACTGTTTCATACTAAATTGTTTATTAAAAAAATGAAAGATTTGTTGAAAAAGAATATGCAATTCTTAGGTTGAGTGCATCCTATATAAAAGGAAAGTTGAGCTAGTGCTGGCTTCTAACTTAAAATATAAATGATTTTTAGCTATGTACATGGATTGAAAATTGTATTTTTAGTTTAGTATCCTTGGAGTGTAAAGCAATTTCAATAACCAACATTCGATCTAATCCAATAGTTATGAGTGAAAAATTCTTAATTGATGAACAGACCTTACAAGATATACAGCTTAGAGATAGGCATAGCCGTACCATTTTAGAATTCTTTGATCATACCATTACTGACGGTGGGATGTTCCATTTAATGGATATTTTCTATAATCCTGTTTTGGATGTGGCTGTCATCAAGGACCGGCAGATGAAGATCCGTCGTTTAGAACCAGTGGCTGATCAGGATTTTCTGTTTTACAGGGTGATTGTAAAAGATTTGGAAAAATATGTCAAATCCTCACACTCTGGTCGTGCGGCTTCGCTGACCTTGATGGATTTTATCGGCGTAAGAAGTCCTGCTTATTATTATAAGAAAAGGTCAATTCAGGAAGCATGCGACTTTATGATCAAGTGCCGCGACTATTATATGCAGATCAACAAGGATATACAATATCCCGATGTGGAAGAGATCCTTCAATTAATCGAGGATTGCCTTTCCATGATTTTCAAAAAGAAGAAATATGATGCCGATAAATTGCGGATCAATATCTTCAACATCGAGAATTTTGACAAGATGGTACGTTATACCTTGGCACCAAAGATCAAGAAGATCATTACGTTCTTTTATGAGATCGATGCTTTCTTGTCTGTTGCAAAAGTATCCAAGGCGCATGGATTTTGCTATCCCGATGTCTATCCCAAAAATCAGACGGGCGTAATAGAGATGAAAGGTGTATATCATATCTTCCATAAACAACCCGTAAAGAATGATGTGAGAATGGCTAGGGATAAAAAGATCTGGTTTTTGACTGGAGCTAACATGGCCGGTAAATCATCCATCATCAAAACGATTTCGTCAGCACTTTATTTGACCCATATTGGTTTCCCAGTTCCTGCAGATTCCATCAAGACTGATTTAATCGATGGCGTCTTTACCAGTATAAACCTTCAAGATAATCTAGAAATGGGCTATAGCCATTTTTATGTGGAGGCGATGCGTTTAAAAACAATTGTGGACCAATTGCCTAAGGATTCCAATGCGGTTATCATTTTGGATGAGCTGTTTAAAGGAACAAACCACAGTGACGCTTCCAACGCGATATTAAAGGTGTTGCAGAATTTAGCCGAAGTGGATGGGCCCTATGTTATCGTATCTTCCCATATCACGGAGCTGTCTAAGGAACTTGAGCATATTCCATCTGTTGGTTTCTTTAAGATGAATATTGAAAGCGATCCTGAAGGCTTGCCTATTTTTACCTATAAGATCAAGGAGGGAGTTGCAGAAGAAAAATTGGGCATGTGGCTGTTGAAGAAGAGTGGTGCATTTGACTCCATTGATAAGATCAAGAATACCGAGACAACAGCTTCTTAATGAGTTATAAAAGGCCTACAAACGAGGTAACATAATTATTTCAGAAAAAACACCTTCAAATATCATGGAGGTGTTTTTTATTCGTTAAATTTAGAGTAACTTATTCCCAAGGCATTTGCTGATCGGCAGCTCAATGCTTGAATAAACCTAAATCATAGCTGTATGAAAAGATTCGTTCCGAGATTCGAAATGCTAGCCCTTCTGGCGGTTCTTTCCTTTCTGTTTTTTTCCTGTACGGGCCAATCTAAACCTGTGGAAAATAAGCTGGAGGAAGCTGAAAATATGGAGGTAGGCGTAGGTCTATATTCATTTAATCGATTCCCTTTTGAAAAATCAGTCGAAATGGCAAAAGGAACCAATGCCCAAAAAGTGGAAGGTTTTTCCTTTCATAATTTAGGGGGTCGGTTCGGGGGGAAAGTTATAGCAAACCTATCAGATGAAGAACTCTCGATGATGAAAGGCATTTTGGATAGCAATCAGGTTCAGATGGTTTCCATGTATGCCGATGGAAAAACGATAGAAGACTGGGAACAATTATTTAAGCAAGGCCAAAAGTTGGGCTTACAGTTTTTGGTTGGGGAACCTGATCCATTGTTACTAGATAAAATCAATGAATTGGCAGGACAATATAAGCTACCCTTGGCCATTCATGAGCATGCCAAAGGACTGAGTCGCTATTGGCATCCCGACAGTGCGATGGCAGCCGTAGAAGGACGAGAGCATCTCAAAATCTGTGCAGATATTGGTCATTGGGTACGAAGCGGACTCGATCCAGTGGAATGCTTGCAAAAAGTAGAGCACAAATTATTGAGCTTGCATGTCAAAGATCTGGATGGTATTGGGAATATGGAGGCGAAAGACGTGGCCATAGGAGCAGGAGTGATAGATTATGATAAAGTATTTGCTGAATTAAAGCGTCAGGATTTTTCTGGAGAAATCTTTATTGAATGTGAGCATAATTGGGATAATAATTTTGAGGAAGTAAAAGAATCCGTAAATTATATGAGGCAAAAAGCTAAATAAACCTATTGATAACAATAAGCTACGACATATGAAACTAAGAAGCAAAGAATGGTTTGCTAGAAAAGGCAAGGATGGCTTTATCTATCGTGCATGGATGAAGAACCAAGGTATTCCAGCAGATATGTTTGAAGGAAAGCCTGTAATAGGCATCTGTAATACATGGTCAGAACTGACGCCATGCAATGCCCATCTACGTGATTTGGCAGAAGCAGTTAAAAAAGGCGTTCTGGAAGCAGGAGGGTTTCCGCTTGAGTTTCCGGTGATGTCCTTGGGGGAAACCTTGATGAAGCCAACCGCTATGTTGTTCAGGAACCTCGCCAGTATGGACGTCGAAGAATCCATCCGTGCGAATCCGATGGATGGAGTTGTGTTATTGGTAGGCTGTGACAAGACAACACCCTCATTGGTGATGGGAGCCTGTAGTGTGGATCTTCCGAGCATTGTGGTTTCAGGTGGAGCCATGTTGACCGGTAAATTTAGAGGTAAGGATATCGGGACCAGTGATGTTTGGCGATTTGCAGATGACTCTAAAAAAGGACTGGTATCTGAAGAAGAGATGAATATGGCCGAAGCAGGGATGTGCCGTAGTATTGGCCACTGTGCAGTCATGGGAACAGCGTCAACCATGGCCGGAATGGTAGAATCCTTAGGCATTACCTTAGCAGGCAATGCGGCAATACCTGCCGCAGATTCCAGAAGAAAGGTGTTAGCTAGGATGTCGGGAAGAAGGATTGTTGAAATGGTCAAGGAAAACCTGAAATTATCCGATGTCCTGAAACGCGAAGCTTTTGAGAATGCGATCAAGGTGAATGCCGCTATTGGTGGTTCTACCAATTTTGCTATTCACTTGATGGCCATTGCTGGTAGGATTGGCGTGGACTTGAACCTGGAAGATTTTGATCATTTCTCGAAAGATATTCCCTTGGTTGCCAATCTACAACCTTCGGGACAGTATTTCATGGAAGACCTGTATTATGCGGGCGGTATACCGGCTGTGATGAACAGTATCAAAGGTTCATTGCATGCTGATATTTTAACGGTCAGTGGAAAGACCGTTGCCGAGAATATACAAGACCAAAAGAGCCTGAACGATGATGTGATCTCGACGAAAGAAAACCCATTCAATCCTATTTCAGGTATTGTAGTCCTCAAGGGGAACCTCTGTGAGAATGGGGCTGTTTTGAAACCTTCAGCTGCAACACCTGAATTGATGAAGCATACGGGGAAAGCTGTTGTTTTTGAAGATATTGAAGATTATAAGAAAAGGATAGATTCGGATGATCTCGATGTCGATGCCAATTCGGTCTTAGTCCTGAAAAATGTAGGCCCAAAGGGCTATCCGGGCATGCCTGAGGTTGGCAATATGGGGATTCCAAAGAAGTTGCTCGATGTCGGAGTGACGGATATGGTCAGGATATCGGACGGGCGTATGAGTGGTACCGGTTTTGGTACGGTGGTTTTGCATGTGTCTCCTGAATCTGCCATAGGGGGTACCTTGGCTTTGGTTCAAAATGGGGACCTGATCGAGTTGGATGTGGAAGCTAGGAAATTGAATCTATTGCTAGATGATGCAGAATTGGATAGTAGAAGGAAAAATTTAAAATTAAATCTCAATCAATTTACCCGTGGGTATTGTAAGTTATATGTGGACCATGTGGAGCAGGCTCATTTAGGAGCAGATCTGGACTTTCTAAAAGGAGGTTCTGGTAGTGAGGTGCTTCGAGATTCCCATTAACAGGGGTTAAAAGAAATTATATGGAACAAAAAAGATTTGTAAATAAAACTGCAATCGTTACGGGAGCTGGTAAAGGCATTGGCTTTGAAATAGCTAAAAGTTTGATTTTGGAAGGGGCTACCGTAATTTTAAATGATGTAGATCCAGATTTGTGTGATGAAGCTACCGCCAAACTCAATGAAATCGGCACCTGTTATTCCTTTGCAGGCGATGTGTCTGAAGCTAGCTTTAACAAGGACCTTGTTGACTTTGCAGTATCAAAGACGGGGACTTTAGATGTGGTAATGGCCAATGCTGGTATTACCTTGTTTGGGAGCTTCCTGGAGTATAAGGCGGAAGATTTATATAAAGTGCTACAGGTCAATATTGGTGGCACTTTCTTTTTGGCCCAAGCTGCCGGTAAATATTTTATTGAACAAAAGAAGAGAGGTAGCATTCTGTTTACTTCTTCGGTGACAGGGCATCAGGCCCATAAGGAGCTTGCAGCCTATGGAATGACCAAAGCTGCGGTAGAATTATTGGCGAAACACTTGGTCTTGGAGCTCTCCCCTTATGGGATCAATGTCAATGCCGTAGCCCCAGGGGCAACCTTGACCGAAAGGACCATGGAGGATCCGGAATATAAAAAGACCTGGGCTCATTTGACACCAATTGGTTCTGCGGCATATCCAAGCGATATTGCGCAGACAGCACTCTTCCTGGTCAGTGAACAGGCAAGACATATTACGGGACAGACGATAGTGGTAGATGGTGGTTGGTCTGCTGTAAGTCCATCCCCATTTTGAGAATGAAAATAGGTTATGAAAATAAATTCAGTGTAAAAGTTAAAAACAGATTGATTATGGAAAACAGAAAGTTGAGGATGGGCATGATCGGCGGGGGACAAGGGTCTTTTATTGGTGCAGTACATCGTTCTGCAGCCTTATTGGATGGGAAGATTGATTTGGTGTGCGGAGCATTCAGTTCGCGGCCAGAGGTTTCTGCCCAATCCGGAAAAGATTTGGCCTTGCCGGCAGACCGTGTTTATTCTTCTTTTCAAGAAATGATCGAAAAGGAAAAGGAATTGCCTGAGGATATCAGGATGGATTTCGTTTCCATAGTAACACCCAACCATGCCCATTTTGAACCAGCTGTGCTCGCTCTGAGAAATGGTTTCCATGTCGTAATCGATAAACCGGTAACATTTACCTTAGAAGAAGCTAAGGCCTTGGCAAAAGTAGTGGAAGAAACGGGCTTAATGTTAGCCCTGACCCACACTTATGTGGGGTACCCCATGGTTAAACAAGCCAAAGACTTAGTTGAAAAAGGTTTGATAGGCAAGATCCGCAAGGTTTTTGTGGAATATCCGCAAGGTTGGTTGACCAAGGGGATAGAGAATTCTGGCAGTGTGCAGGCAGCATGGCGTACTGACCCGCAAAGAAGTGGGAAAAGTGGATGTATGGGTGATATTGGAACCCATGCGGCACATTTGGCAGAACATATTTCTGGTTTGAAAATAACACATCTATGTGCCAATTTGAATATTTATGGAACTGATCGCGTCATCGATGATGACGGTGATGTCCTGTTGAAATTTGAGGATGGCGCCACGGGTGTATTAAGTGCATCGCAGGTGGCTACTGGTGAAGAAAATGCGTTGAAAATCCGCATTTATGGGGAAAAGGCAGGATTGGAATGGAAACAGGAAGAGCCTAATTCCCTGTTTGTCAAATGGGATAATCAACCGATTCAGATTTATAGGACTGGCGGGAACCAGGTATATCAGATGTGCGAGGCAACTGGAGCATTCACCAGAACTCCAACAGGACATCCAGAAGGCTATATTGAAGCTTTTGCCAATATCTACCAATCTTTTGCAGCTCGATTGTTACAAAAGATCACAGGCAGCCATGCAGAAATCGCTTTTCCAGCTTATCCAGATATTGAAGAAGGTATTCGAGGTATGTTATTTATTGATCGGGTTTTGGAATCCAATGAGTCCGAAGCAAAATGGACAGCATTTTAATACAAAAAACTCATCATTTGATGAGTTTTTTCTTTTTATTGCCCGTTTTTCCGCTTAAAATAATAAGCCAAAATTATATCATAAAAACATGAATTATTTCATTGTATTTTAGCGGATTAATTATTAATTTTTAGTCTGAAATATAATCTTAAATTATTAAATAATTTCTATAATAAAAATTTTATAAATTATTAATAATCAGTTTGTTGTAATTGTTATTATTGGTTAATTTGATAGAATAGCATGAATTTTTATTTATCTTTAAGCCTCTAAACTGATCAATTATGCTAAACAGAAAGGAATGCCAGCTTTCGATAAGGCAATGGCAATCATCGAAAGGCAATATAAATGAAATATTGAGGGTTTTTCCTCCTCATTTCATGTTTTCTGTAACTGAAGAGGGTAGCAGCTGGGTTCTGAAGAATAATGAAAACGAATGTTTTGTTGTCAAAATGGGTATACATGATGATAAAGCGATCGTGATATTCTATCCTTTAGATAAAGCAGGCAATGAGATTGAGCTAAAAGAATATCCTTTTTCCTATTTAGGTCCATTGGAGGCTGAAATAAAATTTGTCGAGCAGGAGGTCAAGACCCAAACGAAAGTAGCGGTGTTATCCTGTGATCTAAAGGTTACCTCACGGGTCATTGAGGAGACACAGCCCCTATATCAACATCAGATAGAATGTCAGGATACGATATTGGAGCAGGTTGAGGACTGGAGAAATGAGTCGGCTGATTGGTTTTTTAAACAGATCAAGGAAACCAAAGGGGAAAGTATTTTCAATTTATTCCATGTACCGATAGAGGATCTAGAGGGTGGAAATCGGGATATTGTAGGCTTATTTGCTTTAAAATATTCAAAAATATATTCAGAGGTGCTACCAACCATTATTTTCGTCCATCATGAAGGGACAGTTTTGGGAAATTCAAAATTGCATTCCATCCAGACGAATTTGTACAATTGGTCGCAGCCTTGTCCACCATTTTGTAAACCAAAAGGTGGTTAAACCATTTTATGAAATTTAATTATGCTCTTTTTTTACTTGACAATTGGTTTGTCCAATGTCATGTTGTTGCTAGCGAGTCTTTGGAATATTAAGTACCATTTTGAGTTCAGTACCCCAGCAAGAAACCTTAGGTATTTCCTTCTTTTTCTCTTGGGGATCGAGCTTGTTTCGAAACTGTTGATCTATGTTTTCTCCGTAGGGAAAACGGAGTTTTTGTTCAATATTTTTGTTGCCGGTGAACTCTTATTATTAACGAATTTTACCAATAGTATTGTATCTAAGAAAAGCAGGCTGTCCATGGTTTACCTGGCACTGTTTTTATTTTTAATAGGAGCTGCTACTATTCATAATTTCATTCAGGTAGTGACCTGGATGAAATGGATAAAACCAATCTCCAATATTATTATAGTTTTTGAATTAGGCAGGTGTTTATTGCATGCATTGAAATCGGATTTTAAAGTGAATAATCCTGGTCTCTTCCATGTTTTGTTTGCCCTATTGCTCTATTACTTTGTGTCGACTATACTGTTTTTGATTTTAAATCAATTGAGTAACCTAAAGATCGAGTATGCTGGCTATCTATGGTCAATAAACAACATTCTGTCCTGTAGCTTATATGCCGTATGTCTGTATTACTTTTTTTCGTTTCAAAAATCTACATCGAAATCTATGAGATAATCATCTTATTGGTTTTGGCCATAATGATTGTGCTTTTTGTGATCGTCCTGTATAATCAATACTACAAGAAAATCCAGGAAGAGAATGATCTGCGGCACCAACAGGAGCTAAAGTTTCAGACGGAGACGAAGGCTCTTGCCATCAAAACGCAGGAGGAGGAAAGGAAACGGATTGCAAGGACATTGCATGACGAAATTGGCAATAAATTGCAGGTGCTTAAACTGAATTTAATTTCCAACAAAGATCAGATTGAGGCTCAGCAATATGTAGGCCTGAGTGACAAGATTGAACAGCTGATAGATTCAGCAAGGGAGATTTCGCACCGGATGTATCCCGTGAACCTAGAATATTTTGGCTTGATCTTGACCTTGGAGGAATTGAAGCAAAATTTGATTGGATATGAGGTGGAACTTTATCTGCATCAAAAGTATCAGGAAAGACCCTTAGATTTTGAAGTTCAGATCTATCGGGTAATCTTGGAATTTGTCAGCAACACCATAAAACATGCTAAAGCGAATAAGATTTCGATCTTGGTCCGTGACGGCAATTATTTTCTCAGTTTTCTCTTAAAAGATAATGGGAAGGGCTTTGAAAAGATAAATTCTAATGGGATGGGGGTTTCCAATATTAGCAATCGGGTAGAATTATTGGATGGTAAATCCAAATTGAGTTCGGCTCTGGGCAAGGGAACTCGGCTGATGATGGTGTTTCCAAAAATGGCGGTATAATGAGTGAAATGAAAATTGCATTGATGGATGATGAGTCCTTATTTATTGAGGGACTGAGTATGCTGATAGGAAAGATCCCTAATTGTCAGGTAATCTATAAGAATACAGACCCAAGTACCCTAATCGCTGATTTCATGGCCATGGATGAAAACCAGTTGCCAGATATCTTGCTTTTGGATATTCAGATGGAACCCATTTCAGGTTTGGTGCTCGTGGAGCAACTCTTGCCAAGCTTTCCTAAAGTGAAGATCTTGATTTTATCCTCCCATTATAAGTCTAATATGATTGGGCATATGCTGAAATTGGGGGTTTCAGGTTTTCTACCTAAAGTTATTGATATTGAAACATTGCAACTGGCCCTAGAAACGGTGTATAACACTGGAGTGTATGTTACAGCTTCAGATTACCAATTGCTGCACCAATACCTCAATAATCCCAATAAGAAGGTATCCTTTGACCTGAAGGACCAATTGACCGACCGAGAAATTGAAGTCATCCGATTGATCTGTGAGGAATATACCAATATTGAAATCGCAGAACAGTTATTCATTAGCAAAAGGACCGTTGAAAGTCATAGGCAGCGAATCCTGGATAAATTGGGGCTTAAAAACACCGTTGGTCTGGTGATCTATGCCTTAGCGAATGAATTGTTCGTTCCCAAGAAATAAGCATTCCGTATAAATACCTAATTGCAACTTGCCGTTTTTGTGCTCTAAAAAACAGGGGCGAGGTTCATTAACTTTGAGGTATCAAGTTCAATAAAATAGTTAATTGCTAAGAATCTAAGACCAATCTGTTATGACACGTGAATTGAATAAGAAACCAGAAGCAAATGTAGAGACAAAAGGATCTACCTTTTGCGATCCAAATTTGACCAATTACATCAACAGTATTGTAGCTTATAAATTTTTGTACAATGATTATCTAGAAGACCTGAATTCTGGACATGCAGAAATCAAGGTCAGGGCCGAGAACTATTGGCAGGATAATCTAGCGAACTTGGAAGGAAATATAAAGATTGCATTTCAGAAAATGATCGCTTGCAAAAGCAAGTTTATCGATGATGCCCTATATATTTTCGAAAATACAATTCGGGATAATAAACGGATCAACCTCTATGGGTGATACCCATATTCAAATGTACCATACCATGTTTATTCAGGCTCTGAGCAGCTAATTATTTTGCCTGAGTAATTTATTAACTAAGTAATAATGTTAAAGTTCCTAACGGTCAGTTTAGGAACTTTTTTTTTTGATGGAAGGTCGTAAAATGCGAAAGGAAAATTACCTACATTTGATGTTGTAACCAATTAGAAACCAATGAAAACGAACCCTAAAAAGAGGAAAAATGCTGATTTGTTTTTTCTCATCTGCATGCCTATTTGTTTGCTGTTCTCCAATTTAGGCTATGCGCAAGAGGCTGTCAATGCTCAGATTACTCAGCATTCTCGGGATGCGAAAGCGAAATATGATGCCGGACAGTATTCTGCGGCAATATCAAGTTATACATCAGCCTTGAATTTGAAAGCGGTAGATTCCATTTACCTTAATCTTGCGGCAGCCTATTATCTGAATGGGGATTATGGAAAGGCTATGGATGCCATCAATTCGGGTCTAAGCCTAAAGCCCAACAATACCGGTCCATATCTTAAGTTAAGAGGAGAAACCTATTATGTTTTGAATAATATTGATGCTGCCATCGCTGAATATGATGAGATCATTAAGGTTGAAAGCGATTGTGTGCCTTGTTTTATCAATAGAGGCAAATACAAAACAGATATTGGTGAATTTGATGATGCCATTGCGGATTTTACTCAGGCGATATCATTGTCTGACACTTCCTCAGTAGCCTATTATCAAAGGGCAAACGCCAAATTCATCATTCAGGATTTTGAAGGAGCCTTAGAAGATGCGGAGAAATCCATTGCACTCAATCCGAAAAACAGTTCGTCTTTTTTTACGAAAGGACTCGTTAAGACAGTGATGGAAGACTATAAGTCAGCCCTTAGTGCCTTTTACAAGGTTAGTGAACTTAGTCCAACTTTTGAGCCGGCCTATCTTGGGCGTGCCTATATTTTTGGGAGAACGAAGGAATATTTGGAGGCCGTAAAAGAGTTAAATCAAGCAATTGCCTTTAATCCTAGGAAATATGAATCTTTTATGAACAGAGGGACGATGTATTATTTTATGGGGGACTATACAACGAGTTTAAAGGATTTCAGTAAAGCCATTGAGATGAAACCTTCGGAAGAGGAACTTTATTTTAGAAGATCGAAAGTATATAATGCCAATAAAATGTACAATGAGGCACTAGCTGACCTGAATAAGGCCATAGAAATGAATCCTGACTTTTATGACTATTATTTTCTTAGGGCAAATAATTATGAAGCCCTAAATAAGTTTGATCTTGCATTGAAAGACTATAATGTAGCCCTTGAAATGAACCCATTAGATTACAGGGTATTCAGGATGAGAGCTGGCCTGTACAAGAAATTAAACAAGACCACAGAAGCTGAGGCTGATCTTGAAAAAGCAAATGAATTGGAAACAAAAAGTCAGAATTAGCTATTATTGTAGGAAACACAACTTTTAATATCATGAAGATCAAATTCCTGATTTTTTCCTGCCTGTTATTTTTAAGTTCTTGTTCTGTTAACAAAACAGATCAGCAAAAGCTAAGTAATACCATTGAAATTGGGGAGTATGAATTTGATTTTCCTGCCGATTTCAAAAAGGTAGAGATGCAGGGAATTGATTCCTATGTAGGCCATGTCGTAGGGGATAGTATCAAGTTTTATTTTGATTATGGCTGGTACTCCAATAGCTTGAATGAGAGAGAACAAAGTATGCAATATTATGTGGATAAGGACAGTTCGTATCACCTGTACAGTAAGGTGCTTTGGCCGAAGGAGTCTGTGGTTGGTATTACGGGCATCCATGTCAGAAGAATGCCAGAGACTGTAGAGGAAAAGGTGCAGAATTCTTTAACGCTGACGGCGGACTCCCTAAATGCTCAACAGCAGGAATTGGCCAAACGTATTTTTAAGACAGTAAGATTAAAGG
Organism: Sphingobacterium sp. NPDC055346; assembly: GCF_053645235.1. Classification (NCBI taxonomy): domain Bacteria; kingdom Pseudomonadati; phylum Bacteroidota; class Sphingobacteriia; order Sphingobacteriales; family Sphingobacteriaceae; genus Sphingobacterium; species Sphingobacterium sp. NPDC055346. Next base: position 403,734 of record NZ_JBSHMI010000003.1, read on the forward strand.
ACAAGAAGAAGGATTAATTGATAATTATCGCATTCGGGTCTCTGTGGATCTTTGCTAGGTTTTCCCGCCAACGCTGCAATTCTTCTGGACTGAGCCTGGGCCAATCGGTAACTTCAGCTATGATTTTCAATGCAGCTGTACTACGGTAAGATTGGGTAGGGTTACCGGGGAATTTCTTGTCGGTAACATTTGGGTCATCCTCAAAATCGCCAGTAAGTTCTACCATGTAAACACGAGGTTCCGCATCTCCAGGAGCTAGTTCAGCTGCCAATCCCGCACCATTCACCTGCTGGGTAAAATAGATGTGATTCATGATTACGTCTGGATGGTAGTTTGATTTTCTTCCAGCAGTCAGGAGGTCGCCAACTTTTAAATCGGCTTTTGTGCCATGATAAAACGGGCCGTAATTGCCTTTTTTCAAGTCTTTAGCATACATGAATAGTAAGTTTAATTTTTAGGATTTTATATTCTTTAGAACGCTTTATTTTTCATCATATTATTTCAAAAAATAATTATCTTTATCTTGCTTTAGAGGAAATCCTTTAATCCAATAATTTATTTCAAACCGACCTTTTTCCTTAAAATTGAAGGGTCCTAAACCTATGTCAAATAACATGTCTAAATCAATCCATTCGGTATTTTGCCGGCTTTCTATTCTTACTGTCCTGATTTGTATGTTGCTGCAAAGTGCTTCATCTGCAGTAGCAAAAACCATGTACATCCAACTTAAAGTCTATCATTTTCAGCAGGCCCATCAAGAACAACAATTAGATCAATATCTCAGTAATGCCTATTTGCCAGCTCTGCATAAGTTTGGATTTAAGAAAGTTGCGGTTTTTAAACCGTTGAAGAATAATGAAAATGCTGATAAACTGGTTTATGTCCTAACTTACTCCGATAGATTGGAAAACTTTGCCATGTTGGATGTTAATTTGGAAAAGGATAAACAATATCAGGAAGATGGAAAGTCATATTTAGATTTAGCACATAACAATCCGCCATTTCAAAGAATAGAAACTATTTTGATGCGTGCCTTTGATGGAATGCCATTTGTGGAATTACCTAAACTGAAATCTGATAAGAGTGAAAGGGTATATGAATTAAGAAGCTACGAAGGTCCAACTGAAAAGCTGGCTGCCAATAAGGTTTCCATGTTCAATAATGGAGAGATCGATATTTTTAAGAAATTGAACTTCAATGCTGTGTTCTATGGCCAGGTTATCGCTGGGAGTACAATGCCTAACCTGATGTATTTGACAACATTTGAGAATATGGCTGACCGTGATGAGCATTGGAAAGCTTTTGGACCGCTTTATAAGCCGATGAGTGAAATGCCGCAATATCAGAACAATGTTTCTAAAAACGTGACTATCTTATGTACACCTACTGCTTATTCTGATTATTAAGTTTAGAACATTGATATTTCCAAAAAAACCAGTGCTAATAAATCTATTGGGTTCACTTGTTTAAACAAAAGTCGTTTTATATTTTTATAAAACGACTTTTGTTTTTTACAGAGATTTTGAATCTGTAAAACTATAAATCCGGGTTTGAAAATTGACCTCTAATCCTTTTTCCCGACTTGGTATTTCACCTAATTATTCACTATTTATGAGAACAAAGATTCCTTTTATTCATTATTGGTATTTCACATTTTTCTTTATTACGGTTCTATCTTGCCAGAAAGATAAGATTTCACCTGAATTATCTACAGAAAATGAGTTGGTTAGTTTCGGTTTTGATACTGATAAACAGACAAGCTTATTGTTTGATATTGAAACAGAGATCATAGGCGATACCATTTTTGCCCATGCCCTAGTAGGTACAAATGTTCAGGCATTGGTTCCTGACTTTGAACATATAGGTGCTAAGGTTACGGTTGATAATGTTGAGCAGACCAGCGGAAAGAGTAAACAGGACTTTTCTAAATTGGTAAAATATACATTCGCCGCTGAAAATGGTGAAACAAAAAGCTATATAGTCAAATTTGTTGATACAGGGATTCCTGCTATTTATCTCTCTACCAATGGAAAGCCGATTGAAAGCAAAGATGATTATGTCAGCGGTAGCCTAAAAATAACAACTGGCTTTGAAGGAAAGGTCGTTTATGAAGGTGTTACGGAAGTTAAAGGCCGAGGTAATTCTACTTGGGGAATGCCTAAAAAGCCATATAGAATTAAGTTAGATAAAAAGGCTGCCCTATTGGGTATGCCAGCTGATAAAAGTTGGGCATTATTGGCCAATTATGGCGATCAATCGCTATTACGTAATGAAATAGCCTTTGAGGTCAGCAAGAGATTAGATATGGGCTATTCACCTCGACAACAATATGTAGAACTGTTTTTAAATGGGGAGTTTATGGGGAATTATACTTTAACAGAACATATCAAAGAGGGGAGCGATAGGGTAGCCATCGATGAGGACAATGGGGGTTTTATCCTTGAAGGTGATGGATATGCCTATTCTGAACCGGTACATTTTATTACCGATCAGAATATGCCGATAACAGTGAAATTTCCCGATGAAGATGAAATTACTCCTGCCCAATTGGATTATATCACCAAGTATGTGGGAACATTTGAGAACAGTCTGTACAAAATAGGAGATCAAGCAAATTCAAATTATCAAGATTATTTTGATTTAACAAGTTTTGTGAATTACTATCTGGCTAATGAGTTATGTGGTAATTCGGATATGCTTTGGAGTATGAGAATGTACAAGAAGAGCAGTTTGGATCCCAAGATTTATGTAGGTCCAGTGTGGGATTTTGATCTAGCCTTTAATAATGATAAGCGTCTCGGTAATAGCCAAGAGGTAATGATGCTCCAAAGGGCTCATGAGCCAAGAGCATGGATGAACAAGTTAATGATAGATCCTGATTTCAAGAAATTGGTGAGAACACGCTGGAAAGAAGTAAAATCGAAAATGGAGTCCATGCCTGAGTTTATAGATCAGCGGGCTAAAAAGATCAATTATAGTCAGAAATATAATTTTAAACGCTGGGATGTTTTGGGCAAAAACATCAATCAAAGTTGGTATGTAGGGGTAACCCATCAAGACTATGTGAATTTTGTTCGTAATTATGTGTCAAAAAGAATAACATGGCTGGATGGGGTAATCAATGGGCCTCAGTTTGACTAGCCTTAAAATAGGTAATGTATAATCAGTAACCCGATTAATAATAGTAGGATTCGGTTGTTCCGAAAAGGGATTTGATTTGAATGGAATAAAAGGCTTCAACCTCGTTGAAGCCTTTTGAAATTTAAGATTTTTATAATTCAGCTGATTGTTGCCAGATATTTATTCCGCCATCTTTTGCATACTGGTCGATTTGCCTTAATTCAGCATCGGTAAACTCAAGATTTTTTATTGCTCCGACACAATCTATTACCTGTTGGACTTTACTTGCGCCAATCAAGGCAGAAGTTACTTTGCCTTTTTTCAATACCCAGGAGATTGCCATCTGTGCTAGGGTCTGGTTTCTGTTTGCGGCGATTTCATTTAATGCCCAGATGTTTTTTAAGTTTTCTTCTGAAAGGAAATTCTTATTTAAGGATTTATCCTGATTCGCACGACTATCCTGAGGGACCTCATTTAGATATTTATTCGTCAACATTCCTTGAGCAAGAGGAGAGAAGACAATTGAACCCAGTCCTAAATCTTCCAAAGTGTCCAATAATCCGTCCTCCTCAACCCATCTGTTTAACATGGAATAGCTAGGTTGATGAATAATAAATGGAGTACCCAGGGACTTTAGGATATCATAAGCCTCGTTTGTCCTTTGCGCATTATAGGAAGAAATACCAACATATAAAGCTTTTCCAGAGCGCACTATTTGGTCCAGGGCCATCATTGTCTCTTCCAATGGTGTATGAGGGTCGAAACGATGGGAATAGAAAATGTCAACATAATCCAATCCCAATCTTTTCAAGGATTGATCGCAACTAGCTATCAGGTATTTTCTGCTTCCCCATTCACCATATGGACCTGGCCACATTTGATAGCCAGCTTTGGAAGAAATGATCAATTCATCCCGAAGGCCGGCAAACTCTTCTTTTAAAATCTTTCCGAAAGCCATTTCAGCACTTCCAGCTGGAGGGCCATAATTATTCGCAAGATCAAAGTGGTTTATCCCTAGGTCAAATGCTGTGGTACAGATCTCGACCTTTTTGCTGTGTGGCGTGTCATCTCCGAAATTATGCCATAATCCTAAGGAAATCGCCGGTAAATGTAAGCCGCTCTTACCACAGCGATTATAGATCATCTTATCATAACGATCACTTTTTGGTTTCCAGTCCATGGTTTTTATCAGTTTATTACGTTGAGTTTTCGTTCCAAGGGATGATATTTCGAGAAGAATCGCCTTTAGAACAATACTAATTTAGCATTTATTGCTGGTTTTGAGCCTATAAAATGCCATTATCATGTTAAGGTTATTCTATCTTCTCTTTCCCTAAACATACAGACCATGATTTTTAATTTAAAGCAATTTTTCTGACTTTTAGGAATCACTAATGGTTAATAACATGAAGAAAATATTCTCAAAAAGCATGTTTATGCTCCTTTTTCTGGCATTTACTATCCAATCTTGTACTCAAAATAATCAGCAAGGGAAGACTAATGAGGCATTGTCAGACAGTACCGATGCGGTAACAAAAGATACAATTGGAGGAACTACGGATAAAAATCCGGGAAATCTTCAATTGTCAGATAAGAAAGTTAAATTTCTCTGGCGAGAAAAGAAATATAATGAGGAAGTGAAGGCAGATGTTAGCAGTATTGTTCTGAATGAAGATTACATCAAGACCATTTCAGATCCTGAAAAAGCTGTTTTAGGATTGATAGCAACCTTTGTCGGCAATGAATGTGCTTGGGATGGTGAAGCCAAGGAAGATAGGAGCAATCTAAAATGTAAGGTCCTCTGGGCTCTAGATCTTGGGTATCAATGTTCATCCAAGCAAATGGACTTTCTGAGGCAATGGTTTCGGGGAGAACCTAAGATCCTGGGGGAATTAAAAAACTGTCCTACAACACCTGATGGAGCAACTATTCAAGATACGTTTGATGAAATTAATCTAGAGGTAAAGGGCAATCAAATATTGGTTTCTTTTAAAGCTAATGGAATAAATCTGAGGGATGCAACATCATGGAACTGGACTGAGGACCATACCTATGAATTAAGAGGAGATGAGTTGTTTTTAATCAACAAAAATGTGTCTGAGAAAAAACAGAGCAAGATTTCTGTTGGTGAAAACTAAAAGTAATAGAAAAGAGAAGCTCCCCGATGCATGGCGTATGGGGAGCTTAGCAAGTTCTCGGACCTTAAACCCAATGAGATCATAAAATTGGTTGAATTGGGAAAAGCTGCCGAATTAATCTTACTTAAAAAGTTTACGGTTTCCCAAATTGCCAACATGGTCGGCTTTTCTGAACAGTCCAATTTTTCCAGGGACTTTCATAAACATTTTGGTCTTCGTCCAAGTAATTTCACCAATAGAATGGGCAATAACTTTGTATCCTAAAAAAGGAAAAATACTTTGTGTATGTTTGTTATATCAACACAAAGCGTTATGAAAAACTTTCTGAATATTACCCTGTTACTCCTTTTTTCCATTTTAAGCAGTAATGCTTTTTCTCAGCAAATGGAAAAGAAGAGCAAGAAGTGGAAATTAGTCTGGCAAGACGAGTTCGATTATGAAGGGCTGCCGGACTCCACAAAATGGAGTTTTGATACCAAGGGGAATGCATATAACTGGGGTAACAATGAAGCACAGCATTATACTGATAAGGACTCGTCAAATGCGTATGTCAAGAATGGATTCTTGACCATTACAGCGAAGCGTGAGGAAATTGATAATAAGAAATATAGCTCAGCGAGATTGCGCTCCTTACATAAAGGGGATTGGAAGTATGGACGTTTTGTAATTAGAGCAAAGGTTCCTACCGGACGTGGTACTTGGCCTGCTATTTGGATGATGCCCTCAGCAGACACCTATGGAGGCTGGCCAAAGAGTGGTGAAATCGATATAATGGAATATGTAGGCTCACATCCTGATTCAGTCTTGGGTACCGTCCATACAGAAAGCTATAACCATGTCATTGGAACCCACAAAGGAAAATCCACCTTCCTGCCCGATGCTCATAAAAAGTTTCATACCTATGTTTTGGAATGGGATGCCAATGAAATTAAGGTCTTTGCTGATAAGAAACTCTATTTCACTTTTAAGAATGATGGAAAAACAGCAGCTGAATGGCCATTTGACCAAAAATTTCACTTGCTACTCAATTTAGCTATAGGCGGGGGACTTGGTGGGCAGAAAGGAATAGATGATAAGTTATTCCCACATCATTTTGTCATCGATTATGTCAGGGTTTATCAACGTTAGGTGAACCCAATAAAATAGGCCATGATAATTTTATATCATGGCTTTTTATTATATAAATAGTTCTAATTCAGCTTTGTGTACACCGTCAGGTGTAGTGTAGAAAGGTCTTCCTTCGACCACCACATTTTTTTGCGGATCAATTCCAAGAGCATGGTAAATGGATTGATGGATCCTTTCAATACGAATAGGTTTTTCAATCGTTTTGCAAGGCCTTTCATCTGCTGTTTTGCCATAAACAAAACCTTTCTTGACACCTCCGCCGAACATGAGGATGGAACTCCCATCCGTAAAATGCCTGTGCATTCCATAATTCTTAATGTCGTTGATGATATCCGGCTGGTCAACTTGATGCAAAACCTCTGCACCTGGTCTTCCTTCCATCACCATGTCGCGACTGAATTCACTGGCAATTATCACCAAGGTACGGTCTAAATGTCCCGAACGATCCAAATCTTTCAATAATTGAGCGATTGGAGCGTCAATCAGTTTCTTCATGTCCTTGGCTCTGGTATGACCATTTTCATGGGTATCCCAGCCCATAAAAGGTTCATATTCACTGGTCACCGAAATAAAACGGGCACCTTGTTCCACCAATCTGCGAGCCATCAGGCAGCCTAATCCAAATTTACCCGTGTTATAGATATCGTACGTTTCTTTAGGCTCCTCAGATAGGTCGAAGGCCTTTGCCTCCGGAGATTTAAGCAGCCTGTAGGCCTGCTCCATGGACCGCTTGAAGGATTCCTTTTGGTAATCACTGCCAAGGTCTCCGATAGCGTTTTTCCCTAAGAGTTCATTGTACAATTGGTTGCGGCGTTCGAACCTACTGAATGACATGCCCGCGGGTGGTTTTACAGAATCTAGACCAGATGAAGGATCCGGAATCATAAAAGGACCAAATTCACTGCCCAATATTCCGGCCGTATGAAAAGCTTTTAGCTCCTCGGCTTCTCCTACGGTCATACGTTGCCCTATATTGATAAAGGCGGGTATTACGGGGTTTTTCGGCCCCAATTCCTGGGCGATCCAAGAACCTATATGTGGTGCAGCAACCGTTTGGGGTGGTTCATAGCAGGTATGCCAATGATATTGATGCCTAGAATGCAGGATATGACCTAAATCTGCAGCCATGTATGAACGTATCAGGGTTCCTTTATCCATCATGGCAGCAATTGACTCCAAGCCTTCAGAAAATTCAATTCCATCCAATGCAGTGGGGATAGATTTAAACGTGCTCAATACCTTATTGGAGTCAAGGCCCTTTTCATATGGGGTATATCGTTTTGGGTCAAAAGTTTCGGTATGTGCCATTCCCCCTGCCATCCATAAAAGAACTACCGAATCAGCAGTTCCTGTCATATTGCCTGAACAGGAGGATAATAATGCAGAAAGGGGAGAGCCAGCAGCCAAAGCTGCCAAGGTCCCAACACCGGCAGTACGCAAAAAATCCCTTCTGTTATAATTCAGTTTCATGATCTATAGATTTATTATTCAATAAATTGAAATTCCGGAAGTAATACGATCGCCCAAAGTAGCTCCTGAACCGATCCCTCTTCCAGTTTTTCCTCAAATAGGGTATTGGCAATCTTGAGTTCATCGGTACTTGGCTTCCTACCTAAAGTTTGCCCGTAAATAGCTTGGATCAGTTCATTCGGATCTTTATACTGTGCCACCCATTTCTTGGCGCCATGGATCAAGGTTTCGTTTAATTTTGTGCCATTTGTTAGTTCCATGGCTTGTAATAAGGTCACATGGCCTTCACGCAAGCTGATTACGTTTTCCCTGCTTGGTCGTCCTAAAGCCGTTAAGAATGGGTCGTTTTGGACCAAGGCCGCTCTTACAAAGCTGGAGGCATGCATGTAGGCTTTGGGATCAGCAAGCGGATTATATTTCAATGCTTCCACGGTATATACAGGTGAAACCAATGTGCTCAGGGCATCTGAAAATTGTTCAGCGGTGAGTTTCTTTTTTAAAATCCCTTTAAAGACAAAATCTGGAGCATTGATAGTACTCTGGTCTTCCAGCCCTATGGAAGGTAATTGATAGGTTTTTGAAGTTGTGATGAGGTAGAGCAGCTTTTTGATGTCATAGCCTTCCTCGACAAAATTTACCGCCATCCAATCCAATAAATCGGCACTCCAAGGCTTCTTATCCATTTCATCCGTTGGCGAAACGATTCCTCTGCCCATTAATTGCGCCCAGATCCGATTCACTAAGGTCCGGTATAGTCTGCCATTTTCGGGTTGGGTCAAGTATTGGCTCAATTCCTTGGACCTTTCTGCCACACTGCCTGTTTTGTTGATCGTTCCCAATTCCGGCCAGAGCATCCTTGTATCGGCCATTTTTCCGGTGGGAATATCACAGCGATTGATTTCTAACTGTTCTTCCGAAAATATATTTGCAAAGGCGTAGGCATCGTCTAACTTCCAATCACTGACAAAGCTGTCATGGCATGAAGCACATTTCAGGTTTACACCCAATAAGGCTTGCGAAACATTCTGGGCAGCCTGCATAGCGGTAGTTTGACTGCTGTTTACTGCACCTCTCCAAGCAATACCCTTAATAAAGCCCTTGGATTCCTCCGTAGGATCCAATAATTCCATGGCAAATTGCTTATAGGGCTTATTGGATTGCAAGGATTTAAATAACCAATCTGATATATTGAATCTTCCTCCAGTGATATAGCCTGTACCGGAATAGTCATTTCGCAATAGATCATTCCAGAAGGTAGTCCAATGCGTTGCATATTCCCGATCCTTGGAAAGAAGACTAGTGACCAGTTTTTCTCTTTTATCGGTATTGTCATCGGTGATGAAATTCTTGATTTCTTGATCCGTAGGTGGCAAGCCAATCAGATCGAAATAAACCCGACGGATATAGGTTCGATCGTCCACAGGTTTCTGCCATTGAATTCCTTTTTTCTCAAAGTAGGAATTCACCAGACGATCAATAGGGTTTTCCATTCCGGCAACTACTGGAGGCAATGCTGGTTTTCGAGGTTCTAATGGCGCATTCGGGAAGATTCCTTTGATATTATCTGGCCAAGGGGCTCCTTTGTCAATCCATAATTTGATAATGGCGATGTCCTTTTCACCTAAGGGTTTTCCTTTTCCCGGCATAGCTTCTTTATGGCCGGGAGGCAGAGAGACCCTGCGTAGCAACTCGCTATGTTCAGAATCCCCAGGTTGAATGACTATTCCCGATTCACCACCTTTAAAGACCATTTCTTTTTGGTCAAGACGTAGTTCACCTTCGGTTTTATCACTGCCGTGACATTGAAAACAATGGTGGGCAAATATCGTTCGGACAGCCAGGTTAAGATTGACCTGCTGTTCTGTGGTTAAACTATCGGAATCCGTGGAAAAGGAGGCAAAATCAAAATCCGCAGATGATACGCCGCCAGCAATTTTACCCAGGTTTTCATCTTGGGGAGCCCATGGAGTGCTGCTCAATAGATAATCTTGGCCATGGGTCAATGATCCTCCAAAATGTCCCGCCATAAAAATGCTTAAGACCGTTAAAAGGAGTGAGGTGCGATAAATAGGAATCAGGCTATTTTTACCTTGCTTTATGATCTGCAGGAGAACAATGGCCGTAATGGTTCCAAAAACGGCGGTACTGATGCCCGACCATTGATGCCATTCAAAGGTCTCTCCAGAATAACTGCCTGTATTGGCGAGAAATAAACCTAAGCCTGCGGCTACTACTGCAGAAATTGCTCCAATAAATATCAGCCAATTGGTTCCTGTCCGTAGGTTTGAATGAAAGGTGCGGAGTTTGGCCAGCTCCATAAAGCCAGCAACCAATATCAAGGCTACCGGAAAGTGGACCAGCATAGGATGGAGTCTTCCTAAAAATACCCATCCCCACCATGGATCCGCTTCAACCTTGTTTTTTTCGATAGTTTCAACAGCAACTTCTTGGGCCGATAAAACAAAAAACAAGAGCATGAAACCCACAACAAGGAATGCGGATTTATAGGAATAAAAAATCTTTTGACAATTCGGTTTATACATGATTGGTCCTTTATTGATGACCAGTGTTTAACTAAAGTTAATAAATAATTGGCAAGGACCATCCTGCACCATCATGGCATGAAATCTATGGAAATCAGTAATTAGCAGCTTTGTCCAACAGTTTGCTGGTTTATTTGTTATTTCTATAATCTAATTGTTACGAAGGTTCTATCGTGACCTCATTTTTATAAATCATAACACTATTACTATGTCAGAAAAAAAAGCAGAAAAAGATCCACAAATCATAGTTCAAATCCGTGAATTTTTAGATGGCCTCAACAATAGCGGGGGCGAACCATTGGAGACCCTTTCTCCAGAGGATGCCCGTCAAGTTTTGGTAGACGCCCAAAAGTCAGTGAAAGTTGATTATTCAGGTATATCGGAGTCTGAAAGAGAAATTACCCAAGATGGTATCACCGTCAATATACATATCGTAAAACCTGAGCAAAGCAAAGATCAAAAGCTGCCAGTTTTTATTTTTATTCATGGTGGTGGCTGGATATTGGGTGATTACCCAACCCATAAGCGTCTGGTTCGTGATTTGGTGATCAATTCTGGGGCCGCGGCCGTATTTGTGGACTACACACCTTCACCTGAAGCGAAATATCCTGTCGCCATCAATGAAATTTACGCAGCTACAAAATGGGTTTCCGAGAATGGCGATGAAATAGGGGTTGATGGTTCGAATTTAGCTATTGCAGGAAATAGTGTTGGCGGGAATATGACCGCAGTTACCTGTTTGATGGCAAAGGACAAAGGAGGACCAAAGATCAAGTTTCAATTGCTCTTATGGCCAGTGACCGACGCAGACTTCAACCGCGACTCTTGGAAAAAATATGCAGAAGGAAGATTCCTTACTTCCAATATGATGAAATGGATGTGGGATAATTACCTGCCGGATGAAAGCAAAAGGAAGGAATATTACGCCACACCTTTCAATGCCAGCATCGATGAATTAAAAGGATTACCTCCTGCATTGGTTCAATTGGCTGAAAATGACATTCTATATGATGAAGGCTTGGCCTATGCCAGAAAACTGGATGAAGCGGGTGTGCCTACAACCATCCAGACCTACAATGGCTTTATCCATGATTATGGCTTGTTAAATCCTTTGGATCATATTGAAGCCGTTAAATTTTCAACAGAACAGGCTGCCTTAGGTCTTAAGAATGCTTTATTTGGTTAGTGGAATTTTTGGTAAAATTCAATATCTTGAATGAATCATTAACTGATTAATTATATGGATCTGAAAATTAGAAAAGAAGAGGAAAATGATTATTCATTCGTTTTTGATTTAATAGAGAAAGCATTCCATGAAGAAGCCATGAGCGATCATCAAGAACAGTATTTGGTAGATCGATTAAGGCAATCTGATTCGTTTAGGGAAGAACTCTCCATCGTTGCGGAAAAGGAAGGGAAGATTGTAGGTTATGTCCTATTATCAGAAATCAACATCATAAACAGCCAAAACCAAAGTTTTATTTCTTTGGCTTTGGCTCCTATTGCAGTATTGCCCGCTTATCAGGGACAAGGTATTGCTGGAGCATTGATGCATGCTTCCCATGAAAAAGCCAAAGAACTAGGATATGGTTCCATCGTTATTTTAGGGCATGCAGATTATTACCCTAGGTTTGGATATCGGCTGGCAAAAGAATTTGGAATTAGATTGCCTTTTGACGTACCTGATGAGAATTGCTTTGTAATTGAGCTAAGCGAGGGAACATTAAAGCATATAAATGGGACCGTGGTTTATCCTGCAGAATTTGGTTAAAAAAGGAGTTATTATTTTAACCTGGTTCGAGATTCATTCGAGACATATTCGAGAATAATTTTATCCAGTTCGAATTTTCCGAATGTGTCTCGAATGAGGTCAGAACGAAATTCAGATATTTCCATCAATTTTAAAAAATTCATATTATCAGTTTTGGATATACTAAAGCTCAGCCTAAATTATGGATAGAATCCCATAAAAGTTTATTAAATTGAATGGACTAAAAACCATTAGGTTTTATCATTCAACAATTAAAACTTTTAATAAACTAGTTTAAGATGGAGCATTGGGAACTCGTACTGATCTTTCTGATGATTGCTTTTGTGTATTCGTCAGTTGGCTTTGGTGGAGGCTCAAGTTATTTGGCGGTTTTGGCCATGTACAGTTTGCCGTATCAGGAAATCAGGCTTACTGCGCTGATATGCAATGTAATCGTGGTTGTAGGTGGAGTGATCATTTATATCAGAAATAATCAAGTTGATTGGCGAAAAATTTTGCCATTAACATTGATCAGTGTTCCGATGGCCTATTTAGGAGCTATCATGAAATTAAGCCAAGAAACATTTTTTATGATTTTGGGAATTACTTTAGTGATAGCAGCAATTTTATTATGGCTCCAGACAGGGAATAGATTTGAAGCAGAGCGGACAGACCAGGGCAAGACAGGTGTAGTTCAAAACAGTATATTAGGAGGCGGAATAGGGTTTTTGTCTGGTTTGGTCGGAATTGGTGGAGGAATATTTTTATCACCCCTCCTCAATTTGATTAAATGGGATACCGCCAAGAAAATTGCGGCAACCTCAAGTGTTTTTATTTTGATAAATTCCATATCTGGAATTGCCGGTCAGTTCTCAAAACTATCAGTCGAGATGAACTTTTCAAGGATCGGAATTTTATGTCTTTCGGTATTGCTAGGAGGACAGTTAGGATCGAGGATGTCCATCAAATGGAATCCTTTGATTGTAAAAAGAATGACAGCAGTTCTTGTATTAATTGCTGGAATAAATGTTTTGATAAAATATTGGTAGCAGAAATAAAAATGAAGATTACAGTGCTGGGTTTTGGGATAGCAAAAGAAATTTTTGGCTCATCGGAGATTCACTTGGAAGTGAATGATGTGCTATATGTCAGAGGGTTAAGGGTTTTGTTAGAGGAAAAATACCCTCCATTGGCGAAACTTAAATCTTATATGCTTGCTATTAATGAGGAGTATGCAGAGGATACGCAGATAATTAACAGTGGAGATGAAATCGCATTGATTCCACCAGTAAGTGGAGGCTAAGATGGTAGAAATTAAGATATCAGCTGACGTACTTGATATTGTTCATTGTTTGGCAATTTCCAAGGATCTGGAGAGTGGTGGGGCTGCTTCATTTATTGGTTCTGTGCGAAACAATACCAAGGGGAAACCAGTCATTCGACTAGAATTTGAATGTTATGAAGCCATGGCGCTAAAAGAAATGCGAAAGATAGCCGAGGAAGCCATTTCCAGATTTGCAGTAAGGAACGTAGTTATCCAACATCGGGTCGGGATTTTATATCCTGGAGATGTTGCAGTGATCATTGTAGTCAACGATGGGCATCGGGATTCAGTTTTTGATGCTTGCCGATTCATTATAGATACCTTAAAAAAAACGGTGCCCATTTGGAAAAAGGAAGTCTTTGAAAATGGGGAAGAATGGGTATCTGCGCATCCTTAGGTAGCGGATATATTTAGTATATTTAATAGATAAGATTGTATGCTGATGAAGGAAGAAGCCTTGAAAAACAATTCCATAGAGAAACTTGATATCATAAAGGTCAAGGAAAACAGCAGTCATGCCATGACGGATGAAGTTTCGGTGGAGGAACCATTAGAAATCAAGGTTCGGTATGGGAATGATTATGAAAAGAAAATCAAGAATCTTTCTGTTACCATGCGGACTCCAGGAAATGATATGGAACTTGCTGCAGGGTTCTTGTTTACCGAAGGGATTATTTCTGAGCTTGGCCAAATCAAACACATTGAACATGCTAAAACCGATTGTTCCAGAAACAATGAGAACAGTATTGTTGTTGAACTTGTATCAGGGTTTACGCCGGAATTAATGAATGTGGATAGAAACTTTTATACGACCTCAAGTTGCGGGGTATGTGGAAAGGGTTCCATTGAGTCAATCCGGACGGTTAGTTCTTTTCAAGAGATGGAAAAGGAAGAGCTGAAAATCGATCTGGAGGTATTATACCAATTATCTGAAAAGCTTAGGGTCTTTCAGGATAATTTCAGTTCAACGGGAGGTATACATGCTTCTGGTATTTTCGACTTAGAAGCTAATCTATTAGGGCTTAGAGAAGATGTAGGTAGGCATAATGCTTTGGATAAACTGATTGGTTATTTCCTTTTGGAAAATCAATTGCCATTAAGGAATAGGATTTTGGTCTTGAGTGGTCGGGCCAGTTTTGAATTGGTTCAAAAAGCTGCGATGGCGGGTATTTCCTTTATTGCAGCTATTGGTGCACCATCCAGTCTTGCGATCAAGCTCGCTAAAGAGTTTGAAGTTAGTTTGTTGGGTTTCCTAGGTAAAAATAGGTTTAATATCTATCATCAGGGAGCAAATTTGACTATTAATAATTTATCATGAAAATTAGGATAAAAGATAATTCTGTACGGATTCGTTTGACACAATCGGAAGTAAATGCACTATACCAAGATGGGAATATTTCAAGTAGGACGGAATTCTTGGAACAAGCATTTGTTTATGCTGTGGAAAGAGCGGATGTGCCGGAATTATCCGTAGAGTTTGTAGAAAATAAAATCACCTTGAAAATCCCTGCTAATCTGCTTGAACAAATGTATTCGACGGATGTCGTAGGATTTGAGGGCCTTACGGGAAAAGTAAAGTTGTTATTAGAAAAAGATTTTGTGTGTTTGGACAATACTATGGAAGACCAAAGCGATAATTATCCAAACCCTAACATGAAGTGTTAACCCACTTGAAAATCACATGGCTATGGAAGAACGAGATAAAAAATTGATTGAGCAAGAAATTAAATCAGAACCAAGTGCGGAAAATCCCTTTAGGTTATTGGATTTAAAATTGACTCCAGTTGAGAAAAAAGCGGCTGGTATTCCGGCGGTTTTGGCAGTATTCAGTGATTTATTTGAGGAGAAAGCCGTAGTCCGTGCTGGTCGAGCCTTATTCAAGGTAAATCAGATGGAAGGTTTTGACTGTCCGAGCTGTGCCTGGCCTGATCCAGATGATGAACGTTCGGTGCTTGGTGAATACTGTGAGAATGGAGCAAAAGCAGTGGCAGAAGAAGCCACGAGTAAGCGTGTTACGCCACAGTTTTTTAAGGAAAATTCAGTTGCTGATCTAGCCAAATTGGATGATTACCAAATAGGGAAGATGGGCAGGTTAACCGATCCGATGTATTTACCAGAAGGGGCAACTCATTATCAACCCATCAGCTGGAATGATGCTTTTAAAAAGATTGCATCCCATTTAAATGCACTGGAATCACCCGATCAAGCAGCATTTTATACTTCTGGAAGAACGAGTAACGAGGCTTCCTTTGTCTACCAATTATTTGCCAAGGAATTCGGGACCAATAATATGCCTGACTGTTCCAATATGTGCCATGAAACTTCGGGTTCGGCCTTAAGACCTACTATCGGAATTGGAAAAGGGACAGTGACCTTAGAGGATTTTTATGATACAGATGTTATAGTCATCATCGGTCAAAACCCTGGGACGAATGCACCTCGAATGATGAGTGCCCTTGCCAAAGGGAAAAAGAATGGAGCAAAGATCATTGCCATCAATCCTTTACCTGAAGCCGGTCTGATGGGTTTTGTTGATCCGCAAAGTGTGCTTGGCGTTTTGGAAGGTGGAGTTAAGCTTGCTGATCTTTATTTACCTGTTAAGATCAATGGTGATATGGCTCTCCTAAAGGCCATCGAAATGCTCTTGATAGATTTTGAAAAGAAGAATCCAGGTTCGGTGTTTGATGAACAATTTATTGAAAATAAGACGGTTGGATTTAATGAGTTCCTGCAACAGTTCAATGATCTTGATCTGGATGAGCTAGCTAAAGAAGCTGCTGTCGACAAGGACCTGATCTATGAGGCCGCAGCAATGATTGCCTTCAAGAAACGCATTATTATCAGCTGGGGAATGGGGCTGACCCAACAACCTAATGGGGTAGATATGATTCGTGAGATCCTAAATATCCTGTTGTTGAAAGGAAGCATCGGTATTCCAGGAGCTGGTGTTTGTCCCGTACGCGGACACAGTAATGTGCAAGGAAATAGGACCATGTTGATTGATGAAAAACCATCAAATGAACAGTTGGATAGAATTGAGAATTTCTATGGGTTTCAGGTACCTAGAAAACATGGCTATGATGTGGTGCGGGCCATTAAGGCTATGCATGAAGAAAAAATAAAATTTATGTTCTGCATGGGCGGGAATTTTCTATCCGCTACACCTGATACGACATATACGGCCAATGCCCTGCGCAAGCTTAATCTTTTGGTCAGTGTGTCCACCAAGCTCAATAGAGGGCATTTGGTGCATGGAAAAGAAGCCATTATATTGCCAACATATGGTCGAAGCGACAAAGATATAGTGAATGGAGAGCTTCAGATTATTTCTACTGAAAACTCTATGGGTGTCGTTCAACAGTCGAAAGGAATGTTGGATGCGGTCTCGGATAATCTGATCAATGAGACCCAGATCGTATGTAGAATGGCAATGGAGACTTTAGGAGATCGTTCCGTGGTAAATTGGAAAAGATATCATGACAGTTATGATGCGGTCAGGGATGATATAGAACAATGTATTCCGGGTTTTGATAATTACAATGTTCGCGTTCGTGAAAAAGGAGGTTTTTATTTACCTAATGAGGCACGCGATAAACAATACTTCTCTAAGAAATTAGAGGGTAAGGCGCCATTTACTTTAACCGAGGTTCCGGATAATACCTTGGCTGATGATGAGTATATGATGGCAACGACCAGGACCCATGATCAATTCAATACGACAATTTATGGATTAGATGATCGTTATCGTGGCATCAAAAATGAGCGAAGGGTTATTTTTATGAACCAGAAGGATATTGATAAAGCTGGCTTCAAAGCTGGAGATAAAGTGGATCTATATAATTTTGATGATGGAATAGAGCGAGTTGCACCATTATTCATTATTGTTTCCTATCAGATTCCTGAAAAGAATACGGTAACCTATTTTCCGGAGACCAATGTGCTTGTTTCGGTAAATAACGTGGTTAAAGAGAGTAACATGCCAGCATCGAAATATGTGAAAATCAAAATTAAGCCACACGATCCAGCAGTTTACAAAAAAGTTGATCAAATGTTGTATCAAGGTGCTATTCAAAGGCCATAATTGGGGATTATATTAAAAGGAAATTTATTGTATAGTAGCTCAGATTAAGCCTACCTTTGGCAAATGAGATTCCAGCAAAATTCAGGTGCAAGAATGATTCCCTGTATTTGGAACGCTGATTTAATTCTGCTAAGATTTAAAATAATATGATTATTAGAAAGAAGGAGCATTGGTTCAAGATGCTTTTTGTTTGGCATGGTTCGGTATTACCTGCATTGGTGCCCAGACTATTGTTACTTTTGGTCTTTTCTGTTTTGGTTGCCTATTTCCATGGAACCGTTCTGGATTTTAAAGTTCCCTTAAATCCAGCCCCATTGACTTTATTTGGTTTTGTTTTGGCTCTATTTCTGGGTTTCCGAAATAATGCTAGCTATGAACGTTTTTGGGAAGGCCGAAAATTATGGGGAGCCTTGTTAAATACTTCACGTTCTTTGGCTAGGCAGATTTTGACCTTAAATAATGGCGAGAAAAACAAGACTTTCGTGGTTGGATTTATCCGTTTGATCAGTGCTTTTGTTTTTGCTTTGAAGCATCAACTTCGAGGGACCGATCCAAGAGATGATATGGAGAAAAGGTTAGATCCAAAAAGCTTGGAGCTTGTCATGTCCAGTATGTATAAGCCAGTCAGCATAATGCGGATCATGGCTGAGCAACTGCAACAAGCAAAGTTGGAAGGGAGGATGGATTCCATTCAACAGGCAAGAATGGATGAGAACCTCGATAAGCTTTCTGATATTCTAGGGGGCTGTGAGCGGATTATCTCGACACCTTTGCCCTATAGTTACAGCGTCTTACTTCACCGGACGGTTTATATTTATTGCGCCATGTTACCATTTGGCTTAGTGGACTCATTGGGATGGTTTATGCCATTAATCGTGGTATTTATTGCCTATACTTTTGTGGCATTTGAGGCCATAGCCGATGAAATTGAAGAACCATTTGGTGCGGAAGCGAATGATTTGGCACTCAATAACATGAGTGAAATGATCGAAGAGACCATTGAGGAGCTTGTTGGGCTACCGAATACAAGGAAACCAAAACCGTATCAAGAAATTATTGACTAACTACAAGTCTAATAGACCGTTTTTTAGGGAGTAGACTTTTAAGTCTGGAAAAGCTTTCTTGATTATACGGGCAGCTATTTTACTTCTTTTTCCGGACATACAATACAGAATCACCTCAGCATCGATAGCTGCAAATTCCTTTAGGTGTTGATGCAAATCATTCAATGGAAGGTTTATGCCACCAATATTAAATTCTTCGTGCTCATCTGGTTCTCTTACATCGTACAGGACGAATTTATCGGGATGGAGGTTATATTCCTCTAAAGCAATAGTTGGATTGCTTTCCGGTAAACCCTTGATCTGAATATTTGATTTTTTTAGTTTAATGATCCTAGATCTGCCTGTTGAGGTATCCATGATCCATAATTTTCCAGCCAGAATATCTGGCATTCCAGTGAGGTACTTTATAGCTTCATTGGCTTGCATACAACCAACAATTCCAGCTAAGCTGGGGATGACACCGCCTTCTCTACAATTTGGCACCACTGTGTTTTCAATATCATGGTAAACATCCCTGTAATTCGTGGAATAGGTTCCATCCTGAAGTTTAACATTCCATATACTTACTTGACCTTCATATTGGTAAATTGCAGCATAAACCAATGGTTTGCCAGCTAATACACAAGCGTCATTGATGAGGCATTTGCTTTCTAGGTTATCGGTTCCTTCCAAGATCAGGTCGTATTCTTTGATGAGGTCCATGATATTATTGGAGGTCAAGCGGATTGGGTAGGAGATAATATTGATCTCAGGGTTCTGCAATTTAAGTCGCTCTGATGCAACTTCTACTTTCCAATTATCGATATCTTGTGGTCCATATAAGACTTGCCGGTGTAGATTGGATAGTGAAATGATATCATCATCAACCAATCCTAAGGTTCCAATACCGGAGGCAGCAAGATATTGGGCTGCAGGGCAACCCAAACCACCCATTCCGACAATAAGGACTTTGGCATTTTGGAGCAATTGCTGCCCTGTATTACCAAATCCTGGTAAAGCTATTTGACATTGATATCTTTCGAAATTAGGTTCCATCTATAGTTTTTTTGTTCTTGAAGCGCTTTGTCAGCTATTTCTGCATCCTCAGGACTGTTCACATTCATTAAAGCATCAGGATTGATAGGGTCTAAGATCAAGCAATCCGAATGGATCAGGACTTTCCTAGGGCAGGTAATGCCATTTGCTAGAAAGCTCAACAGTAAGGGATAGCTTTTTGGCTCCCAGATACTTATCAAAGGTTCTGGAAGACCGTCAAATGGGCTTTTATAGGTTGTCGCTAATTTATTAGAGTCGCGTGATTGCATTAGCTTGGTTAGGGAGTCTTTGTCCAACAAAGGCAGGTCACAAGCTACAACCAGCCAAGCTTTGTCGCGATGGGCATGAAATGCTGAAAGGATACCGCCAAAGGGGCCCATATTGAGGAAAGTATCTGTCAATGCCTGGTAATTTGGGTCAAAGTCTTGGGTTTGATCTTGACGGCAGGAAATAAAGACCTGATCACAGAATCCTGCTAGCAGATCGGCAGCATAGTATCTTTGTTCCTTGCCATGCCAATGGATTAGATCTTTGGGTTTTCCCATTCTACGGCTTTTCCCTCCTGCGAGGACCAGACCATAGATTTCTGCTACCTTATTCTGACCTTTTGAAGTCATTTTTTCCTCCTGTTTTTTCAATCAGTTTAATTTCTCGAATGATAATATCATGGCTGAGGGCTTTGCACATATCATAAATGGTCAATGCAGCAATGGAAACCGCAGTCATTGCCTCCATTTCAACCCCAGTTTTTGCTTCTACCTCTGCTATGGCATATATGTCAAGACTGTTACCGTTGAATTTTATTTCAACTTCACAATTCTCCAGACCAATGGGATGACATAATGGAATAAGTTCTCCAGTCTTTTTAGCAGCCATAATTCCCGCAATAATAGCGGTGTGGATAATGGAACCTTTAGCGGTATTGAAGTTCTCTTCGGTCAGTTTCTGCATAACTAATGGAGGAAGTTCAATGCTTGCTTTGGCCGTCGCACGTCTTTGAGATATCTTTTTATCCATGACATTGACGATGCTGGGTTGTTGGTTTTTATTGATATGCGAAAAATCGGTCATTCTATACTATTTATAGGTCCATACTTGATAAACTTCACCCTTATTAAAACTGTTTTTTTCTAAGGGAAGTTCTATAAAGGCATTAGTTTCGGCGAGATGTGAAAAGTCTCCAGAACCATTGCTGTCCACGGATTCTGCCGTTAACTGTCCCAAATTATTCACTTTCAGTTTTACCTGAGCAAAATATTGTAATGCAATTGAAAACTGAATGTCATTTTGTAAGATAGCAAACTGTGGAGTAGATTCTTCTATATTCAATGAAGCCTCCAACCAGGGAATCAAATAGCGATTAAGGCACATAAATACAGAAACTGGATTGCCTGGGAATGCAAATAGCAGTTTATCGTTTTTATCCTTTCCGAACCAAAAAGGTTTACCAGGTCGCTGTTTGATTTTGTGGAAGAGTTGTGTTACGCCTAATGCGGAGCAAACTTTTGGTAGAAAATCATATTTTCCCATCGAAACGCCACCAGTCATGACCAGTACATCGTAATGAACGAGGTACTCAGCAAGTTTTGCTTTGATTTCATCGAAATGATCGTCGAGATGGTAGGCATCCGCCGAAATCTGATATTTTTTCAATGCAGATTGTATACTGATGCCATTGGACCGTCTCAATTGATATGGCTTTGGAATTGAATCAATGGGTACCATTTCGTCACCAGTAGAAATAATGGCGATTCTGGGTAGTTTTTTTACCAAGACTTCAGTTTTTCCGATAGATGCAGCAATTCCCATGATAGCTGCGCCAATAATTTTTCCGGCTTGCACAAGGACTTCACCTTGTGCTTTATCCTTAGCCTTTACATGAATATTTTGTCCTTTTTTAACTTCAATATTGATGACTGCATAGCCATTCTCAATGCTTACATCTTCATAACGGATAATACTGTCCATTGAAGGGTCTAGGGCTGCTCCCGTCATGATCTCAATACAGGAGTCTATGGATGCAATCGAAATAGGATGTTCTCCAGCAGCTTGAACAGCTTGGATTGTAAACTTCAGAACTCCAGCAGAGAAAGCTTTAGTATTGATTGCTATTCCATCAACCGTTGCTCGGTCAAATGGAGGTAAATCGCGATCCGCTATCAGTTCTTCAGCGAGTACCCTTCCTAAAGCATCCAGCAGAAGGATCGATTCTACTCCAAAATCCCTTTTTTCAGAAAGGATAATCTGTTCAGCTTGCGCAACGGTAATCATTTCCATTTTATCCTCCAATTGTTGCCATTGATTGATGAATAGTATTGGGATCTAAACTAATTTTTTCAGCTTCCCAACCATCTTTAGGTTTATGCTGTACACTTTGTATGATTAATTCTTTTAGTTCCATATCTGTTTTTCCCAATCGCATTTCATCTTTTAAGTTTATTCCCCCACCTTCATATAGACAGGTTTTCAGAACCCCTAATGGGCTAATGCGTCCTCGGTTGCAATCCCCGCAGAAGCTACGGGAATAAGCTGCTATGATTCCAAATTCCCCTTTAAATCCAGGTATTTTATAATTGTAGGAGGTGGAACTTATTGGGTCTTGTAGTTTATTTATTTCTCCAAAGTGTTCTTGGATATGCTGGTATATATTATGCTGGTTCCATTTTAGGGAAATCTCTTTATTATCACCATTGAAAGGCATTTCTTCAATGAATCTGACAGCAATTGGGAGGGTCTTGCCCAAGTTGACCAATGGAATGATGTCTTCAATATTTTGACCGTCCATTACAACGCAATTGATCTTTACTTGAATATTGTTTGAGAGCAGGCTTTCCATGGTTTTCATGACTTGCCAAAATTCATTTCTACGGGTAATTTTGAAGAATCTATTCTCGTCTAAGGTATCTAAGCTAAGGTTGACAGATTTGATTCCAGCAGCTTTTAGCTGCGGGATAAAAGGTTCGGTCAAGATACCATTGGTTGTGATGCTTAATTCGTTGAGCTTGTTAATTTGGGAAATTCTAAGGATCAATTCCATGCAGTTTTTCCTTACAAAAGGTTCACCACCGGTAATACGGATCTTATCTACGCCAAGTTGAGTGAAGATGTTGCAAAGTCTGATTATTTCATCATCTGTCATCAATTCATTTTGCTTGATCCAAGGAAGGCCATTTTCGGGCATACAGTAGGTGCAACGTAGATTACATCGGTCAACAACAGCAAGCCGTAAATAATTAATAGTTCGCCCAAATTTATCCTTCAACATATCCTTCATAGATGTCCTCTACCAAATATACTTAATGTTTTAATAGGAATTAAGGCAATTTGGGGATAGATTGTGGGAATAAATATCCTATGGTTAATTTTATTTATTAAAAAGTGTGTACAATGGAATATCTACCAATACAGAAACATTGAATCTGGAGACAGAAATATGCTCTTCCGTGATAGCAGCTTCTCCATTGCCGATCTTGATGGTTCTTAGGCTTGGTATATAATTATAATGTACCCCAAAGGTTAGGGGAGAAGATTTATGATTAATATAGAACCCTACACCTGGAGCAAGGAAATGTTCAAATTTTAGGTTTGAATAAAAAGTAGTGTCATTGTTCAAACGAACATTTACTAACGTTCCTAGATCAATAATGCTCGCAAAGAAAGTGATATAATTTTTAAAACTGACCGATACGCCGATGGGAGCTGCAAGTCCAATATTGGTTTTTGTTTGATTTTCAGAACCATATGCAACCTCTTTTCCTGCTGTTAATCCGACATATCCATTCAAACTGATGTTAAAATTGCTATTTCTTTTGATGGAGCTGCCTCCAATAGGTAGGGCATAGGCTTCCAATAGTTTTTCCATGTCTTTATCTGCTTCGACTTCCGCAAGTTGAACCATAAAGATCAATGATCTTCTATAGGTATTTTCTTTATCGACAGGTAGGAAATCTCTCATTTGGCTTAAAATGCTCACCAGTGCTTTTTGATAATCTCGTCGCACCAAGGAGGAAGCGAAGTCCTGATAATTTGAGAAGAAGGCGAGATATTCTTTGTTTAAATTGAAAACACGTTCTGCAGTGCCTGATTTCAAGAATGTTGAAAATGAGGATTGGAGCATACCTAATAGTGTCAGACCCTGTTCGGTATTGAGGTAATAATTGTTTTTGGCAATAAACTGGCTTGCGGCATTTAGCTCATCAAAATAGAACAGTAATTGTTTTATTGAGTTCTCAAATTGGTTGATGTCATAATTGTTGGAATAGGGTTTAAATTGTTCATTTAGCAGGCCGATAAAATATCTTTTTGTTTTATTGTTGGGGTCAGAGAAATTAAGTCGATTGATGTTGATCCAAGTACTTGTTCCTCCAACTGTATCTCGCAAGGCTTCGGATAATAGGTGGTTTATGGCGACTGCTTTAGCAATTTCCTGATCATGGTAGATTTCACTGTTCAATTTTTGAAATATACCTGGGAGTGAAATTCCAGTACCTAAGTCAGCGTGAAGATTGGCAGCAATTTTTAGGATGTCCGCACCTTGAGGAGGGATTCTTGGAAAAACCCGATATGCTTCACTGGCCAGTCTTTTATGGATATTACCCAGGTCATTATCGACTACCTGTCTTAGGAATATCAAATCTGCACTGTAATAACTTTTTTGACCATATAACCTTTTGGTTTCTTGGTAAGTTTCAGGGAGTAAGGCATCGAATATTTCCTCTTCTTTATCTGTGATCCGTTCAAATAGTTTATTTAAACCATAATAAATGACTTCCTGTTTGAATCGATTCGCCATAAATGTAGAAAGACCATTGATTACCGCTGCTTCCCAACCAAATCCTGGAGCTGTACTTAACGCAATAGCTTTAAGATCTAAATCCTTAGCTTTCCCTGGCACATCAGTATCCTCATCAATATCGGTGAAAGCTTTAGAAGAATCCTGAGAAATCGCTTGGTCCACGGAAGGTATAATCTTTATGGCATTTAGTAAATCCTGCAGGAATGGGTTTTGTATTTGATCGGCGTTTCTTTCATTGATATTATACCTTTCTAAGACCGTCTTTATTTCCTCAGAAAAGGAGCGTAAGTTTTCAACTTGTTTAGTTTTGACCAGATTTTCCAATTTGGCGAGATATACTGCATCAGCATAAGTGGGTTGAATATTGGGTTTCACTGGATGCTGTCCTAATGAAAGTATTGGAATGATCAAGAAAAGATAGAGAAGGCTTTTCATAACAAAGAATAATTAGGTGTCGGCAATATTTGATTGCCATTAGTGTAATAGAAAGTAATAACTGATTGCAGGTTTGCTTTACGCAGAATGAATTTTAACCTATTCTAAATTACAGGAATAAATAATGGATGGAAATACCTATTGGTAGGTATTTTTAGGAAATGTCTATGGATTATCCAGCCATTAATGTATAGAGGAATCTACCTAATCCGCCAAAAATAAGAGCTAGACAAAATGATACTATTCCCAGTATGTTTTTATTTTTTTCGATAAGTTTAAGATCGGGCTCTTGGTATCCATTGAAGCGCTTGGCAATTTCTACCCCAACAGTACCATCATAAAAGCCAACCATGCCGGATAAAAAAAGTACGGTATTGGCAGAAGCAAACCTGGATAAAAAAAAGCCACTTAGAAAATAGATAGCAAATGAAAAGATGATGAAATAAGCGTAATTGAATTTGAATCTGAAAGCGATAATTGAACCTAAGGTATCAATGATGGATACAGCAAGCAGGGCAAGCACAAAGATGATTACGATTTGGGTACTCATTTTATCAGTTTTGATAATTATAAAACTAAGAAAATCTAAAATGTTATAAAAAGGTTATGAAGAATATTCTAGGCTATAATTGATTAGAGAATATATTTTTTTTATAAAATAAGAAAGCAAACAGACCATTTGGCCTGTTTGCTTCTTTGAAACTTTGTTTATTACTATGAGAAGCCTATCCTAGATAGGTTGAATCATACATTGTTTTATCTCCAGATCAGATTTGCACTGCAAGGCACGCCTGCATAATCGGCATCAGGTTGTTTCAGCCAAATTGCTCCACTATCCTTTTTCTCCAGATCATACATTTTTCCATCGGCAGGGATGATTACGATGTATCCATATTTTCCACCGACAGATGCAACCCATGAGCCATCAGCATAGTCATGGTCGCTCCAAGGAGTTCCTCCTTTACTCGCTCCTGTAAAGGCTATGTATTTTCCATCAGGGGAGAAGGTAGGCCGGTGTTCGCCATCGTAGCTGATCACCTCTGATAATTCACTGGTCGTGATCTGCTTCATGTCGCTTCCATCTATATCACACATCCATAGGTGTCTATCCTTACGGAATGCCAGTTTTGTAACTTGCGGATTGACAGTAACAGAACTAATTCCACTTTGGGTAAAGACATTCGGAGCGGTCTTAAAACCATCTGACGCAGAACTCTTATAAACCGAATTGCCAATCCTGAAAAAGACGGTATTGTCTGCAGTCCAGACAGGAATGCCATAATTCAAGAAACTTACCCCCTTCACATACCAGGAATTTATAAAATTGCCGTTTGCCGCGTCAATGATGGTTATTGGCATATCCGCAAAATGTTGAGCATCTAATACGAGGTATTTTTCATTTGGGGAAATATGGGCATCGGTAATTTCAATATCATCTGCTTCATAGGTGATATCAAAAACATTTTTTCCGTCCTGTAGGGAACTGTAATCCATTTTTGCACCTTTATCCCGAAGGACAAATCTTCTTTCCGTAAAATTAAAGGCACCTTCAACATCCATGGTCAGCAGGGTCTTTTTATTGTCCCAACTAATGTCATAACTATCATACCTGGAATTTCCTGGGCCGATCCCAATCCATTTGTCATTATATTTTCCTGAACCAAAATCCATGTAGCCCACTTCACCTGCAAAATACCAATATATGCTTCCCGGTAGGTTTTTTATTGCTTTGCTATCGCTTCCCATGATGTCATCTTTGCTACAAGCAGTTAAAGAAAGGATAATGGCAATGATGAAGGGGAAGATTGTTTTTATTGTTCTTATAAGCATGGGTCGTCCTTTATTTCGTGTAAACCGGATTAATTTTGCAATTTTCAAAGCTTAATACAAAGTTAAATCCAGACCATTTTTATAGCAATACTATAAACTGACTAAAACCTTCTACTAGTTTTCCAGTAGTTTTAATTATAAGCGTAACATTTTTGATAAAATCCATGTATCTTAATGCATACTTATGCCTTTCGTTCGCGTTCATATTGCCGTCTTATTTTTGATTCTGCTACATCTTATGGCGAGTGGACAGGAACTTCCTGCATTACAGTCGAATCTCGAGCAGGCCAAAACCAAGGAAGAGAAATTTACTGCTTTGGTAAAACTTTCCGATTACTGGTCTTATCGCGATACAGCAAAAGCATTTGAGACGCTTAGGCAAGCCCAGCCTTTGGTCGAAGGGAAAGATTTCTTGCGAGGAATCTATCTTTTTTATGAAGCTGGGATTTACTATGGCTATGACAATCCAAAAAGTCAGAAGCTCTACATGGAGGCTGAAAAATTCCTCAAGGATATAGATAAGCCTTCTGCTTACGGCTATCGGGCAAGATTGTGGCATAATTACGGTTCGCTTGAGCAGCAGGCAGATAACGATAAATCATTTTTGGACATCACTTTGACCTATTGTATCCCTTTTGCCATAAAATCGGGGGATAATGATCTGTTATTGAGTTATTTTACAGATGTAGGGATGGTATTCTATAACAATAAAGAATACCAGAAGGCTTTAGATTATTTTGAAAAGGCAGTCTCATTGGTCCGGACACCCGAACAGGAGTCAGGAAACCTATTATTTACCTATCTCAATATGTTTGATTTATTCTACGCGATGGGGGAAATAGAAAAGGGAGACCGTGTTTTGGGTAAAGCAGAGAAATTATTGAATAAGTTGGAGGACAAGAAACTAGCTGCTGCATATTACAAGAATAGGTCGAGGTCCCTGATTCAACAGAAAAATTATCAGGAGGCCTTGAAAAGTATCGAGAAAGGATTGGAATGGGCTCAGGAATATAATTCCTATTGGGATTTCTATTATTTAAAGTATGAAAAGGTTGTTGTATATAATTTGATTGAAAATTATCAAGCCGCGAAGGTTGAGCTTGAAGAATTATTGCGCGATCCAAGAGGATCAGCCATGACCAAGAACCGATTAGGTCTGATGAGTGACCTTGCGGAAATGGAGGCGAAATTAGGGAATATGGGAGCTGCATATCAAATTATCCGAAAGCATAAGCAAATGAGTGATAGCTTGAGTTCATTGGATTTTAAAAAGCAAATGGCGGAGCTGGAAACTCGTTATCGGACAAAGGAAAAGGAACAGGAGATCGTACTGCTCGAAAACCGCAATATCTTGAACAGGGCAATCTTACTGGGTGGGGTCCTGTTGACCAGTATTTTTGGCCTCTGGGTCTGGTATGCCTGGAATGCTCGGAAAAAACGGAATATGAAGGATACCCTCTTACTCAAACAACAGCGTGAAATCGATGTGGCAAAGGCATTGGTCGATGGGGAAGAGCAAGAACGAAAACGCTTGGCCAGAGAACTTCATGATGGGCTTTTAGGTAGGGTAACGGGATTGAAAATGAATGTGGAACGGATTGCTAGGGATTCGGAACAAAATGACCTACCCACTGTAGTCAATGAGTTGGAGACTGTCATCACCGATTTGCGGCATACGGCCCAAAATTTAGAGCCTTCGGTATTGAAAAGGAATGGATTGGATGAAGCGATTAGACATTTTTGTCAATCCATGCAATCCGGCAGTAGCCCAATTTCCTATTATGGACAGGGTTTGGAGGGAATAAAGGACAAGAATATTCAACTCTCTATTTATAGGATTGTACAGGAATTGGTCACCAATGCGGTCCGACATGCGCAGGCAACAAAAATATTGCTGCAATGTTCAGTAGAAAATGGTTTCCTGATGATTGAAGCGGAAGACAATGGAAAGGGTTTTAACCCTGAAAGTATACAGCGAAATATGGGTTTGGATAATCTGGAATCCCGATTGAAGAGCATAGGAGGGACATTGAAGATTGATTCCCAACCTGGAGAAGGAACACATATAATTATTGAATGTCAATTGTAAATTATGATTAGAACTGTTATTTGCGATGATCATCCCTTGATTACCCAAGGATTGACAAGTTATCTTGACGCACACGATACTATTGAAATAATAGGCTCCACATCTTCTGCTAAAGAACTTCGGGATATCATCTCGAAAGTGGAGGCTGATGTACTACTGTTAGACATTCAATTGCCGGATGGGAATGGCATTGATCTTTGTGTCAAATTGAAGCAGGAGCATCCCGATTTACAGATCTTGGCCCTGAGCAATCTGGATGATAGGAACATCATTTTGAGGATGTTAAATGGCGGTGCATCAGGCTATTTGCTTAAGAGTGCGGCAATGGACGAAATCGTTAAGGCGATAAACCATATTTATGAAGGTGGTGTCTACCTGGATTTGAATGCGCAAAAAAGTTTGGGGAGTTCGAAGGTAAACCTATCCGAGGAATTCCCACCCATTACCCGACGAGAAAAGGAGGTGATAAAATACCTTTCTGAAGGACTGAGTTCGGTGCAGATTGCTGAAATTATGTTTGTCAGTCCTTTTACGGTAGACACCCATCGCAGGAATCTGATGCAAAAATTCAATGTTAACAAGACCGTTAATCTCCTGCAGAAGATAAAGGATTTGGGATTGGATGAATGATTTTTATTGGAGAACTTGGCTTGGATTATGGAAAAAACCAGGTGGAATGTTTGTAGTAGGCTGAATCGTCATTCGGATAACCCCTAGGGGGGGAAATCTTTTTCAAATAATCCTCTTTACCGGCATACAAAAAAAGAAAAATAGTTCTCTCATCTTACGATTCGAGATGACAAGGATTCTTAAAAAAATAAAAAATAGATTCAGAGCGCAGCGAAGAATCTCTCTTTTACACATTTCTAATTCTGAACGAATCGTGAAAAAGAAATGAATTTGCAATAATTATTTTTCTGGAAAACATTTTTGGAAACCTAATGTTTTGATTATAAAATTTAATCACAGAATTATTAAAATTTCTTTTCGATTTAAATATTATGTCAATTCCATCTGTTCAAAGAAGCCAAATCGGCACTTACAAATCCGTAGAAATAGAATTAGTTACTTGGGATGCCTCCCTGGCTGAGGTTAATTTAAGTTGTGCCTGTTTATTTTCCCACGAAATAAACCAAAAGAAACCTGTAGGCGGGCTGTTGCATCTTAATGATGCCATGGACGGATTACTGTTTACTTTAAGGGATCAGAAGGCCTTTACCGGAAATTATCTGGATACCTTATTGATTGACCAGAGCCTTGGGAAGATCAAATCTGAAAGATTGCTCATAATTGGTTTGGGAAGACCGGAAGATTGGTCTGGACAGACGAGTGCCGATGCGGTGAGTGTTGCTACTAGGTTAGCTTATCAACTAAATCTGGAAAGTGTAGCGATTGCACCGAGTATATTGGATAGTGGTATTGAGCCGGATGGAGATTTTTCCTTGCAGATGCTTTCCGCCTTAAAGGAGCGTATCGATAGGCAAGAACAATTTTACCAACTCGGTTTGGTCAAAGCTCCTTCCATCAAGAAATGGTTTTTTGATGCAGGATATACGGATTTTGATGCTAAAGCGGATAAATTCAAGGGGAATTTTCAAAAGTTAATCAACAATAATTAGATCGTATATGTCCAAGAAAATACTCAAGGCCGAAGAATTGCACATCACAGATGCAGCAGGTGTTTCTAGATTGATCATCTCGGTTGAAAATGGTTTTCCTTCCATAAAACTCCAGAATCCTAATCCTGATTTCCCATCTGCAGTGCTAGAACTGGACAGCAAAGGAACCCATATCAAATTTAGCCATCCGAAAGGAAACAGCAGTTATTTCTTTTTGAATAATGAAGGGGGCTCTGGTTTGGTCATGATCAATGAAAAGGGCGAAAGAACCTATGAGAAGATTGTTGATGATAAAGGATAGGTATTTGGACAATTTGTTTTTGGTAACTAAAAACAGGGGTATTATTATACCGGTTTGCAGGTATTGAATTTTATTTCTTCGGGTGATAATTTTGATGTATTCAATCAAACTTTCTTCCGGACCAGAAGATTTAATTATTCAATATGAAAAGAGATAAAAATTTAAAAGCTATTTTTTCCATTTGCTTGATGTTTGTGGGCATGACTATGTTGTTTACTAGCTGTTCCAAGGATGAAAAGGAGCCAGAAACTGGTTCAGGCAGTATTGACGAAGTGATCGGAACCTTCAAAGGAACCATTGATATCGTAGGTGGAGAGAAAAAATTTAATGAACTGCTAGAAATTAGCAAAGTAAGTGACAATAAGGTCAAGGTTACTGTAAAAAACAGCAGCTTAAAACTTCCAGTAAAAGAAGTTCAGGTGTACAATAATTCCGGTAGAGGGATATTGACTGAAAGCTCAGAACCTCAGGGAATATTAGTCTATTCCAATTCTAACAAAGCGTTGTCTTTTGTATCAAAGGTAACTGCTGAAGGAGAGGAAATGTACAGTTTCGAGGGATCAAAACAATAAAGACTATTGACCTTAACCTTTCCATATTAAGGCAAAAAATGCGAAGTGAAAACTTCGCATTTTTATCAAATAATAGATATGGATATATAAATAAAGCTGCACTAAATCTCATGGATCTTTTTCATGACTCTCTCCGTAAAAGGATTGCAATAGCAGAGATTAAATTCAAATAGTTCTTCTGGCGAATAAGTTTTTTCGATTTCAGCCCTGAGCATAGCTTTTGCACGATTTAAACGCACTTTTACATTCGCTTCACTGATGTCAAGTAGGGAAGAGGTTTCTGCTACATTCAACCCATTGATTTCACGTAGGGAGAAAACCATCCTGTAGTCCTCAGGAATCCTCAATAGGGACGCTTCGATAATTTTCCCCAGTTCATGGCTAAAGATCTCCTTTTGCGCATCGTTGTTTGAGTTGAACATAGGCATTTCATTTTCGTTGATAATCTCATTGACAGTTTCTTTCTTGAAACTGAACTTATTTTTCTTCCTGTAGCAATTGTTGAGCATGATCCTGATGATCCAAGTCTTGAAGCTTGAACCTTGCTTAAATTGAGCCAAGCACTTAAAGGCATCAATATAAGTGTCCTGCATCAGGTCTTGGGTATCTTCATGGTTGTAGTTGTACGATCGTCCAATTTTATATAGGTAGGTATTAAACCGCCTTACAATAATTTCATAAAGCGGTTTGTCGCCATCTAAGACCCGATCGATGATTTCAACCTCTGTTAATTGCTCAAAATGTTCTTTTATCATTGTCCTACGATTTTTGCCAATCTAGCCATGGATAATGCCGCAATGGCCATCACCAAATCCCGAACTGCAACATCTACATAGATAAATCCGGCCAATAAGGAAAGGGCGATCAACGTAAGCCAAGCCGAAACGATAAATCCTCCTAATTCTGGTTTCTTGAATACGATTAAACCAGCTACTATTTCAATTAACCCCACAATCTTCATAAACAAGGCTGCAGAAAAGGGGAGGAGATCAGCAATCGATGGATTGACATACTGTTCCCAATTTGTAAGTAAGTTAGTGAATTTGTCAGCTCCCGCCACTATGGGGACCACGACAAAGGCATATTTCAATAAATTGTATGTTGAATTCAGTGTGTGATTTTTGATAGTATTTTCCATGTTTTTACCTTTTTAATTCGTTTGTATTTATTTAGGGTAAATGACATCGAGAAAGGTTACAAGGAATTTTGAAATATTTGAAAAAAGCCCCTTTAATAGGCTGTAAATCTTTCTTCTGAGCTAAGTTTTATTTTATAAATCCTTAATATCGTTTGATGGAATTCAGCTTCCTGTCTTGGAAATAATGACATCATTGCCGTAAAGAATGTAATGGCCTCCTGAAGCATAACTTCCAGAAATTGGTCCGCCTTCATATTGATCGATTTATCATCTATTACCATCCGAATCCTGTCCTTAACGATTTTAATGGAAACCGGCAGCGGCTGGCTCGGAAATGAAAAATTGCTTTCATCCTGTATGATCACTTCCTCAAGGGAATTGATAAAGTAATGCCAAAGATCTACAATATCGTCCCAGAAAGTGAAATCCATAATTGTCTCCCCATTGAATTTCATATACAGAACACCATCTATATAATCTCGGTCTAACTTGTCAGGGTCTAGCTGAGAAATATCTTTAATTGGGATAAATTGGGAGGTATCTATCTTGTTGATATCGCGGATGCTGTATTTCTTTTCTTTTAAGATGAAAGTGGTTAGTTCTAGATTTTCCATTATTCAGGTGTTCACCGTTAAGTTTATAGTAAAGTTAAATCTAAATATTAGTTGTTCTTCATTCGTGAATTATTTCATTATTTAATAGAGAGGGAATTCTTGCCATAGGACAAGTATTTCTCTTTCCGTAAGGGCTAACTTTGATATACACTAATAAATTAATTATCATGGATACAGCAAAATCAGCACAATTGAACATCATTATCCCCGCTTATAGAATGCATACCCAAACCTTTATCAATGTCCTGGACGGTATTTCGGAAGAGAACGCACTCAAGAGAATTGATAATCGGACAAACCATCTGGTTTGGATGGCCGGAAATTATGTGAATGTGCGCTATAGCATGGGAAACATCTTAGGATTAAAAGAAGAGGATCCTTATCAGGACCTATTTTATATGGGAAAGACCTTGGATACACAAAAGGAGTACCCAACATTAGAGCAATTGCTTGATAATTTCTATCAGATTTCACCAAAAGTTTATCAAGCCTTGTTGGAAGCTGATGATGCAACTTTGGCTGAAACGTTCGAGATGGGGATGCAGGTGCCCTTTATTAAGGAGGATAAATTAAACTTTGTAGGCATGTGCATTGGTCGAGAAGACTACTTATGCGGACAGATGGCTTTGATGCGTAGAATCTTGGATTATCCCGGAATGAAATATGATGTGGATAATAGTATTGCTTATTGATAAGAATTATCTTAATTCCGGTAAATAAACTAGCAATATTTTTCAATAGTTAATAAAAGGTTAAGGTTTTGGTAATATGCTCTTTAGGAGTTATATTTAATTAACTAATTATTATGCCATGAAGAATATTGCTATTTTCCTTTTTGTCCTATTCGCCCAGGTGGCTTTTGCGCAAAAATTTCCAATCCATTATAAGATTGTGGAGACGAATGTCAGTAATGACCAATCCACACAAACGACTTTTTATATTTCTGTTCGTGAATCCAGGAATACAGAAAAACAAAAACAACTGGAATTGAGCTTGGATGGCAAGGAAGAAATTGATCTAAAGGATCAATCTGTAAATTTCTCTACGCTAAAAACTGCTGAATTACTTGATGGGCTAGGGAGTTCACCCAATTTTTTAGGATTTGTCCAATCCTATATAAACTACCCTTTAACTTTTCAGAATAAAGTCCTTGTCCAGGATACTGCGGCATTCAACCAAAAATTGACAAATTTAAAGGAGGAATTTAATTTAACACTTTTAAAGGATGAGATTTTTTTAATCAGCAATAGCTATGAAAGCCTTTTTAACGATGTCTATTTCAATGACTTTGCCCATGTTAAACCAGAGCAATTAAAGCAATCTGAATTTCAATTAGGGGCATTTACCTATAAAATAAAAGAAAGAAATAAGAAGGCTTGGGTAGTTGAAAGAACGAATAGCAAGGACAGTCTGAAAACTTCCGAAATCAGGTTTGATCCTAAAACTAAATATGTAATAGCAAAAAACGCTAAAGCAGCTGGGACAGCAACTATTGATGGTAATACTTATAAATATAGTCAGCTATCAGTTGTTAATAGAGAGGAGAGGACAAGAGTGGAAAAACTGGATCCACAATTTAGTGCCATGATCTTAAAAGGTAGTTATAGAAGTAAGCATTTCAGACATAACCAAGAAGTTGATAGCGTCAAATTCGAACAATATATCAGTGATTATGGGCAACAGTTTGGTGCTGATCCCAATTATTTAAAAATAATATTACCTACCTATCAAACCAGGAAAGACTACGTTAATTATGAACGGGTGCTGATGAAAACACCTTCAAGAATCCTTGTCAATACTTACCATCTTATCAATAAGGTTAGAATAGATAGCTTGGCCATGGAAGACTTCCTGGAAACCACTGCTTTGCTAACCGATGATTACCTTTATGATTATTTACAATCGGGTTTATCTCAACACGTCAAATCAAATAACCAAAGTAGCATAGACCGTATGGATGCTATTTTTACGAAATTAACTGATCGAGAAAAGCGCTTCATTGGCCCAATGAAAGTCTGGTCTACATATAAGGGATCTTCAGATAATCAAGCAATTCAAAAGGGTATTGATGAAATGTTTGCATTGAATGATAATGAATGGAAGGATGGAAATGTTGGGCGATATATTATTTTGTTGATTCAAAAACAAATTGTCAATGGCAGAACCGATACTGAGGAGTATAAAAAACTCGAAAAAAGGCTGGCAGTCCTTGCTGAGGATAAAATCAAGGACAAAAGGCTGATCAATAAGGCCCATCTTGCTTTTGTGAATTTTTCGTTGTTTGAGGCAATAAAAGATAAGGATCCAGAATTGGGAGCATTATATTTGAAAAAGGCTTATGATTTATCTTCAAAAGGGAATAATGAATATGAATACCAAAGTTTCTACGACAACGTTTTTACTGGGGCAAAGAAGGACTATTCGGAGGTTTACTTAGCTGAATTGGGTAAGCGTTCTGGGAAGGATTCTGTTCTCAAAGAGTATATTTCAGAATTTGCAAAATCTCCGGCCAAGAGCTTCTCCATGTTGAAGCAATTTTATCATGGGAACTATGATAAAGCTAGCTTTTCAAGTTTTTTGAAATCTGATGTTTTTCCAAAACTTGAAAATGCACCCGCATTCTTGTTGAAAGATCTGTTAGGTCAAGAAGTTGCACCTTCTCATTTTGAAGGCAAATGGACCTTTATCGACTTCTGGGGAACATGGTGTGGGCCATGTGTCGCAGAGCTTCCTGAATTTAACTCGCTCTATGAAAAGAAATATGCCTTTATGGAGGATAAATTAAAGATCTTGACAATCTCTTGTTATGATCAGGAAGCTGATCTTAAAAACTTTATCAGTAAGAATAAATACAGCTTCCCCGTTTTGATCTCAGATGGAAAAGTACAGACTGATTACAAGATTACCGGCTATCCATCAAAGGTGCTGATCAGTCCTGAAGGAAAAATGATTCCAATTGAATTTGGACAAGATTGGAAAAGCTTGGTTGAGGAATTTGTAAGCTTATAAAAGAAATCAGATCATATTATTAATTGATTGTGAGATCACGGAAATTTAGATATAGGACGTAATTAATCCATACGCCTATATCTTTTCCTTTGTATTTTGCTGGAAACCATGATTCATGGGTTTTTAGTCTCTTTACGAGTTCAGGTCCTGTTCCGTAGCCCAGGTCATGAACTATTTTATAGTCCATGGCATTTCCATTTTCATCTATGTAAAATCTTACTTCCACATAGCCCTCAACTTTATGGTCTATCGCGTCGTTTGGAAATCGATAGCTTTTATTAATTTTTTGTACAAAATCATACGGCCCAATTGTAGGTACAGCGTTCTTATCCACAGGTTGAAATTTGTTGTTTAAAGATGAATCTTCAATATATTGCCTCATCATCACGCTCTCGATGGCTTGACTAAAAGATTTTTGAATCCAAGTTTTTCCGAATAGGGGACTGATAGAGCAAATGGACAATATAAGCAGGACAGTATATTTATTTAAAGGGTTCATATTGGTTAAGTTGTTTTTAGGTTATTAATTCCTTTGGTTGGTTAAAACCTTAAGTTATCAAAATAAGATTAAAATTTTATGTAAATTCCTTAAAAATTTTTCTTAATTAAATAATTATCACATGAGGATATAGTTCAAAATAATAACACAACCTATTATGAAGCTGACGTTTATCATTGGTATTCTTATGATATAAAAATAAAAATCTACTAGTAGATGTACCTCCTTAATTAATCTCAAGGGAATATTCTTAATTGATTATTATGGTAATACTTCGGAATATACTGTTTTAGTTTTATTTATACTTTCAGTCAGGATACCACTTGAATATGAAATGGAACAGCAATCATCAGTAAAGCTTAAATTAGGGATAGTATAATCTAATTGACACAGTATTGAATTTCTCAATATACCGTATTTAAAAGATCTTTTGACAAGTTTTTCATTAAAGCTCTTTTGCGTTGTATTTGGCTCCTTCCATTTAATCATGCCGATGATGGGATAATCCACAATTACTATGAGTATTGTGCTGTCAGGAGCCAAGAAGGTCTTTTTACCGATAAACAAATTCTTTTGGTAAGCCGCAATGGAATCGTAGTCTTGCAAATATTTTGGCTCTTTAATGGATTTGGCAAGTGAAGCCATATAATTTTCTACAGGACCACCTAATGTTAATCGCTGCGGAAACTTATTGTTTGGTTGCTCTTGTACTAATGTGGTATCCAGATTATTTATTTCCTTTTCTTTTTTAATATTTCCAGTACAAGAGGATGTAAAGAATAAAAATAGCATGAGTAATTTTTTCATAAAGTAGAATTAGTGTCCAGTTTCTAATTGATTCCAATTTTATGATGCTTCCATCTGTGTTTTTGCACATAGGAAAATTATGTTGTGTTTTCTAAGTTGATTTGGAAACCAAAATCTTTGATCTTTTCTGGATTTTCAAAGTTTATTCTTTTGTTTCTGGTTACTAGATATATTGTTGAGAAATATTTAATAAATTTACGCTATCCATGATATTAGTCTTGGTGAAATACAGATAACCAATCCTTCTTTAAGCCCGATATTATGAAAATATTACTATCCATATTTATCCTATTTTTATTCCCTTATATTAGTCAAGGCCAAATAAAATCATCCGAATTAACGTATCTAAGGATCGCTGAATTGGAGTATTCCAATGACTCACTTTTTCTATGGCAGCAAATTCGTCCTAATCTAGGTAGGATGGATAGTACAAGTGGTACCTATCATAAATTACCTTTATCAGATAAAGAGAAAACAAAGTTTCTCAGGTTAGTTGATAAGACCAAACTTCTAAGCATTCAATCAAATAACAAGCAAAAAACCGGTTATTTCCCTTTTGAAATCACGTATAGAACTGCTGGTCGAAGCCATAAGATCTCCAGTTACGAACCTGGGATGTCTGCGGCAGAATTAGAAAGCTTCCATAAGTATCTAGAAGAGATTGAAACCGTGATAGATCGAAGGAGTGCTCAAGAACGATTACTCATGACCTTAGCAGATGCTGAATACCAATTGAAGACGCGCCTTAGATACCAACTGAGGATAGGTCCTAGCGGTTGGGATGCTTGGGAGAAAAAGAACGGAGAAATAAAGCGGATAGGTGTTCCATTGCTATTCGTAAATGGAAAAGAAGAGGATTACACCCGTTTTGAAAGAAGCAATCCGAAAAGGATTAAATCTTTCGAAATCCTAAATCAGCAAAAGGCAGACTCACTTTATGGCGTAAGAGCTAAAAATGGAGTAGCAATCATTACTACGAAATAAATAGGTTCTTAATTCATATTTATCAGCTCAAGGGCTTTATCTAAAACTTCATCTTTACCTTCTTTGATTCCTTTAATGGTAGGTTTTACGATTATATCTGGAATAATGCCCACCCTTTGGGTTTCAGTTCCATCAGGGTAATAAACCCCAATCCCAGAAATCGAGGTCCTCAATCCACCAGGCAATAAGATTACTGAAACATTTCCATCAGCTCC
This sequence comes from Sphingobacterium sp. NPDC055346, assembly GCF_053645235.1. Lineage (NCBI taxonomy): Bacteria > Pseudomonadati > Bacteroidota > Sphingobacteriia > Sphingobacteriales > Sphingobacteriaceae > Sphingobacterium > Sphingobacterium sp. NPDC055346. The sequence goes on from NZ_JBSHMI010000003.1 coordinate 442,294, forward strand.
AGCTGTGGTACTCCCAACAATCTTTGAATTGCTCACCGCTCTGAAGGCCATTGCCGTAAATTCAGCTTGGCTTTGGGATATTTCATTGACCAAAATGATCAATTTCCCTTTGTAATATAACGGATCGTGATTGATGGTCACAGGATTGGTGAAAGTAAATTCTCCAGGGTTTTTCGGGTTTGCAAAGGTAAATTTTGTAAATGCTGTAGGTTTTGACAGAAAAAACGGTCCCAATGCATATGGAGCAAAACTGGAAGGATAGTTCCTGATATCAATGATAATACCCTTTGTATCCTTAAAAGTTTTTTTGATCATATGGAAGTCTTCATTTTTGATATTTGCTAAGGTGATATAACCAATATTTCCATCTAAGATCTTATATGCTTTTTCATCCTGATTGATCCTGTACATGCCATACATCTTTAGTTTTGCTCTATCAAATAATGGGAGTTCATGCTGAAGGCTTTTGCCATCTGTCACATACTTAATATGCAAGGAACTGTTTGTTGATCTTAGCAGGTCTGCAGAAATATCTCTTAGCATAACGGAATGATTGGAAGAAGGATAATACCGTGCTAAACTGTCCACTATAGACCCGATATCCTTTCCGTTGATATGGGTTATGATATCGCCGACCTTTAACTTAGCTTGATCTACGTATTCAGGATTATAATAATCCGTCACAACATATTTGTCCTCGATGAATTCCGCTTTGAAAGGAGCAAAGTTCTTGCCCCTTAATTCCTGTATCTTATCTCCGCCTTCCCTTAAATTGGCATGTGTATCTTTGACGTCAGCAATGATTTGCAAGGCCAGCAGCTCATATTCCAACTCATTTTTAGCATTTAGGAATCCTGGGATATATTCCTTCAATACCGTGTTCCAATCTTTATCAGTCAGGTGTTTGTAGGGATTAAAATAGTTTATCATATTCCAATACTTGTAAAGAGCCAATAATCTAAATCCAGCATCAGGATAGGGCATATTGCTGTATGGTTTCTCGTTAGTGAAATCAGGATTGTTAACGAATTGATGGAGTTTAATATAATAGTTTTCACCTTGATTCCTGTTGTTGTAGATCTCATTCAGCAAGACTTTAATTTCATTTGATAGGTTTGATTTCTCAATCCAAGATAGGTTAGGCTTTAAAACAGCATTTTCTAGGCTAGGTTTACAGGTCGCGCAAGCTGCTATTTTCCCATATTTTTCAATCCATGTTGTAATAACCTTATCGCGTTCCTGGTTATTTTTTGCATTTACATATGGAGGTAAGATCCTGAACAATTCATAATCCCAATTATACTTTCCTTTTGCAACTTCTGGGTGATGGTATTTCATGAATCCCCAAATTCTACCAAGCAATTCCAGGTTGTTGATGGATTCATTGGTCAAAGTAGGGAAAGTAATATTTGAGCCCTTGTCAAATTCATTATCCTTATCAGCTGGAAGTAAATCACGTTTATATATTTCGATTTCATCTTTCCCAATTATTTTTCCATCGATTGAAACCTGTAAATTATCTAACCACATTTTTCCTTTCCCAGTAAGTAATCCTCCAATTAGGATTCTTTCCGTTTTCGCAGGATTTAATTTTAAAGTTATTTCATATTCTTTCCAATCTGAATTGCCTTTTACCCCTCGTTTGTCCATGTTGTCAAAAGCAAGCTGAGGATCTATTCGCATCCAGAGGCCTGCATATCCATCCGTAACGCCTTCGGTTTTGATACTGCCGGTCAGGCGAATGGTTTTGCCCTGATAGTTATAGGGAAGGGTAAAAGCCAGAGCTTTATACACATGTTTGCCTTCAGTACTCTCGATTACGGCAGCAAATTTTCCATTTTTAGCCTGATTGGAATCGATATAGATTTTATAATCACCTTCTCCGAAATCTATCCAATCGGTAGGATATCCTTTATTGAATTTTTCAAAGTCAAGGTTTAAATGCTGATCATTTGATCTGTTTAGATTTTGAGAACATCCATAGATTGGAATTAACAGGATAATTAGAAAATTGAGGAGGTGTTTTTTCATAATCAGCTTCTATAAATGATTGGTCAATAGTTAGTAAATTAATCTATGTGCTAATAAATTAAAAATAACTAAATAATATGTGAAGTAATAATATCCGAGATAACTATTCACTAATTAATACAGAAATAATTTTCAACAACCATTATAAGCTCCCCGTAGATGTTGTTTGATGTGGATTCTTTAGATTATTACCTAAACTTTTCATTATAAATCGCTAAATTAAGGTAATTAAGCTTTTGTAAAACCACTAAATTTTCTTCTATGCGAACTACTTTCCTTGCTTTAATTATTTGTTTATTCGTCCTGCCATCAATTCAAGCTATTGCTCAAAAAAAGGATCAATCTGGTTACAGCAGCGTTCAATTTCAATTAAAGGGGAATTATCCGAAAGATTTCGACCTACAATCCTTTGGTAAAGGAGATGCCCTCACTGGGGAGCGTCTTTTGAAGCTTGAGAAACTCAATGATTCAACTTATTTTGCCAAATTCTTCAATCCCTACCTGACCAGTTATTATTTCATCTTAAACAATAAATATTATTCAACCTTTATTGAATCTAATAGAAACGATACCATAGAATTTGTCTTTGATAAGGAAGATAATTTCGTGATTAATTATTCAGGAGGCTATAAAACATTGTTTCAGAACTCCGATCAGTATGCGGATTTATTCAAGAACTATTTTTTTATTCAAAATGACGTTGATACCTGGACACGGAAAACGTTTGATGTAAGAAATGTGAATGAATTGATGGATTACGTAAAGGAAAGAACCATAAAGAAGAAGGCCCATTTAAATTCCTCGACGGAAAACACCAGCATTCGAGAAATAGGTTCTGATGTAATCGAAATTACCGAAATATTATATGCATTAAGTACAAAAAAGGAACTGTTGATAGACACTAATCTGGAGAGGAGATTTGAATTTTATCAAGCAGTTTTCCAAGATAAATCAGCATTATTGGACATGGATCTCCCAATGTCAAATTTCGTATATAAAGAGGTCTTGCGTGATTCTATCCTTGATCTCCCTGATTTATTGAAAGTAGGTCCAATTAAATATCAAGACTATCTAAAGCGCATATTTAAAAGTAACTTGGGTTCAGATGAAAGGGAATTCTATGAACATCTGATTGCAATTGCCTATTTAGAAAAGCTGGCCTCAGGCACTAGTTTAACAACTGCCCAGCAAGATGACATCCTAAATTATTTTAATAATAATATTTACAAGACCAGCCTGCTCCGCCAAAATGAACTCAATACATCCCAAGCTCTTGCTTCCAATATACACTACTTGCCATTCCCTGAAAAAGAAGATGTATTCCAAGATATCATCGCTAAATATAAGGGAAAGTTAGTATTAGTTGATTTTTGGGCTACATGGTGTGGTCCTTGCATATCAGCTTTTGAAACCATAAAACCACTCAAGGATAAATATAAAAACAATAAAGATGTTGTTTTCTTGTATCTCACCGATGAAACGTCTGACCTTAATCTATGGCATAACTTTACGGAAAAACTAACAGGTGAGCATTTCTATATTACAAAAGCCCAGCAAAAATTAATTAACGATAGAAATAACATCGATGCAATTCCTCATTATATGTTGATCGATAAGAACGGTGAAATAAAGCATTCTGAAACACTCCCTCAAGACCTTTACAAGAACATTGATAGTTGGATCAACTCAGCCTTATAAGCTGCAATTTGACCCAACTATCTCAATAATAAGGAGTTGGTCGATTGCTAATTATTTTATAAGGTTAGCGGTTTCAATTTTCCCTCTAATAGGCTGGGTTAGTATTTCAGTTGAAATATCTTTTGTTCTACTTGCACTCTTTCTTTTCACTTCGGTCATATTTTCCTCATCAGTTCTTCTATATTTATGCGGTTCATATAGTTGCTATCAATAAACTTATAAGTTATGCTCCCATTTTTGTCTATCACAAAAACCGCTGGCACAGGTAGTTCATTTGTATCGTTGTTATTGTATTCTGACAACTCTATCCCTAAGCTGCTATAAGTCGAGATGGCGTAATTTTGAAGTTCGAAGGCGATACCAAGTTGTTTAGCCAAAGCATTGTTTTTGTCGGTCAATAACTCAAAACCTAAATTATGATTGTTTTTGAGTTCTTCACTATGATTGGAAGATTGAGGTGAAATAGCAATGAGCGTAACATTTTTGTCTTCAATCTTTTTCAAATCATCCTGAAATGCTTTCAATTCAAGATTGCAGTAAGGGCACCAATTGCCACGGAAAAAAGCTATGATCACCTTTCCTTTTTGTAAAAGTTCTTTTAGCACCACAATCTTTTTATTTGTATTCGGTAGAGAAAAATCAGGAAACCGATCGCCTACTTTGATACTTCCATCTTCCAAATTTTTAGCTTTCAGGTCTTGGATAGATTTACCGAATACCTCTAAAACTTCGGAGGGGAGTTGTTTTGCTAAATTTTCATTTAATTCGCTAATCTGATGCTCTAAATTTTTCATATCTTGATATCTGTTTTAGCAAAGATTTAAAACTAATATTAGATCTGCAATACCGCATATTATTATCCCTATGGGATAAAAAAGTCAATTTTATGAAAACAAAGGGTCGGACGATCGAAGAAAAAGTGTGTCCATTGGAATTTGCTGTAAATGCAATCAGTGCTAAATGGAAAGTTCCAATCGTATGGCGTATAAACGAGGGCGAAAAGCGACCCAGTGAAATGCTACGGGGAATCGCAAAAGTGGATAGAAGGGTTCTAAACCAACATTTAAAAGAGCTGGAACAAGATGGGATCTTAACCAAGAAAATCTATAATGAACTACCACCCCGTGTCGAATATTCTCTTACAGAACTCGGAGAAAAATTAGTGGAGGTGTTGTGGAAATTGAATGATTGGGGAAAGGTCTTGGTAGAACAAACAAATAAGAACTAACTACTTGGTTTAGATAGTTTTGCCAACATTGTGGCTGCCGATTATCGCTAATTTCATGGCTAAGGTAATGGATATGTCGAGAGTTAAATGGATTTTATCTGCGATAAATATACCCAAAAGAAAATCTTTATAGGTCGCTTAGCAATGCGACAAGGTTTGAAAAGAAGTGTAATCCGGCTACTCCTAAAATAGCGTTAAATATCCCTTGAGGCCTTAATTTTAAATAATATAAGGCATAAATAATACCACTGATCGTAGTGGCAATCATATAAAAAATGTGGTAATGGTGAAATAGTCCAAAAAGGATTGCAGAAAAAGAGATGATTAGACCAGGGGGGATCTTTATCTTTCTTAATATTTCGATGACAAGAAACTGATTGATCAATGTTTCAAATATTGGAGCAAATATTAATAATAGAGATGCTCTAAATAATATTCCATAATCATCTGCTGGATTATGAAGTGATGATGGATCGATTAGATAAGCGATTCCACTTGTAATAGCTCCGATAATGAGTTTTAAAATTAAAAACCAGAAAAAGTATTTTAAGTTTTGCGGACTTGGGATTGGTTTTAAATTGAACATTGATTATTATTCTCCAAAGTATAAAAATATAAAAACAATACTTTTTTAGTAATTTTTTATTCTTTCAGTTTTATGGTTACCATTCCGAATAATCTCCCAAAAGAACCATGAAGTACGTCTGAGACCAATGATTTTTTATAGGAGAATTCCTCTAAATTTTCTACCGATAAACCTTTTAGATCAGATGTCATTGATCGTACAGTCTGTGTCGTATACCCCTTGTCGATTATTACATAATATTCTCCAGATTTAAGGCTAGGCAATGAATTGTTATACAAAAGGCTGGCATTAATATAAATCGATTCTACAAACTTTTGTAAGTCCATTCCCTTATTGCTATTTCCATCTTCCATCAATAAGGAAGGAGTAGACACTCTATCTATGCTTAGGCTGTTCTGTCCAAATGAAGCCTTGCCAAAAACTAGGAAAACCAATAAAGTTAAGAGTATTCTCATGTAATATAATTTCTATTCGTTTAGTAAATTCTCATCAAATAGACGCTCTGTTCAGTTTGAGTGATACGCTTACTTAATTTTAAAGATAATGAAAAACTTCAAAGGAACATGCTCAGATCCCGTGTTTCTTAAATGAAGAAATCCTAAAATAATGGAACCTGAAGGGCTCAGTATCCATTCAGAATTCGATGAGCATTTGCTAAGAATTCTGCTTTTAATTCTTTTGATTCTGCACGATTAGTTAAGAATCTGTACGGTTCTTTAATATTTTCCCGTGTCATCCGCAATCGAAGATTGCGGAACTGTACGCCAATACAAAAAATGAAGTTCTAAAATATTAAATTTTGGCTGTTCTCGTAGATGCTTCCATTGTTTTAATAATTCGGGCTTATTGTCTCGATGGGTTTAAGGCTTGCAATGGCGAACAGTTCCTTAACCTTCGGTTAAGGATGACAAGGGGGTAGGGCGAAAAAAACAACAAATTCTTGACGAATTGTTCAGGATCAAAAGGATACAAATTGCAGTTCTTGCTCCTTGGGGTAGTTCTACAATGTTCTTAAAAGTCCAATTGCTAGCTACTCATTGTCCGATAAATGGTTCCTTTAGGCATGTCTATTAAGACTATAGAATAAACTAGAACATCTTCTCTAGTTTTGCTGTTTAGCGTTCAATACTGGACAGAACCTTGTCCGATAGTGAACAATATTGAAATAAAGGAATTGTCTATTTAATTGATAATCAGTAATGTGTTGGAATGGCAGACTGATTGTTGGTAAAAATATTAATAGCTTTTAAATATTATTAATCCATAGAAAGAATCTTATAACCTGCTAATCTAAAAATTGTAGAAAGGATGTTTTAAGATTCGAAACACTCTTATGAGATAATAGAGCTAATGCTAGGCATAGATTGCCAAATGATATAAAAACTGAAATAAACGCAAAATATGAAAAAGCTTAATCAAATTATTCGACATCTGTGGCGAAACAAATTTTTTACTAGCCTAAATATAGTTGGGTTGGCAATTGGAATTTCCGTTTGCTGGGTTATTTTCAGATTTGTAAATTATGAATTCAGTTTTGATAGGAATCTATCGGAAAGGGAGGCTGTATATAAGGTAATTTTACAAGAAACTATTGATGGGAACGAATCATTTTCAAATTATGCACCTTTGGGTCTTGCCCCGTTTATTGAAGATTATGTTTCTAATAGCGAATTGTCCGTTCCAATCTATGGTAAATACGTTAAGGAAGTAATCATTGATCATGAAGAAGATGAGTTCTCCATTCATAACTCTCCTGATTATTTAGAAGCAGTTAACAGAAATTATTTTGATCTAGTAAACTATAAATGGCTTTCGGGCAGTAAACAAAAAATCTTCAGCAGTCCATTCGAAGTAATTTTAACCTCGTCAAGGTCAAAATTTTACTTTCCCGAATTGAATCCTGAAGAGGTCATAGGGAAAACTGTCGTTTATGATACTACACAATACACGGTCACCGGAATTGTAGAAGATCTCAATTCAGCGAGTAATTTTTCAGGAAAAGAATTTATTGCCATAGATAAAAATGATTGGAGTAGAACAGGTTTTTTGGGAGGTTCTTCCCAAAACCAATTGTTTATTAAAGTGAGCTCTGAAATAAACAAAACAAACCTTTTAAAGATTATCAACGATAGACTTGAATCAGAACTTTCAAATGGAAAGATATCTGGAAAAATGAAGTTTGTTTTTGTACCATTATCAGAGCTTCACTTCAGTTCTTTTATGGATAATTCGGTTGATAAAAAAACGCTCTATGGAATCATCGGAATTGCAGTTTTTCTATTGGGTTTATCTGTCATCAATTTTATTAATATTTCTACCTCCCAGATTCCGGAAAGAGCAAAGGATATTGGCATTCGTAAAACGATGGGCGAACGTCCAAAACATCTAGCATTGACTTTTGTTTTAGAGACCATTATTATATGTCTGATATCTTTCTTCTTAGCATTCTTTTTAAAGGATTTAATCTTTTCTCAAATTCAAGAATATGTACCGGAAAACTTTCATTTTGTAAATGATATTAAAGAAGTTGCTTTATTCCTAACAATTTTATTGATTGTACTGGTAGCTTGTACAAGCATCTATCCGATTTATTTAGCGAATAAAGTTCAGGTCGTGGAAGTCCTGAAACATAAATCCCTAACCCACATTAAATTTGGTAATCTATCTATTAAAAAAGTATTAATCGTTCTACAGTTTGTCGTGGCTCAATTTTTTGTTGTTACTTCTTTACTGATTGGGTTACAGTTAAAATTTATGATGAATAAAGATTTGGGGTTTGAGCACAATGCTATCGTAAACATTCAGCTTCCAAAAACAATTCGTTCTGGATTAAGTAAGGATCCAAATGTACTTGTGGATATCTTAAAATCAAATCCCAAAATACAAGATGTTGCTTTAGGTCGTTTACCATTAGAAAATGGAGTCAGTTCACTATTTATAGAAAGTTTTGAGGGCCAAAATATCCAGACTTCCAATAAAGGGGTAAATGAAAGATACGGAAGGCTTTTTAATCTTAAACTTCTTGCTGGAAGAGATCTAACAGTTAAGGATTCCATTAGCAATATAGCCATTACTAAAAGAACTGCAGAAATGCTAGGTTTTGAAAAACCGAGTTCAGCGATAGGTAAAAGGATTCAAACAAATGAAAGCAAAACAAGAGAAATTGTTGGAGTATATGACGATTTCAATAGTCAAACATTACATTCAGAAATTAGGCCAATTTCGTTTATTGCAACCAACTGGCCACTTTCACTTGGATATATGAACATTAAACTTTCTCAAAATACCAATGACTGGAATGAAGCTTTATCAACTATAGAAAAAGAATGGAAAGCATTTTATAAAGACGGCTCATTTAATCTTCAGTTCTATGATGATAAGATGAAAAACTTGTATGAAAACGAGAGGAAATTTTCAAAAATCATTAATTCATCAGCCGTAATCACCATATTTTTAAGCTGTTTAGGTTTAATTGGATTGATAACCATTTCGACTTTCCAAAGGACTAAAGAAATTGGGATAAGAAAAGTTTTGGGAAGTACGGTCAGTGGAATAGTCAAACTACTCTCAGTAGATTATGTAATATTAATTTTGATTTCCATCTTAATTGCAACACCCATAGCATGGTGGGCTATCAATCATTGGTTGTCGGATTTCAGTTATAAGGTCCCGTTAAAAATATGGATGTTTTTTATTCCGGCCTTAGCAACTTTGTTAATTGCTTTTCTAACAATGGCTTTTCTTTCAATTAAAGCGGCAAGAGCTAATCCAGTAGAAAGTCTAAGGGATGAATAGGTTTGGTTTTATAGTTGGGATTTATTTATGGAATGAAGTTAAGACTTTTTGTGTAATACTGAGGTTTATCTAAAGTAGCCAATAATGCAAAAGTTCAAGATCAAAAATGTCATATCTTGTACTGATTTATAGGTTCTTAATCTTTATTGTTGAAGAATCTGTACGCTTCTCTAATATTTTCCCGTGTCATCCGCAATCGCAGATTGCGGAACTGTACGCCAATAAAAAAAATGAAATTCTAAAATATTATATGTTCGCTGTTCTCGTAGATGCTTCCGTTGTTTTAATAATAAAAGCTTACAGTCGTGATTGGTTTAAGGCTTGCAATGGCGAACAGTTCCTTAACCTTCGGTTAAGGATGACAAGGGGTTAGGGCGATAAAACAAAAGATTCTTGACGATTTGAAAAATGAAGTTCTAAAATATTATATGTTCGCTGTTCTCGTAGATGCTTCCGATGTTTTAATAATAAAAGCTTACAGTCGTCATGGGTTTAAGGCTTGCAATGGCGAACAGTTCCTTAACCTTCGGTTAAGGATGACAAGGGGTTAGGGCGATAAAACAAAAGCTTCTTGGCGATTTGTTCAGGATCAGAAGGATACAAATTGCAGTTCTTGCTCCTTGGGATAGTTCTTATATGTTTTCCCTTAACTTAAAGACATTGCCCAATTGGGTTAGTACATCTTAAATTTTATAACCATTTTGTTTTTCTTTGGCAGAATGTAATGTTCATCTTCAGATAGATTTTATTCTTCCATTTACAATAAAGTGCTGACAATCAAAACAACACTGATCATCATCAGCCCCCAATAAACATATTTAAAGAATGTACCATCTTTTAATTTATGGTTTAGGTACCTACCTAAAAATATTGCCGGAATGGTTGTGATCAGCGAATAGAGAAAATAAATATTAACCTCTGTCGTGATCAATCCCTTTGCATAATAACCCACGACACTTAACAGACTGACCGGTAAAAAATACGCCTGTAAGGTGGCCCTAAAATGTTTTGCGCTCCATTGTCTCAAATTTCCGTAAACAACGAGTGGCGGACCATTTAAGCCATACGCTCCACCAAAAACTCCAGATAAAAAACCGCATACAAAAAGCCAGAACTTACTGTCCTCCTGCAAGGCCTTATTTTTTGTAAAATAGAGGGAATAAAGTGAATACACGATAATGAGTAAGCCAAGCCCTGTCTTAACGATTGTTTCATTTGCATAGGTCAATATAAGGATACCCAAAGGCAGGCCAAGAATAGCATAGAAAATCAACCATTTGGCACTGTGAAAATGGATCTTTTTATGGTCTTGTATCACGACCACAAGCGCAATGACAATGGACAACATTACTGCGAGCGGAACTGCAACATCTACGGGCAAGAATAAAAGGAAAAACGGAACTGCAATTAACGCTTCACCAAAGCCTAAAGTCGACCGTACCAAAGAAGCGAAAAAACTAATTATAAGGATTAAAATTATTGTCAAAACAGGATGTAGTTAGTTGTTTTTCAACACTCTAATTTACAAAAATAATATCGGATTGGCTAGGGATAATCGTCATAATTTGGGCGTTCTCCTTATAAATCGTGGAATTATTGAATATCAATTTAGGGGTTCATCAAAGGAGACTTGAATGGATTTCCAAGCAATGTATTATTGCCTCTATCAACAAAAAAATAAGAACCTTCAGAAGTCAATTCAGAGGGTAGGGGATATCATTTATCCTCTTTAGATCAACTAAATAAATTGCGAAGATTAGGGGCTTTGAAACTGATCTTAGCACATCAAAATAAAAAGGAAGATTTTTGAAATCATCAAAAAACTTCCTTTAATACGGAGACTTAGGACTTTGTCCATGGTTTATTGCTCCGTTATTAGATCAAATCTGTGCTTTATCCTTTAATTATCTGGACTGAATGTGCGTCCTGCAAGTCTAAAAACTCTATTTTTATTACTGTCATACCAACAAAAGAATAACTTTTTCTCTTGTCCGTTGTTAGCTTTCAATGTAATTGAATAATCTGTGTTCAGCGTGTATCTTCCAGATGTTTTGGATGTTTGATAGGCAGCATTTGTGCTACTTTCAGTGGAAGATACCTTTTCGGTCGTGTACCAGCCATCTTTTGTGAAACTCATATTGGTATATTTCATAATACCTATCTCTCCTCCAACAGCAATGGTACCTCCTCCAGAGATGGTTTCATATGAACCTGAAAGTGTCTGTCCAGCATTTGGCGGATAACCTACATAATTCGACCAATCATAGGTTTTTTTATTACCCGATTCAAAAGTAACATTAACCTTTCCTCCATTAACCGTCCAAGCACCAACGGCTTCACCTTGCCCAGCAATATATTTTTCCGCATTAATTTCATTTATTGGAATGTATGGAGACCGTATGAAGCGACCATTTTTGAAAAATACAAATGGTGTATGTACCTCATAATAGTAGCCACCATAACCTTCTTCCTGCTCCGGAACTAATAAAACTTTTTCAATATTGCTGTCAATGGGAATTTCATCGTTGTCAGATTTGCTGCAAGCCGAAAATAAAACGGCACTTAAGATAAAAATTAACCCAAAGGTCAATTTACCTGTTCTTGGAAGAGAAAATTTCATAATAAATATAGTAGTGTGTTGATTTTAAGGAACTAAAGTCATGCCAAATATTTATATTTAGCTTTATCACACAACACTTATTGGAAAATAGTACTTCATCAAACAAATCTTTTACTGTTTGAATGGTATCTGGAGAGGATTTTTTTTAAGGGTGTGTGAAATCGAGTCTAAAAATCGTTGTTAAATCGGAACTTCCATCGCTGTCCTCACACAATAGGAAAGAAATCATTTGGGGCTGCAATTCATAGTATGTAATCCCTTCGAATTTTTGATCATTCGAGATTTTTTGACAGTGATCAATTTTCATATTGATTAAATCTAATTTTCCGAATACTGTTCCTCCGATTTCTCCGTCTTCATAAGTAGATAGTCCCTCTTCTGCAGTTGCGATGAAATAAAGTGAATCACCCAGCACAGCAGCACCTGAAAACCCAAATAGCAGACCATCGATCTGTGGTAATTCGATGTCAAAGCAAGTTATCATGAAGTCATTTATTAAATCATCTCCATCGACTTTGAAAATTAAATTCCTTCCAGCTGGGCCATTTCCACGGTTCAGGAAGAGCCAACTATTTCCATGCATTGCTACCCCTTCGATATTAAAATCAGAAGAGGAAATGTTAGCTGACTTTTTCATGGCGCTGTACAGGTTACTCAGGTCTAGCTCAGTGCTATTCCAGTCGTTTCTGGAAATGGAAAATCCTCGTTCCCGGGCAGCAGTTGAACCAGATCCGAAAGTATATATCCTGTCCTCCCTAAGTACCATTGCTTCCAGATCAAGTTTTTGGGGTTTTGCAATCCTTTCCATCTGAGGGCTTGGTAAAAGGACGTGCCTGTTGAGCAGATTCTCAGTTATTCGGTAGTCATAAAGATTATTGCTATTGTCTGATACGATATAAATTTGCCCCTCCAAAAATTCAATTCCAGAGGCTGAACTGATTCCAGGGATATCTAAAAATTCCTTTAAATAAAACTCATGCATAATCTTAACCTATAACATTTTCTAGAGATCGCTTGTCTAATATATCCTATTTTCATGAAGGAGCAATAAATTTCATATCAATTCTTAATTGAATGTTCAATGGGAGGGGGAGGTCGGACAATTTGATATTTTTGAAATAATCCGTCAGCAATTATCAAGGAGAAAAAACTTATAATAGGATTTCTTTCCGAGAGGTTTGATTATTCGGATTTAAAGAAAAACATTTTAGGAGACATACCAAATGTCGTTCAGTGTTTATAGATCTTATCCAATCGAGTACAGGATTTGAGAAATGATAAAATGTTAGGTACTTTATTTGGTTTCCCTTTTCTGAATATCTATTACCCAATTATATGGCGAAATATATCGAGTTAAAATAATTCCAGACGAAATTAATGATAGGAAACCTGTAGAAACGAAGATTAATGCTAAAAAATTATTTGGTTTAGCTGGTGTAAAAATGGAATAAGAAATGGAACCGATAAAAATTAAGCATAATAGAATAGCAACAATTAGATAAAAGTAGTACATTAATTTATGGGTCTTTGTTATTTGAGTAATAAGAATCTTATTTGTGCTATCAATTAATAAGTAATTACGTTTATTTAATAATTTCAGCATTATTGGAGTTAGTTTATTTTGATTGTAATAATCAGTATAAAATTTGATTTTCCAATGGTTAATCCAAAAACCGAAACTACTTTGAAATAGGAGAGATTCAAGCATTTCAGTCAAATTCTTATTAATAGGCAAGTTGTCTTTTATTGCTATTTCAATTTGTTCATCTAGTTCCTTAATTCGATGTTTAGAATGGAAAATTGAAATTATGGAAACGAATTGACCAAAAAGTAAAAACGCATTCGTAAGAATACCAATAAAAATAGTTATACTTTCAATGTTAAAATTTTCCATTTCTAAATATGTTTATTTTTATTTGAATGTAAGAGAAATTAACTGGAAACTATTTAATCTAATCTTTATAAAATGGAAAAGGCACAATATTCCTTAAAATTTTATTTTTTGATTATTAAAGATTGGATTTCTCCGAGATGCTTCGGATGAACCTCAGCGTGACAAGTCTATTAGGACTGCAGTTCTACCCATTGATGCCCATATTTATTTAGCAGAAGAATATTTTTATCCGCCATAAATCCCCAGCGGGGATGAATTATTTTAGCATGAATGATTTTGAACTATAAAGGGTTAATGCAAAAACGATGTTCGATTAATCGAACATCGTTTTTGCGCAACTTACAGGCTAACGTGCCATGTCTGCTAAAATAATGGAACCCCAAAAGGGGTTCTATATTTAAAAATAAAAGAGCTAATTTATTTTCATTGCCAACTTGCTGCCATCTCTTTTCGATAAATTAAGTCCAAATTTTTACTTCTCAGCAGGACAAAATAATATTAGGATATCCCAGCGGGCACAATGCCTTGGAGATTCTCTTGGTCTGATCCCGTAGGGCAATGTCATTAAGTTAACGTTTTTTGTACTGAGGTTCACCCGAAGCATCTAAGAGAAATGCGAGCCTCCAAACTCAACGGTGGCAGTTGTTGAATTGACGAACAGTTCTTCAATCGAAGATTGAAGATGACAAAGCCCCTAGAAGGAGAACCGTACATATTCTTCACTAATCGTTCAGAATTGGAAATGAATTCAGTAGGGATTTTCAGAAAAATATTTCACTCACACAGTGGGTTATCCTTTTAACAATCCAATTTTCTACAAAGATGTCACCCCTTTCAGGGGTTCCCAATTTATACAAACAACCATTCTTCCGCAGGAAGTCCTTTAGCAACCGGCTCATTTCCAGTGGCGGAAAAATGGATAGAATGCCGTTGACTTGCGCGATGGGATTGGCCTTGGAATGCTTTCAATAGATCATCCCATTAAAAGGGATGATCTATTGAAAGATATTCCCGACAACTAGGCATTCTATCCATGTGTGGGAGCCCGTGCGAAAAGCCACCTTAAATGGGCCGCAGCCTTTTGGTTACTTTTGGGCTTCAAAAGTAACGAAGAATCTAAATTTTGTTTTTTTCTTAACTTAATGACATTGACCGCTGGGGGTTTTTAATAAGATATACAGAAAAAATAAAACAGGTAGAATACTCATTCTACCTGTTTTATTTTTTCTTCGCTACGAAATGGAACTAAAAAGGGTCTCCCATCTCATATCTCCCTTACTGCTTATCCACCCATCCAAATACCTTATCCAAGATACCAGAGTTTCTGGCCCCGCCAATGTTTTTACGGATTTTTAGCTCTTGGTCAGCAACCTTGACGAACAGGCCATCGATAGCTCTTTGGGTTACATAGGCAGTCAGGTCCGTTTCGATCTTGTTGCCTAATGGTAGGTTATTGTAAGCGCTGGTCAATTGATTCCAGTATGTTGAAACATTGTTTTTACCCATTGCAGATTGAATGATGGGGCTAAACTTGGTTGTCAATTCAGAGGAAGTTGTTTTTTTGAAATAATTGGTAGCAGCATCTTGTTGTCCGCTCAATAGGATATTGAAAGCATCGTTGACTGTCATTTTAGACAGAGAATTTATAAATACCGTTGAAGCTTCTTTCACAGCTGATTCTGCTGCATGGTTCATGCTGGCGATAAACTGATCACATAATTTATTCATCCCTACCGCGCGCAATGCAGATTCAACTTTCCTTGCTTCCTCCGGCATCAAGATCTTTACTGCGGCATCCCCTAGGAAACCATTTTTTACAGATAGTGTCTGTATACTTTGTTGCAGACCATTGTTCAAGGCTTGTTTGATACCTGTAGTGGCTTCTGCTTGGGTAATCGTTCCGGTTGATTGGCCACTTCCAGAACCGCCCGTGTTGGGGTTTGTAGAACCTGTTCCTTGTGGTGGAAGGGTAATTCCTGCTTGGTTCAAGGTTTCACAGCCACTGATAAAAAGGCTGGCACTAAATAGGCCAAGTAGGGTTATGCTTTTGAAATGTTTCATGATTCAAAAATAGCTAATTCATAAGTAGAATGTTATAACAATTATGAGATGAATATGTTGTATCGGCCCGAAATATTGTGTAAATGTATCCGGTAACGCCTGCCGTTTGGTCATATATCCTTTAAAAAGAGAAGAATTGAAAACAAAAAGGGCTCCTCAGTTTAGTGAAGAGCCCTTTTCTTGCTCAATATTTTTTATTTCCAGTTCAATTCTGCGATGACAGGGAAGTGATCTGAAGGGAATTTACCCATATAGGTATCGGTCAAGATACCATATTTACGCACTTTAAATGGTTTTGTGATAAAGATATGGTCAATTCTTGCTTTCTCTTGGATGTTCTTGCCCCAAGCATTGAAGGATGAATTTGGTTCGTATTTGATCTTAGCCAAATCGTACACATCTTGCACAACACCGCTTTTTGCAAGGGTAAAATACGCTTCATTGGTCTCATCGATATTGAAATCCCCAGTTAAGATCAATGGAAGGTCTTTTGCAAACTCCTTCGCTTTGGCAAGGATCAATTTAGCACTTTCTCTACGTGCTTCAATCCCAACGTGATCAAAATGCGTATTCATAAAGATGAATTTCTTGCCATTTGATTTGTCCTTGAAAATACCCCAAGTACAGATTCTAGGTAAGGCAGCATCCCATCCTTTGTTAGGTTTTTCCGTATCGGTAGGGGATAACCAGAATGTTCCACTTTTACTCACCTCGAAACGTTTTGTATCATAGAAAATGGAGGAATGTTCACCTTTATCAGCACCATCATCACGACCTACACCGATGTATTTGAAGTCAGGCAAATCAGCCGACATATCATTCAACTGTTCTTTAAATGCTTCCTGAACACCGAAGATTTCAAATTCATGGAATTTGATCAGGTCAGTCAGGTGCGAATAACGGTCTTTCCACAAGTTGCCTACATCACTGTCGGTTTTCATCCTGATATTGAAAGTAGCAACATTCATTTTCTGTGCATAGGAGAGTCCCATGCATAACACTAGGCTTAGGCTGATTAATAGTTTTTTCATCTTATTTGTTCAATAATGTTTTTAATAGTTCAGGTTCGTCTGTCGTGATAAAATCAATCTTTTGATCAATAAAGAACTTCATGTCTTCTTCTTTATTTACGGTCCAAGCATTGGTTTTCAATTTCAAAGCCTTGATTTCCTTGATCAAGTTCGGGTTCTTTTGAAAAATGCTGAAGTGGTAATCTACCCCTGTTAGTTTAGCTGCTTTTACCTCTGCTGGAGATTTGTCGCCATTTAAGTAGTGAACCTTGATCTTTTTGTCAAGTTCCCTGAATTTCAGACATGCGTCCCAATCAAATGCAATGAATTCCACCATTTTTTCGGCTTTAAGTTTTTTGACCAAGGCCAATGAAAGTTCCACGTTTTTCATGGTTCTTTCTTTACCAAGCTTACTGGTTTTCAATTCGTAGATCAACTTAGTTCCCTTTTGTTTCAATCCAGTTTTTAAATATTCTTCCACAGTTGGGATAGACTCTCCATTATCGTGTTTTTTTGCCAATAACTCTTGGTATGTAAGGTCTTCGATTTCTAGGCCATGAAAATCATGGTCATGGTTTACGACTAAAACATCATCTTTTGTCAGGTGTACATCAAACTCGCTTCCCCAAGCTCCTTGAGAAATTGCTTCATCTAGGGATGCGATTGAATTTTGGGGAACCTTGCTGTTTTTCCAAGCACCGCGGTGAGCGATAATGGAAGTCTGTGCAAATAGTCCTACATGGATGATCATGGTCATAGCTACTAAAAATACCTGTTTTTTCATTTTATTTGGTTCTATTTTATTTTAAATATATAATGTTCGCAACGGAACGCTGACCTTCATGGTCAAATTTCTTGTTGTCCGAAGGATAATTCACAATGGAATTATTACCAACTCCCTTGATGTAAAGGGTGCTACTGCCGCCACCATCTAGGTTCATTGCATCTTTTGCTCCAATCCATTTCAATACTTGGCTCAATTCCTTTAGGTTCATTCCATTGGCCATATTGCTTCTACCGTCAACAACCATTAAGATCAATTTATGTTTTGTGCTGATGCCAATAGCGGTTCTTGGATGTCGGTTGTCATTGAAAGCATTATTGGCGAGTTCCACATATTGCGCATCCTGTAGCAATAGAGGTCCTGCAACCATGATGGAAGCTGCTTTTGAGTTTTCTGTATTTTCTTGGTTGTTCGCTTGGATGCTCAGTTTCTTTTTGGCAATGCTAAAGACTGCATTTGCCCTAGCATTAGGTTTCTCCTTCGTTTCGCTAAGGATTTGGTTATTGACCTTGAGGTAATCGACAGAGCCTCCATTTTTCATATCAAAAAAGGATGCGTTGATGGCTACTAAGGCTTGATTTTGTTCGGCAAAGCTGGAGGTTGGAATTAATTTGGAGGGTTCTGCGGCAATATGAATGTTCTTGTGGTATTTGCGCAGATCGATTTCTACCCAATTGATCTCTTGTACGGCATTGAAAAGGTTTTCAAAATGTCCCTGGTACCAAGTGACACCCTTTTTTATTTCTGTCTTGTTCCAGTTTGCATGGGTAATCTGAACGGAGTCCTGTTGTTGTGCGAAGACTAGGTTAGGGAGTAAGAATAGGTAGAATACAGTAATATGGATTAGCTGTCTGAAAATCATTCGGGACATGTTTTTATGAAACATGTCCCGAATTTACCCAATTAATATTAAGATATTATTAATTTATCGATCTCCGTTCCATTCGCTATAAAATTGTTGCAGAAATGACTCCATGTGTTGGTGCCTGCCCAGAGCGATTTTCTTGGCAGTCGAAGTGTTCATTTTATCTTTTAGCAACAACAGTTTTTCATAGAAATGGTTGATGGTTGGAGCCGTTGTGTTTTTATAGGCTTCCTTGCTTTGGTTTTCCAGAGCGGGGATTTCCGGATTATAGATTTCCCTGTTTTTATAACCGCCATAGTTGAATGCGCGCGCGATGCCGATGGCACCGATGGCATCGAGACGGTCAGCATCTTGTACGATTTCCAGTTCTTTAGAGTGGAAGCTGACTTCCCCCAAGGAAGCTTTATAGGACATGTTCAAGATAATGTTCTGCACATGTTCAATCGTAGAATCGTCTACTTCAATGGATTTTAGGAATTCTCCAGCTACCCGAGGGCCAATGCTTTCATCACCATTATGGAACTTGCTATCTGCGATATCATGCAATAAGGCAGTCAATTCACAGACAAAGGCATCTGCTTCCTCTTCTTTCAGGATCAGTTTGGTATTGTTCCAGACGCGCAGGATATGCCACCAATCGTGGCCAGATTCAGCATCCTTCAGTTTTTCTTCAACAAATACCGCTGTTTTCTGGATGAGTTGCTCTTGCTTATCTGTCTTTTGAGCCATCGTACAATTCGTATTGCAATAATCTACAGTCTAGTTTACCATTGAAAAACTCGAATCTTCTGGAAGCTTTAAGTCCAATTTTCTTGGCCAAGTCTGGGTTTCCGGTGAAGATATAGCCTCGGTAACCTTTGCAGCTCTGTTTCATGAAATCGCCGATTCGAGAATAGGTGATTTCTAGTTTGCTATGTACACCCAGTCGCTCGCCATATTCAGGATTGAACATGATGACACCATCGCCTTCTGGAATTGTAGTTTCAGCAAAGTCGCAGGTTTCAAATTCGATCAAATGTTCTACCCCAGCGGTGCGGGCATTGAGTCTGGCAATTTCAACAGCATCTTCAGAAATATCAGATGCAATGATATGTGGAAGGTTGGTTTTGTCAGTGATATCCTTTAATATACGGCGTTCTTCGAAGAATACCTCTTCATTGTAACCAATGAAATGCATAAAGGAGTAGTTCATGCGTTGCAAACCGGGTTTGCGGTTTTGGCACATCAAGGCTGCTTCAATCGCTAGGGTACCGGAACCACACATTGGGTTTACGAATGGGGTTTTGCCATCCCATTGGGTGGCCATGATGGTAGCTGTAGCCAAGGCCTCAAGCATTGGAGCCTTACCGGGATGCTTTCTATAGCCGTGTTTAGCTAAGGTTTCGCCAGAGGTATCCAAGAAGATTTCTGCGCGGTCTTCCATCCAATGCAGGTGGATGACAGCACGGTTTAGATCCGATCCTGAATTAGGACGCATGCCTTTTTTATCCTTGATCCGGTCTACAATAGCATCCTTGACCTTTACGTTCGCAAATAGAGGAGTGGTAATGGTTTCATTGTGAACATGGGATGTTACCGAGAAGTATCCATCAATCGGAATTAAATCTTCCCAAGGAATGCTCACCAATTGTTTATAAAGTTCGTCTGCATTTTTAGCTCTAAATGATTTCAATTCATAGAGAACCTGACTTGCAATACGTAAGTTTAAGTTTAACTTGATGCATTCATTTACAGAGGCTTGTAGCTCTACACCAGTATTGAATGCACGTTTGATATCAAATCCCAATTCACGGATTTCCTGTTCCAAATAAGGGGACAACCTACGGTTGCAAGTAACGATTACCTTATTCTGTTTGTTGAAAACTTCTGCCATATTTGTGCAAAGTTACTTATTCTCTTAGCAAAAAATGTTTAATTTTACGGTTTAATAAATAAGTTATGGAAATAAGAGGAAAAGTACATGAGATAGGGGCGACGCAACAAGTAACAGAGTCTTTCAAGAAGAGAGATTTGATCGTTGCCTATGCTGAAAACCCACAGTTTGTAGAGTACATTCGTTTCGAGTCGACACAGGACCGCGTCAATATATTTGATAATCTAGCCGTTGGTGATGAAGTAGAAGTATCTTTCAACCTACGTGGTCGTCCTTGGACGAATAAGGATGGAGTGACAACTTATTTTAACTCCCTAGTTGCATGGAGAGTAACGAAAGTAGCGAATACCGCTCAAGCTGCTCCAGCACCAGGTTACACAGACATGCCACCGGTAGATATTTCTGCAAACTCATCAGATGATGACGATTTGCCGTTCTAAGGTTTACAGATAAAACAAAGAAGGGGTTTCAATAAAGAAACCCCTTCTTTGTTTTAGATATGAGATATGAGACTTGAGATATCAACTGGGATATTAAATGGCTATATCATTTGTTGAAACTATCTCTTTTTGTCCCCTACACATAGTACGTGAAATTTCTCACATCTCATATCTCACATCTCATATCTCACATCTCAAATCTCCTTCCTATTCTCATCATACAGGCCAACGAGCAGGCTGTTTCCGTTTTCGTCGATCTTTAAGCCGCCGTATTTGGCTTTTTCGTAGCGTTGCCCAGTTCCTTCCTCGAAGAAGTAGGATTCTGCGCCAATATTGAGCAGCCAAGATTTAGGTCGGGTGTATTCGATCAGGAATTCGCCTGGGTTCAGGGGTTCTCTGTTAGGCTGGCAACGGATGCTTTTTCCTACTTGGTTATTGTCAACTTTTAAGACAACATAGCCACGCTTAGGAATGCTGTCTATGACGAAGTTATCCTGTATCTCGTAGGCCAGCCGCATGTAATCACCCTGCATCAGGGACCTTGGATCAACGGGCGCCAATTCCAAAAGGACCAGCTTTCCATTTTTGAGGATATCTTCTTTTTGTCGGATGCTGTAATTGAAATAGATCAATAATGCGATCAGATTAATGACTATGATAATAATGCTAAGCTTTTTCATGTGAATTTGATTTTTTGAAGATCATGAGATACAGCAACAGAAAGAATAGGCCAGAGACGAACATGGCAATGGATTTCTGCAATAAGCTGATGTTCAGGTCGTAGTAAAACATTCCGATGAAATATATAAAAGCAAGGATACCCAGGGCGAATCCGGTCCTGTAATTGACCTTGAAGCTAACCAACAGGAGCAATAAAGATCCTGAAATGGCGGGGTTCATCGCTGTGAATCCTAAACAGATCAGTACCAACAAGAAAATAAAGATTTTCTTGCCGGACTCTTCACATAGGAATCGATTGAGCAGGCAGTTGATGAGCCACAGGATCAGGGCGATCAATACGCCTGAGGTTGCCCAATCTATAATCCATGCATTGGGCATATAGCTTGACCGGCTACAATAATATAGGCAGATCAAGTAAGAGAATGCCAAGCCTGTGCGGATTGCCAAATAACGCTTTCCTTGGATTGGCTTGCGTTTCATCAGTTTTCCTTCGTTGAAGGTGAAATAAATGAAAAGGACCGCCACAAGAATCAAAAGGGCATTGTTGATCTCTGGAACTTCCTTATAAGCAAAGTATGCCAAAAAAGTTCCTGTAGAAATGAGGATGGCACAGAATGTCAAAATATAGCTTCGGCTGAAGAGCAATGTGATGAGAGCAAGTCCTTGGTAGACGAACAATGGCACATCGGTATAGCCATCGAATTTATTATAGCCTATCCCAAATAGGATGAAACTGAGCAAATAGATGCAGACAGATAGTGTATCGAATATGACGCGATCGTATTTTTTGTTGATCCAGAGGGATGCAATAAAGAATATGCCGGAAAGGATGAACATTGGAATGTGATTGGAGGAGAAGTGTGCCAACTCCAAAAACAGTAAAAATGCGCCTGTAGCTAGGATGCCTCCAATAACGGACAGTACCTTGATGGTGATGGATTGGCTATGCCTATCCTTTACCAAGTCTCTATCCATTGCCGCTTGATCTATGTTCAGTTCTCTTCCAATCGTTCCCTGAACTTTTAAAAGAGCTTCTCGGGTTTGATTATTTTCCATGATTCCTCCTTTGCATTTTAATAAGGTTCCAGATTACAAGGCTAATGGTGACAATGAGATATACTGAAATCAATAGATACATCTGCATGCCGTCGTTGATCTTCAACAGTACGGATGCGAAAATGATGATGATACTGAACGGTATGATACCCATATAGAATGGGTTGTTCTTTTTGTTGCCATACCAAAGGCCTAGGCCATAAAAAAGGGCAGTCGCTCCAAGGATAACTGGCATATCTGCATATCGGTCATCCCAAATCCAATAGATATTGCTATAGATGGACCATACTGCTGCAGCGAGGCCTAAGATATTACTGAAATAGGATGGGATTTCTCCTTTTTTCTGTTCGTTGATCCAAATGCATACTAATAGAAAGGCTGCGTTTAAGATAAATAGGCCTGATGTTAGGTAAATAAAGTCCCAATGCCTTGCCACTTGTTCGTAGTAGAGGAATATGCTGAGGTTAATGAGGCCTAGATACATGAGCCAGAGTGGCGGGAATTTGGATATCCACACCCAGAGGCTGATGAAAATGGTCCATGCAAGGAAGAAGTCATAGGCATTGGCACCCGTTTGGTAAACCTGCCCGAAGACGGCAAACATCACTCCGACTAGGAGGGAAGCAGCAGTTAAGATGATATCCTTTAATAGCTTGTTGGTTTTTAGGGTCAGGCTCAGGCCGGTCGTGATAATGACTAAGCCCTGTACGATTCCCAATTTGACGAATTTATCGAGGTCTTCCCAATTGTAGGCGAAGAAAAAGACAATTCCTGCGGCCATAAAGCCGATCCCCAAAGCCAATAGGACGATTTGTATAAATCGTGCCCAAGCGTCCTGGTTTGGGTATATATGTTCTTCCAGAGACTGCTGGAGTTCGTTTTCCTTGATGTCGGAATGAACGGAGAGCAGTTCTAGATCTTTTCTTTCTAGATCTTTCATGCGATATCCATTATATGCTTACGTGAAGATAATAATTAGCGTAAAAATCCCTGCAGGCCAATGCTGGACACTGCAGGGCAACCGCTAAGTTATATGTTTTCTTCTTTAAATAATTTAGCGTCACGGGTGTTTTTCTGAACAGCAATGGCTGAGAAAACACTCAGGATAAACGACATGGCGTAAAACCCCTTTTCACTTAAGAATAGATCGGCATTCCAAAGGCCAATAATCAATAAAATTATAGAGGCCAAGGTGGCAAACCAACTGATGCCGTAATATAGCTCGGTCACTGCAAGACCTTCTGCGCGGTCCCGAACGCTTTTTTGAACGGAGATGACGGCGAATAGTCCGAAAAGCAGGATGACAAAGTAGTAGCCTTTTTCATTGAGCTCCATCGTTGCATTCCATAGTCCGATGCAGTAACCGAAGATGCCAGTTAACATGGCGATCCATGAGGCCCCTACAAAGGCAGCCGTTGGTTTGAAAGACTTTCTGTTTTCGTCTGTGTGTTTTAATGGAGTTAACATCTCCTCAGTTTTGTTATTTAGCGGTTCCATTTTTTTTGTTTTTATGATTAATACTGACCCAAAGGTCGGGTTCAAACTTTGCCTGTGAAACCAAATAATTGTTGTTAACTGATGATATATAATGTAAATTTATGTTGTGGTTTAATAAAAATGTTTGCACATGGATTCTCTTAATGAGTTGATAAAATTGTTGAATAATCAAGATAAAAGTGATTTTAAGAGTTATTTGACAAAGAAAAATAAAAGGAATGATGTGAAGAATATCAAATTGTTCAATTTGATAGAAACTGACGATATAAAATCAATAGAAAGCCTTTATAAAAATTCTAAAAACAGGGATGCATACCATGCCTTGCGGAAAAGATTGCACGATAGCCTGCTTCTGTTCCTCTCACAAAGAACCTTTGAAAACAGTACCGATGAATCTTATGATATCCTTCGGAATTTTGTTGTGGCGAGGTATCTGCTTGAGAACAACCTGGAAAAGATCGGTTTCAGGTCATTGGAGAAGGCTGAAAGATTGGCGGTTGTGCAGGAGCAGTTTAGTTTATTGAATGAGATCCTGTTGTTAAAGCTACAATATTCGCATCTAGAAGCTGCAGTTAATCTGGATGAGCTGACAGAAAAGTTTCGGATCAACCAGAACCATATGCAGCGGGAGGCGAAGTTGCGTTTGGCCTATGCTGCACTGCGGAAAGAATTGAATGAAATCCATTTGAAGGCCAAGGTGATCAATTTGACGGAGTTGATCGAGAAGACCATCAAGCAATATCAGATCAATATGTTGGATCTGATGAATTATAAATCACTTTATCAAATTTTATTTATAGCCAATGAATACGCCGCCATCAACCAGAACTATAGTTTGGTGGAAAGGTATTTGGTAAAGAGCCATCGGTTCATTGAAAGCCAAAAGATGAATCAACCTTCCCAGGTTTTTTATCATTTACATATTCTTTACTATTTGGCTAATTTTAGTTTAAGGAACAGGTCTTTTGAAGAAAGCCTGAAATACCTAAAGCAGTTGGATGATTTATCAGAACAGCATAAACAGTATAGGGCGTTGCTATGGAACAGAAAACAGTTGCTCTATGCATTGAACTATTTTTTTTCTGGTAGGGCAGCGGAAGCGGCTATTGTTATTGATGATACATTAGATAATTTGGGGAAACAAAGTGCGCAGGCTGACATCGATGACCTGATATTAAGTAAAACGATGTTCTTGGGTCAGTTGAATGACCTTAAGGCTATAAGGACCCTGTCAAAATTGACACATACTGACGCTTGGTATGAAAAGAAGTTAGGGATGCTGTGGAGTATCCGTAAGAACTTGATGGAAATATTATTGCATGCACAGTTTGAGAATATTGAATTGGCCATGTCAAGGTTGAAGAGTTTCAAGCGGAGGTATAAGCAATATCTACTTCAGGTGAAAGAGTCGCGGGTATTGGATTTTCTAGGCTTGGTCGAGAAATATTTGATGAAACCTGATCTGGTCTTTCAACAAAGTTTCCAGGAAACTGTTTATTCTATGCTGGACTTGGATGAAAACAAGGACATTTTTAATCTGAGTTTCATTTCTTGGTTAATTTCTCGTTGGGAAAAACGAAAACCATACGACATTACGTTAACACTGATAGAAAACCTTGAGGGGAATTCACCGACAAAAATGACGTAATGGCAGGTGATTTACCGCCAATTACCTAATACTATGGCTGATTGCTATCATTGGAATAAGAATTGGTGTATTTTTACAAATAATATTTAAATTTAAAGAATGGGTTGGGCAACGAAAAAAAGTAGACCTTGGGAGATTAGACAGCTGGTATGGACCTTTTTATCCATCCTGATGTTTCTTCCTTTGCCAATACATGTGCATCCTTTGGTGATGATGTCGCAGGCAAAGAAAGCTAAGGTGCGTTCTTGGATGTTTACCGCTTGGCTGCTGTTGGCAGTCGAGATTGGACTCCTTGTTTCCTTCGTTATGTTTTTTGGGACGCTAAGCCAGGCAATGTTATTGACATTGGGAGGATCGGTATTGTCTTATGTAGTTGGAAATGGCCTGCTGCTGAATCAAGCGAAGCCATACTTACAGAGACTTGAACTGTCCGAAGTCCGTGACCTGTATTGGATTTCTAGTATGGGTTCTCAAAAACGTCTTGAAATATCCGCACCAACTATAGATACTCCTCAATTTTTTGTAGAAAGACTATTGCACTGGCGAAAAGAAATAGATAATAATAACATCCATAAGGATATCGACAAGATATTGCGGTTATTTCAATTGTTGGAGAAAAAGGACAAGCGGGAAGCAGAGAAGTTTTTGGTTCGACACTCCACCATCGTGAATGTGCTGATGCAATATGATGAATTGGAAAACGCAAGATTGAACAATACAGTGACCTATGAGTCCAAGAAAAAGCTGGAAGAGGTGATACGCCAAGCTGCGGTCGCTGTAGAAGAAGAAGTAACAAATCAATTTAAAATGGGAATGTTAGATGTGTCGGCTGAAACCGATGTATATATTCAGACCTTAAAAAGTAGAAACCTTTTAAAAGAATAATATGGCAAATTTAGATTTGACACATCTGGACGATGATCAAAACCAGAATAAGCCCTCAGAGGTGAAAGTGAATTTCTCAGAAGAGGAAAAACAATTGATTAAGCAATATAAAGACAAGATTAATTTGACCTCTACTACGGACATCATTCAGTTTGGAGTAGGTACGCAAAGTAATGTGAGCAACTTCTCGAACGAGATCTTGAAACAAGTCCGTACAAAAGATTTAGGAGGTGCCGAGGATATTTTGGTTAACCTACGTTCTGAAATCCGTGAGTTTGATGAAAGGGTTAATAAAAAACCTTTATTGCCATTCTTTGATAATCTCAAAAAGAAAATCGGGAGAATGCGTACTGAGTATGCTTCCGTGGAAAAGAACATCCATTCCATTGAACTGAAGTTGGAAGGACATTATAAAAACTTAGCGAAGGATGTCAATATCTTCGATAAGCTATTTGTCCAAAATCAACAGTATTTCAAGGACCTTTCTCTGCATATCCAAGCAGGGGAAGAAAAACTAAATGAAGTCCTGACCACGACTTTGCCTGCTCTGAAAGCTGAAGCTGAAGCAACTGGCGATCAGCATAAGGTGCAAGAGTATAAAGACATGGAACAACATGTTGTGCGTTTTGAACGTAAGGTCCATGATCTGAAACTTACCCGTATGGTGGTGCTACAAACGGCTCCGCAGATTAGGATGATTCAGAGCAACAGTAGTTCCTTGATGGAAAAGATTCAATCAAGTATCGTCAATACACTTCCTTTGTGGAAGAACCAAATGGTCCTTACACTAGGTATTGCCCATGCACAAAGTGCCTTAGAGGCACAAAGAGCAGTTACTGATGCTACAAATGAATTGCTGAAGAGAAACTCTGAAATGTTGAAAGAAGCAACCATCAATGTTGCCAAAGAAACAGAAAGAGGAATCATTGATATGGATACCATTAAGAAAGCTAATACCGATATCATCACTACCATCGAAGAGGTATTGCGAATTCAGCGTGAAGGTCGTGAGAAACGTAAGGTAGCAGAAGGGGAATTATTGATTGCGGAAACTGAACTTAAGAACCATATCTTAAAATCTTCTGATGATAACAGGTTGATCAATTAAGATTTAATAGATAAAAGAAAAAGCCAAGGTAATCCTTGGCTTTTTCTTTTATCTATAATTCCCAACGTTTCTTGGGAACACAGGTAATATCGGCTGTTTTTCTCAATATGATAGGCCGGCTATCAAATTTATTTTCCAATACCAAACTATCCTTGCTTTTGGACTTTATCAAGTACCTCGGTACATAAGGACCTTGCTTGTAGCAGCCAGAAATCTTCTGTTTACCGTTTTCTTTGGTGTATACCCCTTCAACGATCATGCTGTCAGCACGGACAGAGTACACTGCTTTGGCGTATTCAGTCCATTTGCCATCTTTATAGCAACTATCAGGGATGCTCTTGACATCGTTCTTGACATGCATAATGGTATAGACCGAATCGCAAGTGAATCTAAACTCATGTAAGGTATAATTCAGCATCTCTTCTTGTCCAGGAATACTGTCCTGCACCCATACACCTTGCAGATAATCTTCACCTTCGCCTTGCATATCAGAATGCCTTTGGCAACTTGAGAAAATAAAAAGCATACCTATCACAATCGATAAGTATGCTTTTAATTGAGAATATGTTTTATTCTGTTTATTCACTATGTTATTTTAAGCTACCTACCATCTCTTCAGGTTTAACCCACTCGTCAAATTCCTCAGCAGTTACATAACCTAATTTGATAGCTGTTTCTTTCAAGGTAGAATTGTTTTTATGAGCTGTTTGAGCAATCTCAGCAGCTTTATAGTAACCGATCTTGGTGTTCAAGGCAGTAACCAACATCAATGAGTTGTCTACTAATTGTTTGATACGATCGTAGTTTGGTTCAATACCAATTGCACAGTGTTCTTCGAAAGACACACAAGCATCACCGATCAATCTAGCAGACTGTAAGAAGTTTGCAGCCATAACTGGTTTGAACACGTTCAATTCGTAATGTCCTTGAGTACCACCAATGGTAATAGCAACATCATTACCCATCACCTGAGCGGCCACCATTGTCAATGCTTCACATTGAGTTGGGTTTACTTTTCCTGGCATGATAGAAGATCCTGGTTCATTCTCCGGGATCAAGATCTCTCCGATTCCTGAACGAGGGCCAGAAGCCAACATACGGATATCATTTGCGATCTTATTCAATGAAACGGCCAATTGCTTCAATGCTCCGTGCGTTTCCACGATTGCATCATGAGCAGCTAATGCTTCAAATTTATTTTCAGCAGTCACAAATGGCAATCCTGTAAACTGAGCGATATATTTTGCTACCAATACGTCATATCCTTTTGGCGTATTTAATCCGGTACCTACAGCTGTACCCCCCAAAGCTAATTCAGATAGGTGAGCTAAGGTGTTTTTAACCGCTTTGATTCCGTAGTTCAATTGCGCAACATATCCAGAAAGTTCTTGACCTAATGTAAGAGGAGTCGCATCCATTAAGTGTGTGCGGCCGATTTTTACAACGTTCATGAACTCTTCAGATTTTTTCTTCAAGGTATCGCGTAATTTCTCAACACCTGGAATAGTCACTTCCACAACAGCTTTGTAGGCAGCGATGTGCATTCCTGTTGGGAATGTATCATTTGAAGATTGTGATTTATTTACATCGTCATTAGCTTTCAATACAGGGTCACCTTCACCAATTTTTCCACCAGCTAATACCTGAGCACGGTTAGCAACTACTTCATTTACATTCATGTTGGATTGAGTTCCCGAACCTGTTTGCCAGATTACCAAAGGAAATTGATCATCAAGCTTACCGGCAAGGATTTCATCACATACTGCAGCGATAGCATCACGTTTTTCTTGCGGTAATACTCCTAATTCACAGTTTGCATAAGCAGCTGCTTTTTTCAAGTAAGCAAATCCTTCGATGATTTCATGAGGCATAGAAGCTGCCGGTCCGATTTTAAAGTTGTTTCTAGAACGTTCAGTTTGTGCACCCCAGTATTTGTCCGCTGGAACCTGAACTTCACCCATGGTGTCTTTTTCTATTCTGAATGACATAATTACAATGTTTTGATAGGCAAATCTAAGGAAAAATAGAGAATTAAGCTAAAATAAGCCAGCCTATTACCCTATATTTTAGGATAACCGCTTCTGTATATGTTCCTCGATATGATGATATACCTGTTTAGGTTTTAAGGTCCGCCAAGGAAAGTTGTTGAGGTATTCTCCGAAATTGATATAGTAGTCGATATGGTTGTCCATAAATTCTTTGATCACATGCTCCCTGAAGTCGATTCCAGCGATCCATCCATCTTCGATATCATTGAACCATTCCTCATAATAGGAATCATCCGAAGCATGGAAGTTCAGGATGTTTTCACCGATCAGGATAAACTTGTTGATGCCCTCTTCGATCAATAGGTCGATCAATTCCCTTTTCAGGACCATGATATCGTTGTAAATGGCATCGTTCCATTCGCCAATAAACTCAATGATGCAGTATCCTTTATCATAATCAGCAAAAAGGATCTTCAGGTAAAGCGTCTGGGAACCAAAATAATCCCATTGCGGATGAAGTAGGTAATTATAGATTCTTTTATCGTATTCAAACTCGCTGTAAACAGTCCCAAAAAATGGACTACGTTCATCTTCTGAGGCTATATAATAGTCTCGCCAGTTGTAATATGGTTCCAATTCGTGCATCTGACTGTAAAATTATTGAAAATTGCGGAGATATTATGTTCCAAGGTCCTTTTTGGACTGTTAATTGTTATAAAATAATTATTATAAATTTCTTTTAAACAATTGGTTATTCATTAATTTTGCGGACCAGACCGTAAATGCAAAAAGGTAGAAAACGAAATATTTTTGTTGCAGCAACTTATGCCGCCACCCTGCTATTGGGATTGATACTTGGCCAGAATTATTCTGATCAGCAAGGATTCAATACCGGCGGATCCTTAGTGCCTATTGGTCTCTCTGATAATTCCTATAAGATCCAACAGGTCGTAGACCTGATTTCCAATCGTTATGTCGATAGCATCAATATGGATTCCGTCCAAAACGGAGCCATTAACCATATTATCTCTCACTTAGACCCGTATTCCACCTTTCTGACACCGAATGAATCCAAGAACCAGAGCGAAGTCCTGGAAGGGACCTTCGAAGGAATCGGTATGGAGTATTTCAGTCTGAATGATACCTTATTGGTCGTAGGTGTGATTACCAATGGTCCTGCGGACAAAGGTGGTTTCAAAGTAGGGGATCGGATCCTAAAGATTGGTAAACGTGATGTTGCCGGTACCTTGGTCAGCAAGGATGAGGTTGAAAAGTTAATGCGCGGGAAGCGTGGTTCTGTTGTTTCCATGGTAATCGAGCGAGATTCCATAAAAATGCCAGGTCCACTGAAGGCCATCCGTGACCAGATCAATGTCAGCTCGCTGGATGTCGCTTATATGATAAAACCGACCATTGGCTTTATCCGTATCCGAAGGTTTTCCCTAAAGACAGCAGAAGAATTTAAAAACGCAGTTATTGATCTTAAAAAACAAGGCGCAAAAAGCCTGATCCTTGACCTACGTGATAATGGAGGCGGATATTTCCATATTGCCATTAAAATGGCCAGCGAATTCTTCCCCGACCAACGTTTGATGGTCTATACCGAAGGAGCCCATGAAGATCGACTGGATTATCTCTCAGAAGGAAATGGAAGCTACAGCCAAGGTAAACTGGTGCTGTTGGTCAATGAACGTACGGCTTCTGCCAGCGAAGTGGTATCCGGAGCGGTACAGGATTGGGACCGTGGAACCATTATCGGAAGAAGGACCTATGGTAAAGCTACGGTACAGGAACTTTTCGATTTCTCCGATGGATCTACCATCAACCTCAGCATTGCGAGGTACTACACGCCATTAGGCCGAAGCATTCAAAGGAAATATAGTCCTAATTGGACGATCATGAACGACTATGTCAATATGTACAAAGGCTTATGGTCTTTGGATACCACATATGCCCATGCCCAGGCCTATCAAACCAAATTAGGCAAAAAGCTCTTCAGTGGTGGCGGTATTGTGCCAGACGTCATTATCCCAGTCGATTCAAATGAGGTCAGCTTATTGTACAAGGATCTGGTGCAATCCAGCTTGATCGAACAGTTTGTTTACAGTCGGTTCACCAAGAAATTGCCAGCCTACTCCATTGAAAATTTCTTGCAAGGGTATAACCTCCCAGATTCCGAATACAATAGTTTTATCAAATTCCTGACAGATAGAGGCTGGAATATTTCAGCAAGCAAACAAAGGGACCTTCACGATCTGATCCAAAGTGATATTGAAGCTTTATTGGGTAGGTATTATTTTGGAAGAGAGGCCTATTACAAGGTCAAAAACCGATATGATGCCTTTGTAGAGTCTGCATTGGGACAAATAGAAGGGAATACAACCTAGTTTATCCTGAGGTCTGCATAGATAGGGTAGTGGTCTGATAACTTCTTCTTGACCACCTTGTAATTATTGACCGTAAAGTTATTCTCACAAAAGATATAATCAATTTGCAGGATGGGCAATAACTCAAAATGGGTAACTCCCCAGCCATTTCCCTTTTCCTGAAAAGCATTCTTCATATCCTTGCCAATCAAGTTGACAGAATAGGACATTGGCGTATCATTGAAATCTCCCATGACGATCTTAGGGAATTTGGTCTCTTGCATATGGTCATATAGGGACTCTGCCTGGTCGCTACGCTGCTCAAAAGCCCATTTCAACTTCCTGCCTACCTGCTTGGTCTTGGTTTCTTCCGTACCATCGCCAGTCTTAGGATTCTGGATGAATTCTTTATCCTCATTTTGGAGGCCAAACGAACGTAGGTGTACATTGTAAACACGCACAGTATCCTTATTCTTGACGATATCAACATAGATTACACGGTTGATCCCATATTCATTTTTCTTGATCAGACCCGAGTTGATGATCGGGAATTTAGAAAAGATGACCTGTCCGTAAGCGTTGTATTCGTTCTGTTGGGAAGGGGCAAAATAATAACTATCGAAGTTGATCTTTGACTTGATCTTTTCACTGAACCTTTTGTTCCCTTTGATGGTGCTGCTGAACTCCTGCAAACATAATACATCGGGATTAACCTCCTTGATAACCTCCGTGAACTCATCTTTTGCCGGTTTATCTGTTTTCTCAACCGGTTCCAGCATATGCACATTGTAGGTCATAACGCGAAGGGAGGAATCATTCTTTACCACAGGATCAGGAGAGTTGAACGTGACATGTTTGGTCATCAGGTTCCAGCCGATCAGGATGGCAATCAGGGAAAATAGGGAATACTTCGGTTTGCGAAGGATCCAGTAGAAAATAAACCCTAGATTGATCAATAAGATGGGTAGATATCCCAAGCCAAGGAATGATATTGGCCAGAAGGATTTAGGGTTGATGATGGAGGCAGAATAACATAAAAAAAGGGCAGCTATGGCAGCCAGATTGGCCAGCATAACGGTCTTGCTAAAGAAACCTAAATTCTTTTTTTTAATCAACATTATTCTTGCTCTTCTCTACTTACCCTGAACAGTATTTCTTTTTCCCGTGAAGATAGACTTTCATAACCATTTTGAGAAATTTTATCCAAAATTTCATCTATTACTTCCTGGTTGGGTAAATCGCCTTTATAGCTTTTATAGGTTGGAGTTTTTTTAACGGTATGTAGCACGCGAAGTTTCTTTTTTGGATGGTACAAAAATAATTTACTGAAGTCCCTACCTGCCTGCAGTTGGTACATAAATGTGATTCCCCATAGAATGGCCAATGGAAATGCCGCCGCCGCAGCACGGTTCGCAAATACGTAGAATAAGAACTGCAAGGCCAAGAAAACGATTGCTATGGTCCGGAACTTCACGATTCCAAACAGGAATAACCTGATCTCCATCTTCGGGGTCAGGACCAATAGGCTAGCTACAATGGCAGCAAGTCCCATGGAATTTGAAAATAGATATGGGATTGGTCCTTTTGCAAGGAAATCAATTTCAGACAGCGCGAGGAAGCTAATTCCAGAAATGGCAAAAGCACCCACAAAGACCGTCATTAACTGTCTTTTGTTCAGGAAATTCAAAAATGTACTTCCCATCCAATATAACCATAGACAGTCAAATACGATATTGAACAGTCCAATGTATACAAATGGAAAGGTCACTAAAGTCCATGGCTTCTGGATAAATGCTGCAAAGCTATTGGGCAAAGTCAGGTTACTGATCAACCAATCGTACAATGGAAATTTAATGACACCCAAGTCAACCAGTAAGTCGGCAATATGAATCAGGATAAACACAAATATCTGAACGGAGATGATATAGGGGATAGGAGAACCTGTTTGGTAGGTTGTCCTAAAGAACATCTTTATGCCGTTTTCCTTTTTCATATCTTAGGATACAATCTTAATAATAATTTGTTCTTCTGATGCCCCAGATTTTTAGAAGGATAAATCCAAATAACGCTCCACCGACGTGGGCTAAGTGCGCAATTGAACCGCCCGAATTTGAAAAACCTAAAAAGATCTCGATAACGATCAAGATAGGAATGAAGTATTTTGCTTTGATTGGGATAGGCAAGAAGATCAACATTATCTCCGCATTAGGGAAAAGATAACCATAAGCCAATAATAATCCGTAGATCGCTCCAGAAGCACCGACCAATGGCGTCCCATAAATGGAAAGTAAGGTGCCCAATTGATCCTGGCTTATCGGCAGATTGGTCGAAACCATTCCGGTAGTGAAGTTAAAGTTCAGGAATTGTGAAGCCCTAACCGTACCTGCGATATTATAAACCTCAATGGCTTGGATGCCATATTGCAACACCAATGCGCCCAATCCGCAGATCAGATAGTAGTTCAAGAATTTTTTAGGGCCTAATATTCGCTCAATTACACCGCCAAACATAACCAAGGCAAACATATTGAAAAATATATGTGCAAAGCCTCCATGCATGAACATGTAGGTGATGACTTGCCAAATCTTAAAGAATGGGGAGTCAGGATAAAATACTCCAAAGAAATTCGTGGCATGGCTGAAAATCATGGATCCAATAAAACAGATGATATTGATGATCAATAGATTCTTAGTCACTGTAGGTAAATTGCCGAATAGGTTATTCATATAATAATTTCAAAATTAAATATTCCTGCCAAAGCGTTCTGCCAGCTCCTGCAAGGTGTATGTGATGATGACGGGCTTCCCAGAAAGCGAAATATTCGGAGATTCACAGGCAAACAGTTTGTCAATCAATTCTGCCATGCCTTCGTTCTCCAGTTTTGTGCCCGGTTTGATGGCGGCATTTTTAGCCAAGCTCTTTGCTAGCCTTTCTCTTTTGTTTAGGCGCAAATCACTCTGGTTTTTGAAATCCTCCAATAGTTTTTCAATAATCTGCCCTTCATTAATGTTTTCTAAATCCGCAGGAATTCCATCTACAATATACGTAGTTTTCCCGAATGGTCGCAACTGAAATCCCAATGCATGGATTTCCGGCAAAATTTCCTGAACTAAAGCAAAATCAGCCGAATTCAACTCAATGGTCTGTGGAAACAGACTTTGCTGACTCGATCCTTGATTGTGCTGCAATTGCTGCTGAAACTGTTCAAACAGGATGCGCTCATGTGCTGCCTGCTGGTCGATCAGCATAAATCCAGAATGGATTTGCGATACTATATAACGATTGTGCAATTGAAAAAATTGCTTCTTCGGCTGGTCAGAAGGCTGAATTATTTCGGCCTCAGATTTCAGTTCGGTATCCTCCGGCAATAGACTTAATTGCTCTGTTTCTTCCGTTTCCGTAATTTCGTACAGGCTGTCCCAATTCTGTGGGATGCTGGACTTTCTTTCAATCTGCTCTGGATAGGTATACCTTCTCGGTTGCTTCGGCATCCCATCATCAAAAGGATTGAAATTAGGATTGAAATTGATGGTAGGTACCTGGATCTCATCCAATGGTTTTGGCGTGATCAGCTCATTAAAGCCAGTCTCCTGCTCGAAATCCAAGGATGGAGCGATGTTATAACGCCCGATGCTACGCTTTACCGCAGACCGCAGAATGGCATAGATCGCCTTCTCATCTTCATACTTGATTTCCGTTTTGGTAGGGTGCACGTTAATGTCGATTTTCGAAGGATCGATATCAATGAACAGCACATATAAAGGGAAAGTATCAGCGGGCAAGATCTCTTCATAGGCATTCAGCACCGCATGGTTCAGGTAAGGGTCCTTGATATAGCGGTTATTGACAAAAAAGAACTGCTCACCACGTGTTTTCTTAGCAAACTCCGGCTTTCCTATAAATCCTTTGATGTTCAGTATGCTGGTCGTTTCTTCAACTGGAACCAGTCGCTGATTATAGTTGTTGCCGAAAAGGTGAACGATCCTTTGTTTCAGGGTTTCCTTAGGTAAATGGAACATTTCATTGCCATCACTGTGGAAAGTGAAGAAAATATCAGGATGTGCTAGTGCAACACGTTGAAACTCGTCTATGATATGCCTTAATTCTACAGAATTGCTCTTCAGGAAATTTCTTCTTGCAGGAATATTGTAGAATAGGTTTTTTACCGAGATGCTGGTCCCTGCTGGAGCCTGATCGGGGAATTGTTGGATCACCTCCGAGCCTTCAATTTCTATCACTGTACCAAGCTCATCTTCAATGCGTCTGCTCTTAAGTTCCACGTGGGCGATGGCCGCAATCGAAGCCATTGCCTCTCCACGGAAGCCCATCGTCCGGATCGCGAAAAGATCTTCAGCTTTTCGGATTTTCGAAGTTGCATGACGTTCAAAACATAGACGCGCATCCGTTACACTCATTCCACAGCCATTGTCGATCACCTGGATCAATGACTTGCCCGCATCCTTAATAATAAGTTTTATATGATCTGCTCCTGCATCAATAGCATTCTCCAATAGTTCCTTGATCGCTGAGGCTGGTCGCTGAACAACTTCACCCGCTGCGATTTGGTTTGCTACTGAATCTGGAAGCAATTGAATAATATCCGACATAATCTACAAAGGTACAAAAATGACACCAATCGTTCGGGTTTTCAGGCCTTCTCTTTCAGCTAATTTTTGTCAATTTTTGGATCTTTCTTGAGCAACTTAAAAATCGAATTCTAACCTATTGGAAATAAGGTCGGAAGATGCATCTCTTGGCTGTTGCAATCCAGGAAGCAAGCTGTTTGGAGTGCTGAAAGAGTTTAAGGATACTAAAAAGAAGGTTTAGTTTTTCCGATGGAAAAATATATCAGCCCGACTAGGTTTTTTTGCAGAAAAGTCATCCTTTCCAGTGTCAGCCTGAGGAACGAAGGGGCTCGGAACCATACAAACATTGAAAGTAATGGCCTTCAGGTTATCTATCTTCGATTGAAAATGACAATGATGTTTTGGGCCATTTACGTACAGATTCTTCACTAATCTTTCAGAATTGGAAATAGGTTGGGGGGGATTTAGAGCGCAGCGAAGAATCTATTGTTGTATTTTTTTTAGAATCGTTGTCATCGTGAGCACAGCGAACGAACTATTTTATTTCTTCAAGACAAATTGCAGAAAAATATTTCACCCCCTCTGGAGGTTTCCCTTCAAAATCAATAAGGTGTATTATATAGGTTTCCAAACATATTATCCAAAAATGGAACCATGAAAAATGGCATCTAAAAAAAGAAACCCCAGGATGGGGTGAAATATTTGTAGAATTCCGATTTGTTTTTCAATATTATTCCAACCCCATATTTGCCAGAAACCAATCAACAAAAAAAATCCCGACCTTACGATCGGGATATTCAATTATATTTAATCAACCACTTTATCAACGATAGCAATCGCTTTGTCTAAATCTTCTTTGTTCACCGTCAGGTGCGGTCTGAA
Organism: Sphingobacterium sp. NPDC055346; assembly: GCF_053645235.1. Taxonomy (NCBI): domain Bacteria; kingdom Pseudomonadati; phylum Bacteroidota; class Sphingobacteriia; order Sphingobacteriales; family Sphingobacteriaceae; genus Sphingobacterium; species Sphingobacterium sp. NPDC055346. The sequence continues at coordinate 479,876 of NZ_JBSHMI010000003.1, forward strand.
TCGAATGCTCTTTTCACCACAGCCTAAGATCAACATATTTTCAGCCATCGCGTCAGAAACAAACTTATCTCTTGCCTCTGGCGTCGGAAGGTCGAAAGCAACCAACAATCCCTTTCCGCGAACATTGCTGATGGAAGGGTGTTTTTCAGCCAGTTCCATCAATTTTACCTGAAGATACTCACCTAACGACTCCGCTTTATTGACCAGACCTTCTTTTTCAATGATCTCCAAGATCAATTTGAAACGGATCATGTCAACCAAGTTGCCTCCAAAAGTAGAATTGATCCGGCTAGACTCTTGGAAAACATTCTTTTCAACACGGTCAAACTTCTCTTTGTTGGCCAAGATCCCACAGACCTGTGTTTTCTTTCCGAAGGAAATTACATCTGGAACAATTCCGTAATGTTGGTAACACCACATTTTCCCGGTCATGGCAATTCCTGTCTGAACCTCATCCAAGATCAAGATGATATCGTTCTTGTCACAGATCTCTCTCAGTTTCACAAAGAATTCCTTACGGAAATGGTTGTCCCCGCCTTCAGCTTGGATAGGCTCCAAGATCAAGCAGGCAATATCGTTCGGATTATTGGCGATAGCGACTTCGATCTCCTGAATAGCTTGTTTTTCCAACTCAACGGTCGCAGCAACTGACTCCTCCGTTAATGGGAAGGTCAATTTCGGATTGCTGATCCTTGGCCAATTGAATTTTGGGAAGTACATGTATTTCCTCGGGTCCTTGGTATTGGTCAGCGAAAGCGTATAACCGGTCCTGCCATGGAATGCCTGTTTGAAATGAATGACCTGACTCGCTTCCTGGTCGATGCCATTGGCTAGGTTCAGCCTGGTTTTCCAGTCGAATGCGGCTTTTAAGGCGTTTTCAACCGCCAGACCACCGCCATCGATAAAGAAACAATAGCTTAGTTCCTTTGGAATCCCTACGCGTTCAAAGACATCCATGAAATCCGCATACTCATCGGGATAGATATCCGACAGCGCTAATTTATTGATGGAAACCTTTTCCAACTGTTTTTCATTTGCCAGGATATAAGGATGGTTATAGCCTACAGGCGATGATGCGAACATGCTGAACATGTCCAGATATTCCTTGCCGTCGATGTCTACAATGTATGAACCGTGGGATTTCTCAAGGTCCATGACAACCGGAAGGCCATCTGCCAAGATATGTTTTGCTAATCTTTTATGTGTTTCTCTTATCATAATCGTTTATAATCTAATTTTTATAGATCAAATTTAATTCCCTGTGCCAATGGTAGGCTAGTGGTATAATTGATGGTATTTGTTTGTCTGCGCATATATACTTTCCATGCATCTGAACCAGATTCACGGCCGCCACCTGTGTCTTTCTCTCCCCCGAAAGCTCCACCGATCTCAGCACCTGATGTGCCTATGTTGACATTGGCAATACCGCAATCCGAGCCATTCTGGCTTAAGAACAGTTCTGCCTCACGCAAGCTATTGGTCATGATAGCTGATGAAAGGCCTTGCTTAACGCCATTTTGCAATGCAATGGCCGCATCTACTTCACCGCTGTATTTTATTAAATAAAGGATTGGGGCAAAGGTTTCATGTTGCACGATTTCAAAATGGTTCTCCACCTCAGCAATTACCGGAGTCACATAACAACCGCTTTCATAGCCCTTACCTTCCAGTACTTCACCCTTGGTCAACAACTTTCCGCCTTCCGATTTTATTTTTTTCAAAGCATCAAGGTACATGTTCACCGCTGCGGTATCGATCAAAGGTCCCATGTGGTTGTTGCTGTCCAATGGATCTCCGATTTTTATCTGCTTATAGGCATCTACCAATGACTTTTTCACCTTGTCATAGATGCTTTCGTGGATGATCAATCGACGGGTACTTGTACAACGTTGCCCAGCAGTACCTACGGCTCCAAATACGGCTCCTATAATGGTCATTTTCAGATCTGCACTTGGACTGACGATAATCGCATTGTTACCCCCTAGTTCCAATAGTGATTTGCCCAAGCGTTTGGCAACAACCGTGGCAACCTCTTTCCCCATACGGGTAGAGCCTGTAGCAGATACCAAAGGAATGCGTTCGTCTTCTGAAATCCATTTTCCTACTTCGGCATCACCGACAATAATAGAAGAGATCCCTTCCGGTAACTTATTTGCTTTCAATATATCGGCTATGATATGCTGGCAGGCTACTGAGCACAATGGTGTTTTCTCACTTGACTTCCATACTACTACGTCTCCACAAACTAGGGCCAAGGCAGCATTCCATGACCAGACCGCTACCGGAAAATTGAAAGCGGTGATGATACCCACGATCCCTAATGGATGATATTGGTCGTACATGCGGTGACCTGGTCTTTCTGAATGGATGGTATTTCCATATAATTGTCTGGATAAGCCCACTGCAAAATCACAGATATCGATCATCTCCTGAACCTCACCCATTCCTTCTTGGTAGGATTTCCCCATTTCATAGGAAACCAGCTTGCCTAGAATAGGTTTCAGCTCGCGAAGTTTCTCTCCTAATTGACGGACAATCTCGCCACGCTTTGGTGCTGGGATATCGCGCCAAACCAATTTCGCCTTCTCTGCCTCTTGTATTACTTTTTCGTATTCTTTCCTGGTCGTACTCTTTACCTTAGCAATCAATTTGCCATTGGTAGGTGAATAAGATTCAATCAACTCACCCTGAGCAAACCATTTGCTCCCTGTCGATGTACCTAGGTTTTCAGCCTCGATCCCAAGTGTTTTTAATTCTTTTGATGTCATAATATGGTTTATATTATTCGAAATTTCTATAAATATAGCGAATATATTTTGTTGTCAACTGAATTTGGTCGAATTTATTTTGTAATTTGGACATAAGATAATGGGCCGTAGACTATGTCTGGTGCGATTTGAAGATGTTATTCACAATTGTTTGTTGTAATGGTGATTTTAGTCATTTTTCAAACAGGTTATTTGCGATAGATTCGAAAAGCATTAGGACTTTTTAGCACAGGCTATTTAAGGTCTGCCTATTAGCTAATGTCTATAAATCTAAATTACCCATGGACTACTACCAAATTGAAGAGTTTTTGACCCCTGAGCAGATCCTTGTTCGGGATGCCATCCGTGAATTTGTAAAATTCGAGATCCTACCGGTCATCGATCAATATGCCCAGGAACATAAGGAAATTCCGGGCTTGATGAAAAAACTAGGTGCTATTGGTGCACTCGGTCCATTTATTCCCGAAGAGTATGGTGGGGTAGGACTGGACTATATGTCCTATGGATTGATTATGCAGGAACTGGAGTTTGGTGACTCGGCCATTCGGTCTGCTGCTTCGGTGCAATCCTCCTTAGTGATGTTCCCGATCTATAAGTTCGGTTCGGAAGAACAGAAACATAGGTTCTTGCCTCGATTGGCAACGGGAGAACTCATCGGCGCATTTGGCCTTACCGAACCTAACCATGGCTCTGACCCTGGAAGTATGGAGACCAAGTTGCTAAAGGACGGGGAGGGGTACCGCTTGTCTGGTTCCAAAATGTGGATCACCAATGCGCCAATCTGTGATATCGCCGTGGTATGGGCACGCGATGAGGATAAAAAGATCCGTGGGGTGATCGTTGAAAGGGACTTTGAAGGATTCAGTACACCTGAAACCCTGAATAAATGGTCGCTGCGGGCCTCAAAAACAGGTGAACTGGTCTTTGATCAGGTTTTTATTCCGCAAGATAATGTCCTTCCCGAAGTCAGTTCCATGAAAGGCCCATTGTCCTGCCTAAATTCTGCACGGTATGGTATTTCTTGGGGAGCCATCGGTGCTGCAGTGGATTGTTATCAGACGGCATTGCAATATGCCAAGGAACGCAAGCAATTTGGGAAGCCCATTGCTTTTTTTCAACTGCAGCAAAAGAAATTGGCAGAGATGGTCACGGAGATTACCAAGGCACAATTGCTGTCCTGGCGGTTAGGGCAGTTGAAGAATGAGGACCGTGCAACACCTGCACAGATATCCATGGCCAAACGCAATAATGTGAATATGGCCTTGCAGGTGGCCCGTGAAGCCAGGCAGATATTAGGCGCTATGGGTATTGTCGGCGATTATCCGATCATGCGCCATATGATGAACCTGGAATCGGTCATTACCTATGAAGGTACCCACGATGTACATCTGTTGATTACCGGAAATGACATCACGGGCATCAATGCTTTTTAACTACCTATTATAAGGATAGTCCTGCACCCAGCGGAAAGTGCGGGTCTTCAGGTCAATGTTCTCCATATCTATCTTCTCCAAAAAGATAGATGTGGAATCCTTGCTGTCCGTTTCCATGAGAATCAATCCATCTTCCTTTAGTCGGTATTTCAGGTCCAGCGAAGGTTCATTGTATTTCCCTACGATTCTAAATTCCTTGCTGTCTTTTGTGGGGATAAGCTGATAGTATATCAGGTCCATACTTTCATCCCGAACCGTTAAGCTGTTTTCATTAGTGAATATTAAGTAGTGCCAATGGTCAGGCATGTTTATTTTCTTTCGGTTCAGATGTTCCTTAAAGGGTATATAATATGCGCCGTACAGTTCGCTTTTTTTACCCTGGAGTTGAGCGATGTACTTTCTGGTTGAATGAGTCCTTGGAATCAGGGAGGCGACTGTCAATATTATGAATAGGTATTTTATGGAGATAAATGCAATCCGTTTCCAGCGTTTGCTGAAGGTGGGCTGCGGCGGTCTGCTGAGCTGGACCGGTTTCTGTTTGATCAATAGCATATAGAACCTTTTGATATTTGGTGCCAACAGAAAAAGACTGAACAGAACCAGGGCCGTGGAAACCATCTTGACGGGTACATCATAGAAATAATTTGTAGCCATTACGTTTATGCTGACCCCCAGCATGATCAATGCCCCCAAGGTGGTCGTCTTTCGGAACAACAGCAAGACGCCTAACATTTCGGCAATACCTATAAATATATTGTAGGCGGGCGAAGCTCCATAAAAGGTCCATGCCAATCCCATCGGTGAAAACTTATATAGGGGTTCAGTCAGTCTGATGAGATCTGGGGCTGGAAATTGCTGAGAGAAAACTTTGACGAATCCGTACATCAACATGGTAATAGCAATGTAATACCTGATCAGCACCGTGAGCCAATAGTATAATCTTGGGTAGACCTTATTTTTCCGATCGATGAGTGTCCATATAATACATCCTATAATAGATACTATGCTGATCAATAATAGGAGTAGCCATTGCAAGGTGGTGTCTCCGCTTCCACTCCTAAAGGGCATGTTCCCATCGAACTTCACAAACCCAGAAGCCAGGAATTTTAGGAGGTCAGTTAAGACTGGAGTGAGAATGTGCTCCAAGAAGAGTAAGAAAAAGAAGCTGTTGTTATTTATCAATATGATAAAGAGGGTTATTAATATAAAGCAAAACCTAAATAGGATGGGGTTTTTGGGGAATACTTCAATCGGCTGTTTCTGGTTAGTCTGCTCCATAAGGAATTTATTGGTTTCTTAAATATAGGAAATAATGAGTGGCGGGACCTTTGTTGCTGGATTATTTAAGTGTTTTTAACGAATGTGGGTCATGGCCTGTAGTCTGTTTTGATTCAAAATTGAGGTGTTTTTTTGTGGCTCTCCTTCGGGACTCCTTCGGGGCATGTTCGGGAATGGTCCGGAGAGAACAGGTAAACCGGCCGGAGCGTACCCGAGGACGCACAGGGGATTTGGTCGCTCGCGTTGCGAATTTTCGGAATGTGGGTCGAATGAGGTCAGGTGGAAAGGGGAGGATGTTGGACCGGGATCAAGGGGATGGGAGGATGGGCCAAGATCTGGGTTTTGAACCAGGATGGAACGGATTGGAGGATATTTCAGGATCATGGCGCATCAGGTCCGTCCCTTCCTGTCCTGGTCCATCCTCCCATCTTCACCATCCTGGTTCCTTTTCATGATCTTGGTCCATCCTCCAATCCCTCTAATCCTGGTTCAGACCCGTCTTTTGGAAAAATTATCTGGCAATGCTACAGCGAGTTAGCTGGCGGCGGTAAAAATACTTTGGCCTCTCCCTTGGAAGTGAACGTATTTTGTCCCTATCTTTGCACCACTCCGCAAGGGAGGGACGGCCCCACGGCCACTGAAATACGGGAAGGAAAGGGGAAGCAGAGCTGCACGATTGCAGGCCATGCCGACCGCCGAAAAAGGGCCACGAAAATTATTTGAAAAAAGATTTTGCGGTTTCAAAAAAGGTTCCTACCTTTGCAGTCCCAACCAAGGGAAACAGCGACGGACGCGATGTCCGGAGCGAAAGAAATGACACATCAACTCCCCTTAAAAGGAGACGATATACAGCCGAAGCGAGATGCCCAGGCGCGATAAGTTCTTTAAATGATCATGTAGCGCAGCGACCCGTACGAGAGTACGGTAGCTGAACAAAGATTTAAGAAATCAATTTATTCAGGTATCCCGGAGCGGGAGGAAAACATTTAACAAGACAACAATTCTATTTTATAAATAGTCTTGGTCTTACACTTCATTTTACAATGGAGAGTTTGATCCTGGCTCAGGATGAACGCTAGCGGCAGG